>NZ_JBHYOW010000003.1:129037-447639 GCF_042745575.1 Nocardiopsis sp. NPDC058789
GGTCTTTTGGGGCGGGGGCCCGACCGCCCCCGCCCCACTGCCCCCCCGCGCACCGGCCGGGCCCCCGAGGGCGGGGGCCGCCCCGGCCGTTCCCGTCGCGGCTACCGGTCCTGGTGCGGCTCGGGAGCGGGGGCGGACACGGAGACGGACTCCGTCTCCTCCGAACCCCCCGGAGCCTCCGAACGGTCCGGAGCGTCCTCGGTCTCGGCGTCCTCCTCGCGGGCGGGCGGTTCCCTGCCGTCGAGGACCGCGCGCATGCGTTCCATGTCGAGCTGCCCCTCCCACCTGGCGATGACGAAGGTGGCGACGCAGTTGCCGAGCAGGTTGATGGACACCCGCATGGTGTCCATCAGGCGGTCCGCGCCCAGGAGCAGGGCCACGCCCGCGGCCGGGAAGGCGCCGAGCGCGGTGGCGGTGGCCGACAGGGCGAGGAAGGCCGATCCGGGGACACCGGCCATGCCCTTGGAGGTCAGCAGGAGGATGAGCACCATCATCAGCTGGTCCGCGATGCTCAGGTCCGCGCCGAAGGCCTGGGCGAGGAAGAGCGCGGCGATGGGCAGGTAGATCGCAGCGCCGTCGAGGTTGAAGGAGTACCCCGTGGGCACCACCAGGCCGGTGGTCGCCTTGGAACAGCCCGCGTTGGTGAGCTTCTGCATGATGCGCGGCATGACCGCCTCGGAGGAGGCGGCGCCGATGGCCAGGGCGAACTCCTCCTTGGTGTAGCGCAGGAACTTCCAGAGGTTGACCCCGGCCAGGACGCGGGCGATCACCGCGAGGGCCAGGAGGAAGACGGCGGCGGCGGAGTAGCAGGCGATGATGAGCATGCCGAAGCTGCTGAGCGAGGACAGGCCGTAGGCGCCGATGACGAAGGCCATGGCACCCAGGGCGCCCAGCGGCGCGACGCGCATGATCCAGCCGATGCAGGTGAAGATGACGTCGGTGAAGCGGTCGATGAGGTCGAGGATCGGTTTGCCCCGCTCCCCCATCTTGGACAGCGCCAGGGCGACGAAGACGGCGAAGAACAGGACCTGGAGCAGCGAGTTCTCGGCGAAGGCGCCCACGACGCTCTCGGGGATCACGTCCAGGAGGAACTGGGCGAAACCGGGGATCTCGCCGCCCTGGGTCACCTCCTCCAGCGCGCCGGTGTCGAGGTCGGCGGGGTTGACCTCGAAGCCCACGCCGGGCTTGAGGAGGTTGGCCACGACCATGCCGTAGAGCAGGGCGAAGGCGGTGACGACCTGGAAGTACACCAGCGCCTTGATCCCGATCCGGCCCACGGCGCCCAGGTCTCCGACTTTGGCGATGCCGGTGACGATGACGCAGAAGATCAGCGGGGCGATGAGCATCTTGATCAGTCGGATGAAGCCGTCGCCCAGGGGGCGCAGGCTCTCTCCGAACGAGGGCCACAGGTGTCCGATCAGCACGCCCACCACGACGGCGACGATCACCTGGAAGAACAGGGACCGGTAGAAGCGGGGGCGGGGCCGGTCGGGTGCTTCGGTTTCCGTGGCTGCTGCCATGCGGGCCCTCCACAGGGGGTTCTTGAATTCGGAATCCCTATTCCTCATGGCGGAATAGAGATTCCGACAGAGTAACGGGGGTCACATTGACCACGCAAGGCACATCAGCACAAACCGGCTGGTAACAACGGTGGCGCCGTCCAGGGTCTTTGACACCGGACTTTTCACCGCCTTAAGTTGTCAATGCCAACTTCCACCCCTTCCCCGGGAAGCCGCCCATGGACACCAGCGTCAACGGCGCACCCTCCCCCGCCCCCGACGACCCCGGCCTGAGCGCCGCCGACCACCTGCGCGACCGGCTCGGCCTGACCGGCACCAAGATCGCCTGCGGCTCCGGCGTGTGCGGGGCCTGCACGATCCTGGTGGACGGCGCACCCACCGCCTCCTGCCTGCTGCCCGCCGACCACCTCTCCGGACGGTCGGTCACCACCGTGGAGGGCCTGGACGGCGTCCACCCCGTCCAGCGCGCCCTCGCCGCCCACGACGGGCTCCAGTGCGGCTACTGCACGCCGGGGTTCGCCGTGGAGGCCTCCGTGTTCGTGGACGCCTGGCGCGCCGAGCACGGGAACTCCCGCCCCGACCGCGCCGCCGTCGCGGACGCGCTCGCCGGACACCTGTGCCGGTGCGGTGCCTACGAGGGGATCTTCGCCGCCGTGGCCGCGGCCTGCGCCGGAGAGTTCGACACCGAACCCGACCAGGCCCCGCCGCGCTCCGACGCCCCCGACAAGGTCACCGGGCGCGCGCGGTTCAGCGCCGACCACGCCCCGCCGGGCACCTGGGAGGGCGTGATCGTGCGCTCGGCGGTGCCGCACGCGCGGGTGCGGAAGGTGAGCGCGGCCCCCGGCCCCGACGGGGCACCGACGCCCCTGGTGGACCTGCTCGGTGAGGACCGCGTGGTGCGCTACGTCGGGCAGCCGATCGCGGCGGTGGCCGCCCCCTCCCGGTCGCTCGCCCGGGAACGCGCGGCGACCGTGCGGGTGGACCTCGACCCCCTGCCCTCGGTGACCGACCCCCGTGCCGCGTCCGCCCCCGACGCCCCCGTGCTCTACCGCACCAGGGAGGAGCGTGAGGCGGCGCCCGCCTACGGCGAGGCACCGACTCCTCCGGCCCCCTGGAACGGGAACGTGCGCGGCCCGGGGGTGCTGAGCTGGCGCGGTTCCACCGCCGTGGCCCGGCTCCGCACCGCCGCGCGCTGTCGGGACCCGCTGCTCGTGGCCGAGGAGTACACCACCGCCACCCAGGTGCACAGCCCGCTGGAGCCGCACGTGAGCGTGGCCTCGTGGGTGGACGGCGACCTGTTCCTGCACGTGTCCACGCAGGCGGTCAGCAAGACCGCGGACCGGGCGGCCCGGTACTGGGGCCTGCCCCGGGAGCGTGTGCACCTGGCGGCCGAGTACGTCGGCGGCGGGTTCGGAGCCAAGAACTCGCTCTCCCCGGACGTGGTGGCCGCCGTGGAACTGGCCCGGCTGACCGGCCATCCGGTGCGGGTGTGCCTGGACCGCTCCGAGGAACTGACCGACGCCGGACACCGGCCCGCCACCCGGACCCGGGTGGCCCTGCTCGCCGGAGAGGACGGTTCCCTGCGTGCGCTGAGCGTGGACTCGCACGGCGACGGCGGAGTGTCGGTGGGCTCCAACACCGCCGTCCTGGCCGCGCTGATGTACGGCCGTTCCCCCCGCCGGGTCCGCGACTACGACGTGGTGACCAACCGGCCGCCGGCTGCACCCATGCGGGGCCCCGGCGGGCCTCCGATGGCGTGGGCCCTGGAACAGGCCGTGGACACCATGGCACCGCGGCTGGGTGTGGACCCGCTGACCCTGCGGCGCCGCTGGGACGGCAACCCCAAGCGCGGGGCCCTGTACGAACGCGTCGCCGAGCTCCCCCTGTGGCGGGACCGACCGCGCGGGTCGCGCACCGGGAGGTTCCGTCGCGGGGTGGGTCTGGCCGCCGCCGGGTGGCCGTACCTGCTGGCCCCCGACGCCCGGGTGGAGCTGGCGGTGGAGGGCGGCGCCCTGGTGGTGCGCTCGGCCACACAGGACATCGGTACCGGCATCCGCGCCGTGCTCGGAGGCGTGGTCGCGGAGCGGCTCGGAGTGGACGCGGCGGGCCTGCGGGTGGAGATCGGTCGGAGCTCGTCGGTGCACGGCACCGGCTCCTTCGGCAGCCGTACGACGACCTCCATGGGTCCGGCCGCCGCCGACGCCGCCGACCGGTTGCGCGCGGCCCTGCGTGAGCGCTCCCCCGACGTACCCGCCACCGGCCCCGTCCCCGAGCACGTGTTCAAGGAGGCGTTGGCCGCCGCCGAGGGCGTGAGCGTGATCGGAGAGCGCCGCCGGGACCGCTGGGGTCAGCTGACCCCGAACATGGGCGACCTGGCGGTCGGGCGCGGCATGAGCGGCGCTGTGCACGTGATGGAGGTGGAGGTGGACACCCGGTTCGGGCGCGTGCGCCCCACCCGCTGCTGGGCGGGGATCGCCGCCGGTCGCGTCTACGACGAGCGGCTGGCGCGCAACCAGTGCGAGGGGGCGGTGGTCCAGGGCGTGGGCTACGCACTCCACGAGGAACGGCGCGACGACCTCGGCACGGGGGTGGTGCTCTCCGACGACCTGGAGGACTACCGCATCCCCGGGATGGGCGACGTGCCCGAGACCGAGGTGTACTTCCACGAGGAGGGGTTCGAGCACGTGGCGGGCGGCGGAGTCGGCCTGGGCGAGGTCTCGGTGGTGGGGGTGGCGGCGGCCCTGGGCAACGCCGTGTACGACGCCACCGGCTGGCGCCCGCACGACCTGCCGCTGCGCCCGGACCGACTGATCGGAGGACTGCGTTGAGCACCCAGCGAGGAACCGTCCCGACCGTCACCCGCTCCACGAGCGTGGCCGGAGCAGCCAGGGAGCTCGTCGAGGGCGCGCTTCCCCGCGCCGGAGGCACTGACCTCGTCACCTGTGTGGAGGCCGGGGTGATCGCCCCCGGCCCCCTGGTGGACCTGGTCGACGTGCCCGAGCTGCGCGGTCCCCGGTGGGACGGCGACGGAGCGGTGCGGATCGGCGCCATGACCAGCGTCGCGGAGCTGGGCGCCGACCCGCTCCTGGCCGAGGCCTACCCGGGGCTGGCGGCCGCCGCGCGTGCGCTGGCCACCCCGCAGATCCGGGGGACGGCGACGGTGGGCGGCAACCTGCTCCAGCGCAACCGCTGCCCCTACCTCCGCAACCCGGCCTTCGAGTGCTTCCAGACCGGCGGGGACTCGTGCCCGGCCCGCGACGGCGACCACCTGCGCGCCGTGGTGGTGGACCTCGGCCCGTGCGTGGCCCCGCACCCGTCGTCGCTGGCGGTGGCACTGCTGGCGTACGACGCGTCCGTGGTCGTGGTGGAGCGGGGGTCGGGGGCGGAGGTCGAGCGGGACCTGGCCGAGCTGTACGACGGCACCGATCCGACCCGGGACCACGTGCTCGCCCCCGGCGACCTCCTGGTCGCGGTGGCCCTGCCAGCCCCGGTGTCAGGCGGGCGCGCGGCCCACCTGCGCGTGGCGGGACGCTCGCGGGCGGAGTGGCCGCTGGTCGAGGCGGTGGTCCGGCTGGAGTGCGCCGAGGAGGGGCGGGGTCCCGTGACCCGCGCCTCGGTGGCGGTGGGCGGGGTGGCCCGCACCCCGCTGCGGCTGCCAGGGGTGGAGCGCGCCCTGGTCGGTTCGGTACCCGGCCGGGCCCCGGGTGAGGAGGTGGACCGGGCCTTGGAGGCGATCGTGGAGCTCTGTTCCCCGTTGCCCGCCACCGGCTACAAGGTCGACCTGCTCCAGGCGACCGTGCGGGACGTCGTCGAGCGCGCCCTGGACGCACCGGCCGGGTGACACGGGCGCGGAGCGCGTGACCGCGTGTGTGGGTCCGGGTGGACGCCGTGGCGTGGCGCCCACCCGGGCTCGGGGTCAGTCGGAGTGGTCCCCGGCGGCGAGGATCAGGTCGTCCATGCGCGCGAGGGCGGTGTCCAGCGCGCCGATCCGTTCGACGATGCGGCCGCGTTCGCGCACGAGCATGGCCCGCTGCTCGGCGTTGGTGGCCCCGGTCTCGACGCACGGAAGGAGCTCGGCGATCCGGCGGCTGGACAGACCCGCCGCGTAGAACTGCTGGAACAGGCGGACCCGGTCGACGGCCCCCTCGTCGAAATCGCGCTGGCCGCCCGGACCGCGCTCGGAGCTGAGAATGCCCTGCTCCTCGTAGTAGCGGAGCGCCCGCACGCTCACACCGGAACGCCGGGCCACCTCACCGATGCGCACGGATTCCTCCTCGGCACTTGAACCTCACGTTGACGTCAGGTCCTAGTGTCCCCGACATGGACACTTCGTCAACCCACACCCAGCACTTCGCCGTCGAGGGTTCCGTCGCCCTCGTCACCGGGGCCAACCGCGGTCTCGGCCGGCTCTTCGCCCAGCAGCTCCTGGAACGCGGTGCGGAGCGCGTGTACGCCGCCGCCCGACGACCCGGGGAGATCGATCTCCCCGGAGTCGTCCCCCTGGAACTCGACATCACGGACGACGCGTCGGTGGCGAGGGCCCGCACCAGGGCCGGGGACGTCACCCTGCTGGTCAACAACGCGGGTATCAGCAACTGGACCGACCTGGTGACGAGCGAGCTCGCCGCGCTCCGGCAGGAGATGGACACCAACTTCTGGGGCACGCTCGCCATGGTCCGCGCCTTCGCCCCGGTGCTCGCCGCGAACGGTGGCGGGGCGATCCTGAACGTGCTCTCGGCGCAGTCCTGGTTCGCCTACCCCGGGACCAACGGCTACCACGCGGCCAAGGCCGCGCAGTGGGCCCTGACCAACGGCGTCCGGTTGGAGCTCGCGGACCAGGGCACCCTGGTGACGGGGCTGCACCTCGGCGCGGTCGACACCGGTTTCAGTGCCGCCTACGACGGCCCCAAGGGTGATCCCGCCGACTCCGTCCGCGTCGCGCTGGACGGCCTGACGCAGGGTGCCGCCGAGGTGCTCGCCGACGCGTGGAGCGCCCACGTGAAGCGGTCCCTGGCCGACGACCCGACGCGCCTGGCCGCGGAGATCAGCGGTGGAGCCGTGTGAGCCCCACCCGCGCTCCGGGCACCGGGTCCCACCACGCGGAGCGACCCGACACACACCGGGGGCCCGCCGTGACGGCGGGCCCCCGGCCGCTGTTGGGTCCGTACCGGTCCGTGTCAGCCGCGCAGGAGCGCCTGGTGGGCGAGCTCGCGGCACACCACCGCGAAGTCCAGTCCGGCGGCGGCAGCCGCCATCGGGAACGTCGAGGTCTCGGTCAGGCCGGGGGCGACGTTGGTCTCCAGGAAGATGGCCTCGCCGTCGGCGTCGACGATGAGGTCGGTCCGGGAGAAGTCGCGCAGCCCCAGGGTGCGGTGGGCGGTCAGGGCCACCTCCGTGGCGGCGGCGACCACGTCCTCGTCCAGTCGGGCCGGGCAGAAGAACTCGGTGCGCCCGGCGGTGTAGCGCGCGGCGTAGTCGTAGACCCCGCCGTCGGGGACGATCTCCACCGGGGGCAGCGCCACGGGGCCGTCGCCGGTGTCGAGGACGCCGATGGCCAGCTCGGTGCCCTGGACCTGCTCCTCCACGAGCGCGGAGTCGCTGTAGGCGAAGCACGACACCAGTGCGGTCGACAGGTCGGTGACCGAGGTGACGGGGGTGGCGCCGAACGCCGAGCCGCCGCGGTCGGGCTTGACGAACAGCGGCAGGCCCAGGCGGTCGGCCAGACGGCGGAGCAGGGCCGGGGCGCCCAGGTCGTGGAAGGCCGACTTGGGCAGGGTGGCGCCGCGCGGCACCCGCACGCCCTTCTCGGCGAGCAGGGCCTTGGCGGCGGGCTTGGTGTAGGCCAGGCGGCAGGCGTCGGGCCGGGCGCCCACGTAGGGCACGCCGACCAGTTCCAGGACCTCGCGGATCGCGCCGTCCTCACCCGCCGCCCCGTGCAGGACGGGGAAGACCACCTGGGGCGGATCGGCGGCGAGCCGGTCCAGCAGCCCGGCGTCGACGTCGGCGACCTGGACCTCGACGTCGAGTCGGCGCAGCGCCTCCGCGACGCTGCGGCCGGAGTGGACGCTCACCTCGTGTTCGGGGGACAGCCCTCCGGCGAGGACGAGGACCCGGTCAAGGTCGGCCACGGCGCGGACCTCCTTCTGTGCTGCGGTCATGGTGCTGTGCCCTTACGGGAGGATGTCAGGGCAGGTCAGGGGTGGGTGCCTGGCTGCCTTCAGTGGGCGTGGGGATCGCGGGTCCGAAGGTGTCGCGCAGGTCGATCTCACCCTCGATCGCGGCCACGAGGCGGCGGACGCCCTCGCGGATCTGTTCGGGGGTGGGGTAGCAGAAGCTCAGCCGCATGCTGTCCCGGCCGCGCTCGTCGGCGTAGAAGCCGGTGCCCGGCACGTAGGCCACGCGCTCGTTGAGCGCGCGCGGCAGCATGGCCTTGGCGTCGATGCCCTCGGGCAGGGTGGCCCACACGAAGAACCCGCCCTCGGGGCGGGTCCACGTGCATCCGGCCGGCATCATCGCGTCCAGGGAGCCGAGCATCGCGTCGCGACGCTCGCCGTACATGGAGTTGAACGCCTTGATCTGTTCCTTCCAGGGGAAGGTGTTCAGGTAGCGCCGCACCACGAGCTGGTTGAACGTGGAGTGGCTGAGCATCGCGGACTCGGCGGCCAGGACCAGTTTGGCGCGCACGGCGGCCGGTGCCAGGGCCCAGCCGATGCGCAGGCCCGGGGAGAGGGTCTTGGAGAGGGAACCGAGGTAGATGACGTTGCCGCTGCCCTGGGAGTACAGGGTGGGTTCGGGTTCGCCGTCGTAGCGGAGCAGGCCGTAGGGGTTGTCCTCGACCACGAGCACGTCGTGGCGCTCGCAGGCCTCCATGACCCGGGCGCGGCGCTCGGCGCTCATGGTGATCCCGGCGGGGTTCTGGAAGTTGGGGATCGTGTAGAAGAACTTGACAGGCCGCCCGTCGAGCTCGGCACGGACCAGGGCCTCCTCCAGCTCCTCGGGCACCACGCCCTCGTCGTCCATGCCCACGTGGCGGATGTCGGCCTGGAAGGCGGCGAAGGTGTTGATCGCGGTGACGTAGGTGGGGGCCTCGGTGAGGACGACGTCGCCGGGGTCGACGAAGACCCGGGTGACCAGGTCGAGGGCCTGCTGGGAGCCGACGGTGACGATGAGGTCGTCGGGGCTGGCCCGTACGCCCTCCAGGGTCATGTACTCGCAGATCTGCTCGCGCAGGACGGGGTCGCCCTGGGCGGAGCCGTACTGGAGCGCGGTGGCGCCCTCCTCGGAGACGACGTCCTTGACGAGGTCACCGAGCTGTTCGAGGGGCAGGGCGGCCACGTTGGGCATGCCGCCCGCCAGGGAGACGATCTCCGGCCGCGAGGCGACCGCGAAGAGTGCCCGGACCTCCGATGCGACCATGCCCTGTGCTCGGAGTGCGTAACGGCCGACGTGCGGGTCGATACGGGAACCCTGTTGGCTGGGCTGCTGCTCTCGGTGGTCAGCGGACACGATCCACCTCCGAAGGAAGGACGGTCTGTGGGCGGCCGTCGGCGCGGGACGATCCGGGGATCGTCGTTGATCCCCTGGTTCGACGCCGGTCACGGCCCGTTGGTTCACCGTGGGCTTCCTGTGGCGTCGAAGCCACGGGGAGCCCGGCGGTGCGGAGTTCGGCTGGAGTGCACCGTGGTGGAACACGGTTCGGGAAATGTCCCGAGTCTAGCCCAGCGGCGGTGTCTGCGGGTTCGCGCCCCGTGTGGCCTCCCCTTTCCCTCCGTCGGTCCCGCCGGGCGGTCGCGTCGTCTCACCGGGCACGGTACCCACACGCGTGTCCCGACTCACACCGGCATGGCTCGAACATGACGCACTTTTCACCCTTTTCACCTGAGTCGGACATAGGGCACGAACTCCACATCAGAGACATTGGTTCCGTGGGCCAGCGCGCCGCACACGCGGCGCCACCGACCCCGGGGGGAAGTCATGGGAGTCCGCTCGACCACCGTCACCGCGTCACTGGCGCTGCTGCTGTGCGCGCCGCTCACCTCGTGCACCGCCGACGAGGCACCGGAGCAGAACGCCGACGCCGCGTTGCTGGAGCTGGAACGAGCCGCCGACGCCCTGACCGTGTCGGTCCTGCGCCCCGGGGCCGAGCGCGCCTTCGCCCGTAAGGGCCACCCCGTGGCCGCACCGCTCGCCTGCGCCGCCGTGCCCGAGGGCGGACCCGGCGAGGACCCGGCCGAGGACGCCGTCACCGCGGGTGGCGACCAGGAGGAGGCCGGAGCCCGGGAGCAGGAGGGAGCGGGGGGCGAGCAGACGCGCGGGGGACGACTGGAGGTCCTGTGCACCGGACAGAGCCGGGACGGTGAGCAGGTCCGGTTCGAGGGCCGCCTGCTGCGCGAGGCGCTGGCCGAACGCGAGGCCGGTGACGACAGCCTGCGCGGCGACTTCACCGGTCTGGTGGGTGAGGAGGAGGTCTTCACGATGGACTGCTTCCAGTGCTCACCCTCGAACGCGGAGCCGCCCGGGAAGGACACGGCGGCGTCCGAGTCACCCGAGGCCCCCGAACCGCGCGCGGACGCCGAGTAGCCGCCACGACCGGCTCCGACGCGTGATGGTACGGCCCGGGGATGCACACATCCCCGGGCCGTACCGTCGTGTGCGCGGTGGCCCCGGAGTCTCCCCCGACACTTCCGGGGCACCAGCCCGTCGGCGCGTCCGCTGTGAGCCCCCGTCACCCCCCTCAAGGTGCGAAGGACGCGGACGCGTCCCGCACCGGTGAACGGCCCGCCGTGCCCTCTCTTGCCCGGAGGCCGCCCACCGGTGGCGGGCCGCGCAGGAACAGTTGATCCCATTCACGCGCCGTCAGCAACGGTTGCAACAGGTTGCGACGTCATCGCCCAGAGCGATCGAACAGGTCCTCCGAGCTCACGCGCCGGCGTAGTTCGCGCACGCCCGGCGCCGACGAGCCGGGCAGCAGGTCCAGCGGCGACTCCGGGGAGAGCACCCGGACCCGCACGTCGTCGGAGAAGCGGTAGGGGCGGCTCTCGATCACCCCGCCCAGGTTGCGGCGCACCCGGGAGAGCTCGGCCCGCACGGTCACCACGTGCTGGTCGGAGCCGAACACGTCGTGGGAGAGCTGGGTCCCGGAGCGGCCGTCGCGGTGCACCGCCAACAGCAGGAGGAGTTCGGTGTGGCGCGGCGACAGGCGCTGCGACCACGCGCCGCTGTCCCCGGCCACCGACACGGTGGCGGAGCCCGGTCTGGTGAGGTCCAGGGTGACGGTGGAGGGCACGGCCCGGTCCTCCGGCCCCGGGCGGATCAGCCACCCGCCGGGCAGCGGTTCCAGGGCGCACTCCCCCAGCGCGGGGAGCCAGACGTTCCCGCTCTCGCAGTTCTTGGGCAGGAGCACCCTCCGGACCGGCTCCATGTGGACGGCGGCCGCGGTCCATCCGGCGTCGTCCACGACCAGCGCGGGCCGGGAGAGCCCGGCCAGCAGCGGCGCGGCCACGGAACGCAACCGCTCCAGGTGGGCGTGGTGCAGGCCCTGGAGGTGGGCCTCGGCCAGCTGGGCGACCGCGTTCACCAGGGCGAGGGTGGTGGGGTGGACGGTGGAGACGGGGCCGGTGACGTCGATGGCGCCGAGCAGGCGCCCGTCCCGGGGATCGTGCACGGGGGCGCAGGCGCAGGTGAGGGCGTGCAGACTGCGCACGTAGTGCTCGGCGGAGTAGACCTGGAGCGGACGCCCCACCACGAGAGCCGTGCCGATGGCGTTGGTGCCGACGCTGCCCTCGTTCCAGTAGGCGCCCTCCACCAGCCCGACCCGGTCCCCGACCGCGCGCATCCGGCGCGACCCCTCCCGCCACAGCACCTGCCCGGAGGCGTCCGTCACCAGCATGATGTGTTCGGCCTCGTCGGCCACCGACACCAGGGAGCGGCGGATCAACGGGAGCACCTCGGAGATCGGTGAGGCGTCCCGGTAGCGCTGGAGTTCGTCCAACCGGGCCATCCTGGGCGGCGGCGCGCTGTCCGGGTCGATGCCGAACTGGCGCATGCGCCCCCAGGAGTCCTCGATCACCGGGCGCAGGGGCGCGGGTTGCGGCCTTCCGGTGAGCAGCGCGTCGTGGACACGGCGGAGCAGGACGGCGTGCTCGCGGGCGTTGGCCCCCGAGGGCAGCGCGGTGTCCAACGGGGGGAAGCGTACTCCCCGTTCACGGCCCGGGGGCTGGCCCCGCCCACTCACAGCGGACTCCGGCGGAGCGCGGTGGCGCCACGGAGGCGGTCCCCGGCGACACGGTGCCACCAGTCGGGTGGGGCCTCGTGTCCGACCACCCCGCGCCCGCCCACCAACCGGAACCCACTCAGCTGGTCACGAGCGATCATGTGGGCCCCCAGGTCCTCAGGTTCGTCAAGGAGATCCCCAGTTTCCTGGTTCCGGTCGGGCGGGGCCAACGGAACCGGGAGAAGCGTTCTATTCGGAGGGCCTTTCGGTCAGCACCTTCCGATTCCTGCGGCGATCGGCTGTGCCCGAGTCTCGCTGTTCACCCTGGTTCCCCCGCGGGAGGACGCCGCACCACCAGGGTCCTGGGGACCCTCGGCCCGGGCGCGGCCGTGGCCGGAAGCGGCCACCCACGCCACGGGGCGGGGTTCGTCTGCTATCGGCGCGCCCCGTCGGGCTCGGCGGACTCGGAACCGGTGTGGCGGGTGAGCGCGAACCACAGGCGCATGCGCTGTTCGGCGTCGGCCAGTTCCACGCCCAGGTCGCGTTCGATCCGGCCGATCCGGTAGCGGACGGTGTTGCGGTGCACGCCCAGGTCGGCGGCGGCGCGGTCCCAGTTGCCGTGGCGGGCCAACCAGGCGCGCAGGGTCTCCCTCAGGCTGCGGGCGGCCCCGGTGTCCCGGGCCAGCGGTCCCAGGAGCGCGCGGCTGAGGTCGTCGGCCCCGGCGGGGTCGAGGAGGGTGTCGAAGGGGTCGGTGCCGTCCGCCCAGAGCAGCGCGGCCCCCGACGCCCGTGCGCGCACGAGCAGTGCGGCCGCCTGGCGGTCGGCTCGGGGCAGCTCGCTCGGGGGTACGGGCGGGCCGAGGGCCACGGTCCACCCGTGGGACCCGAGCAGGTGCAGGTGCGCCCTGTGGGCCTCGTTCCCCCGGTCCGCGAGCACCGCGCGCACGGTGTCCTCGGAGGCCGGGCCGTCGTCGGACGACCTTCGTACCCGGTCGACCAGGTGCGTGCCCAGCGGCGGGTCGGGTTCCCCGGCACGGCCTCGCGCGCCCGGAGGCCGGGCGCGCAGCACGCGGTGGAGTCCGGTCGTGTCCGGCCGTCCGCCGAGCGCGGTGAGCTCGGTGAGCAGGGGCCGTGCCGCCTCGTCCAGCTCGCCGTCCAGGAGGAGGCCGGTGAGCAGCCCGCCAAGGAGCGTGGCGGAGTCGTCGACCGTGCGGGAGAGCAGGTCGATCAGTGCGGTGGCGGTGCGCAGGACGGCGCGGTCGGTGATGCCCAGGGGCTCGGGACGGCCCACCAGGACCACGCCGTACTCCTCCGGCGGGGAACCGACGGTGTGGAGGAACACCTCGTCGTCGCCGCTGGGGGCCTTGGCCCCGCGCGGTCCCGACGGCGCGGTGAGCCGGGCCAGCAGCGGGCGCAGGGCGGGGTCGACGGCGCGGGGCGCGCCGGGAGTGCGGTGGGCGGGTGCGGCCGGATCGGAGGGTTCCAGGGCCGCCCAGCCGCCGAGGGCGTCGGCCAGCACTGCGAGGACGCGCTCCACGGGAGAGGCCGCGGTGACCGCGCGGGCCAGCGCCTGGTGGGCCTCACCGAGTCGGCGTACGTCGCGCAGGTGGCGTTCGGCCAGTTCCTCCCCGACCGCGCGGCTGATCGCCGCGAAGGGGGTGGATCCGGGGACCTCCAACAGCGGCAGTCCCTGGGCACGGCACTCCTCGACCAGGAGCTCGGGCACGGTCGTGTGGATCGGGGCGACTCCGAAGCCGACGGCCCCGACCCCGGCGCGCACCAGGGAGCCCACGTACGCGTGCGCCCCCTCCGGGGTGCCGGGCAGGTTGACCCCGGCGGTGAGCAGGAGCTCCCCGCCGCGCAGGTAGGCCGCGGGTTCGACCATCTCGCTGGCCACCGCCCAGGTGATGGCCGGGTCACCCGCCGCGACCACGGTCTCCAGGGCGAGGTCGCGGCGGCCCGTGACCACGCTCAGGGGCACGTGGTGGCTGTCCACGGCGTCCGTCACTCCGCTCATCTGTTCCCCTCCCGCCGCACCGGGTTCCTTGGATGATTTATCCAAGGAACGGATCCGACTCGTACGGTTCGGCTACTGGAGCGGAGCCTAGTCGCTCCCTACGCTGGCCGTGACCGAGCCCACGACAGGAACGGACCAGATGAACAGCCCGATCGGACCCACCGACTCCAGCCTCGTCCCCCGCTTCGCGGGCCCGGCGACCTTCGCCCGGCTGCCCCGTCTCGACCAGGTCGACCACGCCGACGTGGCCGTCGTGGGGGTCCCCTTCGACACCGGTGTGTCGTACCGGCCCGGCGCTCGCTTCGGGCCGTCCGCGATCCGCGAGGCGAGCCGCCTGCTGCGTCCGTACAACCCGGGCCTGGACGTGGCCCCCTTCGAGCGCCTCCAGGTGGTGGACGGCGGGGACATCGCCGTGAACCCGTTCTCCATCGGAGACGCGGTGGAGACCCTGGACCAGGGCGCCTCCGCGTTCGTCGACGCCGGGACCCGGCTGGTCACGCTGGGCGGCGACCACACCATCGCGCTGCCGCTGCTGCGTTCGCTGTACCGGAAGCACGGTCCGATCGCCCTGCTGCACTTCGACGCCCACCTGGACACCTGGGACACCTACTTCGGTGAGCCCTACACCCACGGCACCCCGTTCCGCCGTGCCGTGGAGGAGGGCGTCCTCGACACGGAGGCGATCGCGCACGTGGGCACGCGGGGGCCGCTGTACGGCAAGCGCGACCTGGAGGAGGACCGCCGGTTCGGGTTCGGGATCGTCACCGCGGCCGACGTCATGCGCAAGGGCGTGGACGAGGTCTCCGACGCCCTGCGCCAGCGGATCGGGAACCGCCCGCTGTACGTGTCCGTGGACATCGACGTCCTGGACCCCGCGCACGCCCCCGGCACCGGGACCCCCGAGGCCGGCGGTCTGACCAGCCGTGAGCTCCTGGAGATCCTGCGCGGGCTGGCCGACCTGAACCTGGTCGGCGCCGACGTGGTCGAGGTGGCCCCGGCCTACGACCACGCCCAGATCACCTCGACGGCCGCCTCGCACGCGGCCTACGACCTGGTCGGCCTGCTGGCCCTGAACCACCAGCGCAGGTCCGAGAGCTAGGACGGGCCCGGCCGTCGCCGCCCGGCGGCGGTGGCCTCCCCGTTCAGGAGCTGGCGGGGCGGCGTGCGCTCAGGTGCGACCAGGTGAGCGCGGTGACGTGCCCGGCCATGGTGTCGGGCGTCTCGTCGGGGTGGTCCAGCAGCCAGTCGGCGAAGGCGTCGGCCGTGCTCACCGCGACGCGGGCGAGCAGCTGGGCGTCGCGGGGTTCGAGCGTGCCGTAGTCGCTCTGGGTGCAGGAGGTGATGAGCTCGGCCACCTCGGCGGTGACGCGGTCGCGCATCCGGGCGG
Organism: Nocardiopsis sp. NPDC058789; assembly: GCF_042745575.1. NCBI lineage: Bacteria > Bacillati > Actinomycetota > Actinomycetes > Streptosporangiales > Nocardiopsidaceae > Nocardiopsis > Nocardiopsis sp. NPDC058789. The sequence goes on from NZ_JBHYOW010000003.1 coordinate 144,175, forward strand.
TCTCACCCGCGAAGGGCTCTCCCTGGACGGCCGCGCGTCGGTAGAGGACCGTCCAGCTCTCACGGTGGTCCACGACGAAGGTGAAGAAGGCCTGGATCCCCCGGCGCAGCGGATCCTCGTCCCTGGGCGCGTGGGGGTCGTGGACGGCGGACCGGACCGCCTCGACCAACCGCTCCATCTCCCGGCGTACGCAGGCGACGAAGATGCGTTCCTTGGAGCCCAAATGGTGGTACACCGTCGGTTTGGAGGTCCCGGCGGCCGCCGCGATCTCGTCCACGCTGACCGTGCGGTAGTCACCGCGTGAGAACACGGAGACGGCGGCGTCGATCAGCTGCTGTTCCCGGACACCGCGCGGAAGTCTGCGTTGTTTGGTCGTCACGTGAACCGAGCCTAAGGGGGTCGGTGGTCACGACCGTGGGTCGTTGGTCCGGGGTCGCCCGGCCCGCCCTCGGCAGGGAGGTACGACGTGGTCGTGACCTGTGCGGCACCCGCACGGCCCCGGACCCGCCGGGGCGGGCACGTGGCGCATCCCACAGCGGTGCGGCCGGGGGCGGGCGCCGCGCGGGAGCGGTGCGCCCGCCCGGTGCCTGTCCCCGGGCGAGGTCAGGGCGTGGGCGCGTCCCTCAGTTCGAGGGTGCAGCACTTGGCCCCTCCCCCGGCCTTGCGCAGCTCGTCGAGCTCCACCGGGTGGACCGTGAGGCCCTCCGCCCGCAGGCGGTCCGCGAGCCCGACGGCCTCGGCGGCGATGACGACGTCACGGCCGTCGCAGACGGCGTTGAGCCCGAGGACCGAGGCGTCCTCCTCCGTGGCGATGAGGGCGTTCGGGAAGAGCGAGCGCAGCACTCGGAGACTGCCCTCGGAGAAGGCGCCGGGGTAGTAGGCGATCCGGTCGCCCGACAGGGCGAACAGCGCGGTGTCCAGGTGGTAGAAGCGCGGGTCGACCAGCTGCAGCGTGACGACCGGGCGGCCCAGCAGGCGCTCGGCCTCCTGGTGCGCGGCGGCCTCGGTGCGGAACCCGGTGGCGGCGAGGATGACGTCGTCGAGGGTGATGAAGTCGCCCTCGCCCTCGTTCACGTGCTTGGGCTCCAGGGTCTCGGTGTACCCCTCCTGGCGGAACCAGTCCAGGTAGGCCGGTCCCTCGGGGGTGCGCTCGGCGCTGGCGAACCGGGCGCCGTAGACGCGTCCGTTCACGACCAGGGCGCCGTTGGCGGCGAAGACCATGTCGGGCAGACCCTCGATCGGCGCGATCTCGCTGACCCGGTGGCCGAGGGAGCGGTAGAGGTCCCGCAGGCCCTCCCACTGGCGGATGGCGCGGGGGCGGTCCACCCCGGCGGCCGGATCCATCCAGGGGTTGATCGCGTACTCCACCGCGAAGTAGGTGGGGCGGCACATCAGGTAGTGCCGTCGTGGGAGCGCGGCCACGGGGCCGTCGGGTCGAGCCATGGAACCTCCCCGTCGAGGCGTACCGGAGGTGGGGTGGCGCGCGCTGCTCCGAGCCCCGACCACACCGTGCTCTCCGGCTGACAGAAGGGAGATACCCGCCCCGAAGCCCCGCCAACACAGGCTTTCCACAAAGCGGGCGGGCCCTTCTCCCGAGGGGCGACACGGCCCTCGGTGAGCACACCCGCGCAGGAGACCGACCGGCCGGTATTGCTAGGGTCACGGGACTTCCGCGATTGGAGAGCTCACCATGAGTACGACCGTCAGGGCCGCCGTCTTCCTCGCCACCGACGCCTCCCCCGAGATCCGCGACGTCGTCCTGCCCGACCCGGGCCCCGGCCAGGCGCGGGTCCGGATGGTCGCGGCGGGCGTGTGCCACTCCGACCTCTCGCTGTCCGACGGAACGCTGCCGCAGACCTGGCCCGCCGTGCTCGGCCACGAGGGCGCGGGCACCGTCGAGGCGGTCGGCCCCGGGGTGACCGGGGTCGTGCCGGGCCAGCAGGTGATCCTGAACTGGGCACCGGCCTGCCGGGTCTGCTGGTTCTGCGAGCAGGGCGAACCCCACCTGTGCGAGCGCGCCCTGGACGGGACGCTCTCCCCCTACGCCGCGCTCACCGACGGCACACCCGTCTACCCCGGACTCAACACGGGGGCCTTCGCCGAGGCCACGGTGGTGCCGGTCAGCGCCCTGGTGCCGCTGCCGGAGGGCGTGGACCCGGCGGTCGCCGCGGTGCTGGGCTGCGCCGTGCTCACCGGCTGGGGCGCGGTGAACAACGCCGCGAAGGTGCGGCCGGGCCAGTCCGCGCTGGTCCTGGGCATGGGCGGCGTGGGCCTGTCACTCCTCCAGGCGGCCCGGATCGCCGGGGCGGACCCCCTGATCGCGGTGGACGTCTCCCCGGAGAAGGAGGAGTTGGCCCGCTCGCTGGGCGCCACCGACTACCTGGTCTCCGGCTCGGACACCCACCGCGCCGTCCGGGCGCTCACCTCCGGGCGCGGGGTCGACCACGCCTTCGAGGTGGTGGGCCGGTCCGAGGTGGTGCGCACCGCGTGGAACTCGACCCGCCGGGGCGGGACCGTGACGGTGGTGGGTGTGGGTTCCCACCAGGACGAGGTGGCCTTCAGCGCCCTGGAGCTGTTCCACCAGGCGCGCACGCTCCAGGGCTGCGTGTACGGGTCCTCCGACCCGGCCCGGGACATCCCGCTGCTCGCGGAGCCGGTGCGCTCCGGTGACCTGCGTCTGGCCGCCATGGTCACCGACGAGATCCCGCTGGAGGGCGTCCCCGAGGCCTTCGAGCGCATGCGCCGGGGGCGGGGCGGGCGGTCCCTGATCCGCTTCGGCTCCTGACCGGGGGGACTCCGGCCCCGGAGGGGGCGGGTGCCCTCGGGGTCAGCGGCCGGGCGCTCGTCCTCCGGGGCGCTCGACCGGCTTCCCGTCGGCGTCCAGCATGGTCACCCGGACCTCGGGCAGGGGGCGGGCCCGGCCGGGCACCGGTAGCCCGACCAGGGCCCGCTGGGTGGCCAGAACGACCGCCCAGTGGGCCGCCCCGACCAGCACGGGCCCCCACACGGACCCGGGCAGGACCAGTGTGTAGAGGAGCAGGCCGAGCAGGGCCAGCAGTGTCTGCGTCCAGAGCGTCTCACCGCCGCCGCCCACGTGCCGCCAGCCGAGGAGCAGGGTCAGGACCGTCACGACGAACGGCACGGAGTCGAAGGCCAGCGTCATCGTCGGCAGGAGCACCGTGTAGACCACGAGGACGTCGGACAGCACCACCAGGGCGCGGCCGACCGCCAGGGCCCTGAACCCGCGCCGGTCGCCGGGGAGTCGGAGGACGCGGTACCAGTCCTCCTCGGGCAGGGGCCTCCCGGAGTGGACGCGGCGCAGCAGCGCGCCGTTCGACCGGGCCAGGGTCAGGAGGTGGGCCAGGAAACCGCCCACGAGCACCGTTCCCGCCAGGGCGAGGACCGGTTCGGGGAGGTCCCCGGGGGCCGGAGCCGACCAGCCGAGGTCCGCGACGGACACCCCGTCGGCGGTGCCCACGAAGGCCATCACCAGGAGGAGTTCGAAGAGGAGGAACCAGGCCCCGGTACGGAGGCTCTCGGCGTGATGGGTGGTGTGCGGCCCCGTGCCGCGTCGACACCGCGCGGCGGCCCGGGACCGGGCCAGCGGGGGCGAGACCACGCAGTGGGCGAGCAGCACGAGGGCCACGACGGTGGCCACCGGGCCGGGGTCGAGGGTCGGGGGCTGGAAGTACACGGGGGCACCTTCTCGGGAGGTCGCGCGGTGAACCGCGACGGTCCGAGGGAGCGAACCACGGGTGCGCGACAGCGAGATTCTGTCCGAACAATCCCCTTTTGTCACACCTGGATTTGTCACCGCCTGACAAAGGATGTGGCGGCGGACACACACCCGTCTTGTCGCACGACCCCCGCCGGTGCACAGTCGACACCATCACGCACTCCGTGCCCCCCCCGGGGGCACGGACGACCCCCCAAGGAGAACCGTATGAGTACCGGAGTCGACCAGGCCGACGTCGTCGTCGTGGGGGCGGGACTGGCCGGACTGGCCGCCACGGCGGAACTGGCCGACGCCGGGAAGCGGGTGATCCTGCTCGACCAGGAGCCCGAGCAGTCGCTCGGCGGACAGGCCCACTGGTCGTTCGGCGGACTGTTCTTCGTCGACTCCCCCGAACAGCGGCGCATGGGCATCCGGGACTCCAAGGAGCTGGCCCTCCAGGACTGGATGGGGACCGCCGCCTTCGACCGCCCCGAGGACGCCTGGCCCCGCAGATGGGCCGAGGCCTACGTGGACTTCGCCGCCGGGGAGAAGTACTCGTGGCTGCGCCAGCAGGGTCTCAAGGTGTTCCCGCTGGTGGGCTGGGCTGAGCGCGGCGGCTACCTCGCGGACGGGCACGGCAACTCGGTACCGCGTTTCCACATCACCTGGGGCACCGGACCGGGCGTGGTCGAGCCCTTCGAGCGCCGGGTCCGCGCCGCCGCCGAGCGCGGCCTGGTCTCCCTGCGCTTCCGTCACCGGGTGGACGAACTGGTCGTGACCGACGGAACCGTCACCGGAGTGCGCGGCGCGGTGCTGGCCCCCAGCGACGTCGCACGGGGACGGGCCAGCAGCCGCGACTCCGTCGGCGAGTTCGAGATCGGCGCACAGGCCGTCATCGTGACCGCCGGGGGGATCGGCGCCAACCACGACCTCGTGCGCCGGAACTGGCCGGAGCGGCTGGGCACCGCGCCCCGGCACATGCTGTCGGGGGTGCCCGCCCACGTGGACGGGCGCATGCTCGGCATCACCGAGGAGGCGGGCGGCGAGATCATCAACCGGGACCGGATGTGGCACTACACGGAGGGCATCCAGAACTGGGACCCGGTCTGGGCGGGTCACGGCATCCGCATCCTGCCCGGACCGTCGTCGCTGTGGCTGGACGCGACCGGCCGACGGCTGCCCGCCCCGTACTTCCCCGGGTTCGACACGCTGGGCACGCTGGACCACATCATGCGGAGCGGCCACGAGTACACGTGGTTCGTGCTGTCGCAGAAGATCATCGAGAAGGAGTTCGGGCTCTCGGGCTCCGAGCAGAACCCCGACCTGACCGGCAGGGACGTCAAGCTGGTCCTCCAGCGGGTGCTCCCCGGAGCCCCGGGCCCGGTGGAGGCCTTCAAGCAGAACGGGGCCGACTTCGTGGTCGCGGACCGGCTGCCCGAGCTGATCCGGAAGATGCGGGAGGTCGCGGGCGACGACGTCCTCGACGCCGAGACGGTGACCCGCGAGGTGGTGGCCCGCGACCGGGAGATGGTCAACACCTTCACCAAGGACCTCCAGGTCATGGCGATCCACGGCGCCCGCAACTACCGCGGGGACCGGCTCGCCCGCGTGGCCAGACCGCACCAGATCCTCGATCCCAAGGCCGGACCGCTGATCGCGGTGCGCCTGCACGTCCTCACCCGCAAGACCCTCGGCGGCCTGCACACCGACCTGGACGCCCGCGTGCTCCGGGGAGACGGCACGCCGCTGCCGGGGGTGTACGCGGCCGGTGAGGTGGCGGGGTTCGGCGGCGGCGGCGTGCACGGCTACCGGTCCCTGGAGGGCACCTTCCTGGGGGGCTGCCTCTTCTCCGGCCGCACGGCGGGCAGAGCCGCCGCGGCCGCCCTGGGCTAGGTCGGAACGGAGGGGGTGGGCGCGGCGAGCCGTACCCACCCCCTCCGTTCCTTTCCGGGCACACCGGAGAAGCGAATGATGTGGTCACTTACTCGCGAATCTGGCGATTCCCGCCCTGAGTGACCGAGGGTTCCGACACGCTGGTCTCCATGCGACCAAGGAGGCATCATGAGTGTCATGACTACCGGCGACACGGACCTGGAACCGACACGGCTCACTGTGGACGACCTGCAACGCACGCCGGACGATGGACGGCGGTACGAGCTGGTCGACGGGAGGCTTGACGTGTCCCCCGCCCCCGCCAGCTTTCACACACTGGTCACCGGCCGCCTGACGGCGCACCTCAGCAACTGCGCTCCCACGGGTCTCATGATCATGGACGGCCCCGGCATCACCCTCAACGCACAGCGGACACGGCACCGCATCCCCGACGTCGCCGTGATCCGCAACGAGGATTTCCAGATGCCGTACACGACCCGGCCTCCGCTCCTCGCGGTGGAGGTGGTGTCCCCGGAGAGCGTCCTGCGGGACCACCACACCAAGAAGCACGAGTACGCCGCCTTCGGGATCCCCTCGTACTGGCTGATCACCCCCGACCCGGACGACCCGAGCATCATCGAGTTGCAGCTCAAGGACGGTGAGTACACGGAGGTGGCGGCGGCCTTCGGGAAGGACGTGCTCGACACCGACCTGCCGTTCCCCGTGCGCATCGCACCGCAGTGGCTGCTGCGCCTGGACGGAGACTGGCGGGAACACGTGGGAGGACCGAAGGAGGCGGATGAGACGCGCGCGGAGCAGGAGACGGAGAAGCCGGAGAACGACGCCTAGACGCCCGCCCCACGACAACAGAGGAGCCGGGTGCCCGTCGGGCACCCGGCTCCGTCATGTCCGCTCCGTCCCCGTTTCCGGATCCTTCGGACCCTCGGGGACCTCGGGGTCGGAGGCACCCTTGCGCGGGCGCCCCCTGCGGGGGATGTCCTTGGCCTCCCTGGGCATCCGGCCCGCCTCGTCCAAGGCGCGGCGCAGGAGGAACTCGATCTGGGCGTTGGTGCTGCGGAGCTCGTTCCCGGCCCAGCGCGCGAGCGCGTCGTGGACGGCGGGGTCGAGCCGCAGCAGCACCTTCTTGCGCTCGGGCACGGCACCTCACCCGGATCTACTGGTAGAGGGTCCCGGTGTTCACGACGGGGCTGGCGGGGCGGTCCGAGCAGAGGACCACGAGCAGGTTGCTGACCATGGCCGCCTTGCGCTCCTCGTCCAGGTCCACGACGTCCTCGTCCGACAGGCGTTCCAGAGCGCGGTCGACCAGGGTGACGGCGCCCTCCACGATCTCGGCGCGGGCGGCGATCATGGCGCTGGCCTGCTGGCGCTGGAGCATGGCCTGGGCGATCTCCGGGGCGTAGGCCAGGTGGGTGAACCGGGACTCCACGATCTTCACGCCCGCCGCGTCGACCCGTTCGGCGACCTCCTTGGACAGCTGCTCGGTGATGGCGTCGGCGCTGTCACGCAGTGAGGGGACGGCGTCCTCGCCGTAGGAGTCGTAGGGGTACTTGCCCGCGATGTGCCGGACCGCGGCCTCGGTCTGGGTGGAGACGAACTGGATGAAGTCGTCCACCTCGAAGGAGGCGCGCGCGGTGTCCTCCACCTGCCAGACGACGACGGCGGCGATCTCGATGGGGCTGCCCGAGGCGTCGTTGACCTTCATGACGGAGGTCTCGTGGTTGCGGATGCGCGTGGAGATCGCGTTGCGCACCGTCAGCGGGTTGACCCAGCGCAGGCCGTCGGTGCGGATGGTCCCGACGTAACGGCCGAAGAACTGGACGACCTGGGCCTCGTTGGGCGCGACCATCGTCAGGCCGATGGCCAGGACGACGCCCACGGCGGCGATCACGACGCCGACGGCGATCAGTGACCCGTGCAGGCCGAGGAGGGGCAGGGCGGCGATCCCGGCTCCGCCGAGGAACAGCACGACCGAGACGACGAACATGGGGATGCCGCCGGACCCGAAGGCCTCACGTTCCCGGTACTGCGGTGCTGGCCTGACGACACTGGACGTCTCGCTCATCCGTCGACCTTCCCTTCCTTCGTGGTGCGTTCCTCGTGTGATGACTCGAGCATAGCATTGTGATATCACTTTTAATGGACGGCCTCCCCCGGGGCCCTGACTGAGAGGAGACGTGGACGCGATGAGCACCGACGCTCTGCGCCTGCGACCGCCGCACCACCGCGTGGACCGGCGCGCCGTCTGGTGGTGGACGACCCGCTCCCTCGCGGTGACGGTGACGCTCACCGTCATCGCGGTCGTTCCGGCGCTGATCTGGGAGCCGGTGCGCTTCTGGTTCCTGGTCGCCGCCGGGGTCGTCGGCGGGATCGGGCTGCTGGTCACGATCGTCATGCCGCAGTGGCGGTTCCGGGTGCACCGCTGGGAGGTCACCGACACCGCCGTCTACACCTCCAGCGGGTGGATCTGGCAGGAGTGGCGGGTGGCCCCGATGTCCCGCGTCCAGACCGTGGACACCGCACGCGGCCCGCTCCAGAGGGCCTTCGGGCTGTCGAGCGTGACCGTCACGACCGCCTCGGCCGCCGGGCCGATCGAGATCAGCGGCCTGGACCACGAACTGGCGACCCGGGTGGCCGACCAGCTCACCGACAGCACCCAGGCGATTCCGGGGGACGCGACATGACCTCCCATGACGACCACCGCCCCGAGGAGACCCCTCCCGTGGAGCACGCCCACGACGGACCGGGACCGGCGCCCGCCCAACCGCCCGTGGAGGGCGCCACACCCGTCACGGAGGGCGCCGAGGACGGCTGGGAGGGCCTGAGCCCGCTCAGCGTGTGGGCCTCGGCGGTCATCGTCTCCGTGTTCCTGGTCCCCGCGGCCGTCGTGGGCACCGTCGTCCTGCTCGTCGTGGGACTGCCGTGGTGGGCGCTGGTACCGGTCCCGGCCACCCTGGCCTTCGTGGCCCTGTTGACCTACCTGGAGATGCTGCGGCTGCGCGCCGTGCGCTACCGGGTCACCGCCGAGCGTATGGAGACGCGCTCGGGCGTCATCGCCAAGGCCTACCGTTCCATCCCGCGTGAGCGCGTGCGCACCGTGGACGTGGCCGCTCCCCTCTACACCCGGATCTTCGGCCTGTGCTCGGTGACCGTCGGCACGGGCGAGTCCGCCGGTTCCGGCGGCGGCGACCAGCTCAAGCTGGAGTACGTGACCGCGGACCAGGGGGAACGGCTCCGCCGGGAACTCCTGCGCCGCACCGCGCCCGGCGCCGGCTCGGCGGGCGTCCCCGAGGGCTCCGGGAGCGGCTCGGAGGAGGCTCCGGACGGGGAGGAGACGGAACTGGCCCGGCTGAACCCGCGCTGGTTCGCCTACGCCCCCGCCACCTCGGCCACCTTCGGCATCGGTCTCGGTGTGATCGCCGCGCTGGTCGGCATCAACGCCCAGAGCGGAGGCCACGGGTGGAGGTGGATCTCGGAACGGGCCGACCTGCCCAGCGCGGAGGCGATGTCCAGCTTCGTGATGGCGCGACTGCTGCTGGTCGTCCCCGGCGTGCTGCTGGCGCTGCTGGTGTCGGGGGTGGCGGTCCTGCTCCTGATCGCCGTGGAGACCTGGTGGGACTACCGGCTCGTCCGCGAGTCCGACGGTACGGTGCGGCTGCGGAGGGGCCTGCTGACCAGTGTCTCGCTGTCAGTGGAGGGCCGACGCCTCAACGGCGTGGTGCTGCACGAGCCGTTCGTCCTGAGGACCGTGGGGGGTGCCTCCGTGCGCGCGGTGGCCACGGGGCTGGCCGCCGGTGACGCGGAGAAGTCGGAGGCCAAGAGCCGCCTGTCCCCGGCCATGCCAAGGAAACGGGCGCGTGAGCTGGGCGCCGCCCTGATGAAGGGGCCTTCCTCGGCGTTGGACGTGCCGCTGGCCCGCCACCCGAAGGCTGCCCTGCGCCGCCGGTTCACCCGGGCGACGGTGTGTTCACTGGTGGCGCTGGCCCTGGCCGGCGGACTCGCCTGGCTCCACCAGGTGGCCACCGAGGCGTGGTGGGACGTCCTGCGGACGGCGGAGGAACAGTTCCTGCCGTTCTCGCTGGCGACCCCGGCCGTGGAGGCCACCCCCGGCTGGGGCTGGTTCGCGGTGGCGCTGCTGTTCGCGGCGGTGGCGTTCTGGTACGCGGTCGGTTCGTACCGGGGCCTCGGCCACGGTCTGCACCCGGAGTACCTGGTGGTGCGCAAGGGGATGGCCTCCCGTGACACCGTCACGTTGGAGCGGGACGCGGTGATCGGCTGGCGGGTCACGCGGTCGCCGTTCCAGCGTCGTCTCGGTCTGGCCGACGTGGCGGCGACCACCGCCTCCGGCGAGGGGATGTACGCGGCCCTGGACGTGGGTCTGGGCCAGGGCCTGGGCTGGGCCGACGAGGCCGTTCCCGATCTTCTGGCGCCCTTCCTGGTGCGCACGGAGGGCGACGGCCGGGAGCGCGGGGCCGCGACCTCCGTGCTGCCCTAGCGGCACGCGGCGCGGATCCGCCGCCACCGTACGGGACCGTGGCCCGGTGCCCCACTTCCCCGGGGCGCCGGGACACGGTCGTCTCCGCTCACGTGCCGGATTCCGGGCACGGTCGCGCCCGGTGCTCGGCGGTTCAGGGCACGGGGTTGTCGAAGATGGGTTCGCCGTCGACGCGCAGGCCGCTGGTGTGGGTGAGCGCCATCTCCACCATGGGGTAGACCTCGAAGAGCCGCCGCATCCCGAGGGCCGCCAGCACCCGTTCGGCGATGGGCGCGGGTTCGGCCAGGACCACGTGTCTGCCCTGCCCGGTCAGGACCTGGTAGACGGCGACCAGGGCGCGCACTCCACTGGCGTCGAAGAAGCCGAGGCCGGACATGTCCACGACCAGACAGTCGCACCGTGAGGCCTCCGCGGCCTGGAGCAGCCGCTCCCGAAGGTGTTCGGCGGTGGCCAGGTCCACCTCACCGTGGACGCGCACCACCGTCACTCCCGTGCAGGGAAAACGTTCCTGGGCCGAGAACGGGCCATCCTTCGCCACTCGGGCCACCTCTCACCGGACGTAACCTTTCCACTACGCAACCGCGTACGAGATCGTAACCTCTTCAGGGATCTTCTGGGAGGGTTTCCATGAGAAAATCCACCGGAATCTCGCTGATATGACCCCACCGTCACCCCGGTGTCACCGACTCCCGGGTTTGACCGCGTCGTCGCGCGGGCCCCGGTTCCACAGGACCCCCATTCCTTTCTCTCGGACACTCCCGATCCGGCCCCCGCACCGTGCTTTCCTCGCCTTCGTGCGGTAAAAGCGGTACTTGGACACCCGTGTGTCGGCCGGTGGCTCCGTTCCCCCTGGGGAACGGGCCCCCGACCGCCCTCATGGACACGAAGAGAGCGAAGGGAGGGAGCGGCACGCGGCTGCCCCCGGGCAGTGCGGCGACCGCGACCCCGATGACCGAAACCGCTGACACCCAGCCCGGATGGTTCTCCTCCGAGGAGCTGGAGAGCGTCCGCGCCAGCATGCCCGTGCTCTACGTCCAGGCGGTGCCCGTTCGGGTGGACGAGTCCGGGTCGGTGACCCACGTGGGACTACTGATGCGCGCCGACCCCGACGGCAGCTTCAACCGTTCGGTGGTCTCCGGGCGGGTTCTCTACCACGAGCGGGTGCGGGACGCGCTCCTGCGCCATCTGGAGAAGGATCTGGGGCCGGTCGCCCTGCCGCGCATCCCCAGTTCACCGCAGCCGTTCACCGTCGCGGAGTACTTCCCCACGCCCGGTGTCACTCCGTTCCACGACCCCCGCCAGCACGCGGTGGCCATGGCCTACGTGGTACCGGTGAGCGGTGACTGCCAGCCCCGCCAGGACGCCCTCGACCTGGTGTGGTTCACCCCCGAGGAGGCCACCAGCCCGCAGGTGCGGGAGGAGATGCCGGGCGGCCAGGGCGTCCTGGTACGCCAGGCACTCGCCCACGTCGGGCACGCGCCGTGACGGTCCCCGCCACCGCAACGCGGGCCTGAGCGCGGGCCCCGGACCCCGGTCCCTCACGGGCCCGGGGTCCGGGATCCCCCTTCACGTGCGAGGCGACTCCGAATCTCCTACGGCGAGTGGGTCTAGGCTGGAGGCCATGCTCGCTTCCCTCGTCACCGACGTGCTCGCCCTCGTCCCCGAGGACCCACCCGTGGGTCCCCCACGTGTGATCCTCGGACTGACCGGCGCCCCCGCCGCGGGCAAGTCCACCCTGGCGCGCTACCTGGTGCACGCGGTCGACGAGCAGGCGGGGGCGGGCACCGCCGGGTACCTGCCCATGGACGGCTTCCACCTGTCCAACGCCCAGCTGGACCGAATCGGCCGCCGAGACCGGAAGGGGGCGCCGGACACCTTCGACGCGTTCGGCTACCTGGCGATGGTGCGTCGACTCCTGGCCGAGACCGACAACCCGGTGTACGTCCCCGACTACGACCGCAGGCTGCACGAGCCCATCGCCGCCCAGCACGTGATCGGGCCCCGCACGCGGCTGGTCGTGACCGAGGGCAACTACCTCGCCAGCGACGAGGAACCGTGGGCCGGGGTGCGCGGGCTGTTCGCGGAGCTCTGGTACGTGGAGGCCGAGGACCGGGTCCGCGAGCGACGTCTGCGCCGCCGCCAGATGGCCGGCGGCGCGAGCGTGAGCGCCGCCCAGGAGTGGGTCGAGCGCAGCGACCGGCCCAACGGGGAACTCGTGAAGACCCTGCGGGACCACTGCACCCGGGTCGTGCGGGTGAGCGGTGTCCCGAGGCTGGGGTCGCGGGACCGCTACTCCGCGCGCTGACCCCTCCCGCGAGCCGGTCCCCTGGGAGGACCTCGCCGCCCGGAGGCGGGACCCGAGCGCGAGCACCGAGGGCCCTGGGGACGGTCCGCGCCCGGCCCCCTCCGCCCCCGACCGAGCACCCCGGCCGGTGAGGTGGATCACCGGGAGGACGGGAGGGCCGTCAGGGCGGTTGATCCAGATATGTCCGCTCGTGTGGCGGAACGTCGACCCTCGCCCCCGGCGTCCACATGTTGAGACAAAAGTTCCATATGGCGTCCACCGCGGCTAACATCCCTCCATCGACCCGCACTGACCTGGAAAGAAACTCCTCATGAAGGACGTCGCCGAAGACAACCCGGCGCCGGAACGGCCACAAGCCGAGACGGCGGCGCCACCGACCAACCCGAAGCGGAAGGTCCTCACGGCGAGCCTTGTGGGCACGTCCATCGAGTTCTACGACTTCTACATCTACGCGACCGCCGCGGTCCTGGTCTTCCCCTACCTGTTCTTCCCCGAGGGCGACCTGATGGCGGCGCGCCTCCAGTCGCTGGCGACCTTCGCCATCGCCTTCGTGGCCCGCCCGATCGGATCCTGGCTGTTCGGCCACTTCGGGGACCGGATCGGCCGCAAGGCGACCCTGGTGGCCTCCCTGTTGACCATGGGTATCGCGACCATCGCGATCGGCCTGCTGCCGACCTACGCGCAGATCGGCGTGGCCGCGCCGCTGCTTCTGGCGCTGTGCCGGTTCGGCCAGGGCCTGGGCCTGGGCGGCGAGTGGGGCGGTGCGGCGCTGCTGGCCACCGAGAACGCACCCCCCGGCAAGCGCGGCTTCTACGGCACGTTCCCGCAGCTGGGCGCGCCGATCGGCTTCTTCCTGGCCAACGGCGTCTTCCTCATCCTGAGCCAGGCCATGTCGGACGAGGACTTCCTCGCCTTCGGCTGGCGCATCCCGTTCCTGCTCTCCACCGTGCTGATCATCGTCGGCCTGTGGGTGCGGCTCACCCTCCACGAGACGCCCGCCTTCGCCAAGGTCATCGCCTCCGGGGAACGCGTCAAGACCCCCATCGTCGAGGTCTTCCGCCACAACTGGCCAGCCGTGGTCATCGGCACGCTCATCATGCTGGCGACCTACGTGCTCTTCTACCTCATGACGGTCTTCTCCCTGGGCTTCGGCACGGACGCGGAGACCGGACTGGGCTACGAACGCACCGACTTCCTGGTCTTCCTGCTCATCGGTGTCCTGTTCTTCGCGCTGTTCACACCGATCTCCGGACTGCTCGCGGACCGGTTCGGCCGCAGGCCCGTCCTGATCACGGTCACGTGCACGATCATCGCGTTCGGCTTCGCCATGGGTCCGCTCATGGGCAGCGGCGGGACCGTCGGGGTGATGGCCTTCCTGATCATCGGCCTGTCCCTGATGGGTCTGACCTTCGGCCCGATGGCGGCGGTGCTGCCGGAGCTGTTCCCGACCAAGGTGCGCTACACCGGCGCCTCGGCCGCCTACAACCTCGCCAGCCTGCTGGGCGCCTCGTTCGCGCCCTACATCGCGACCTGGCTCGCGGGGACCTTCGGACTCGCCTGGGTCGGCGGCTACCTGGTCCTGGTCGGCACCATCACCCTGGGCGCGCTGATCGTCAGCCGCGAGACCAGTCACGACGACCTGGACAGCATCTCCACCAAGGTGACCAAGTAGCGGGCAGCAGTGGGCGGGGGCCTCTCCCCCGCGTCGGGAAGGGCCGGGACGGCACACGCCGCCCCGGCCCTTCCGTCGTCCGTACCGGTTCGCGGCGCCGATCGCGTGAGGGGAGGCAGGCGGCCCCGGGGGTCCGGGCAGGCCCCTACGGCGGCCTAACGACGGCCGTCCGACGCACACGCGCGGTCTTCACGGGGAACTTATCGACCGACGAGTACACGGAAGGGTGTACCAGAACGGCCCCGGAGCGCCCCGGGACCACGCCCCTGAACCGGTGAACGGTCCGAGGTCCGTACTGCCCACGACCGGACGGATTCCCGTCCCCCTCACCCCAGGGAGATCCCCATCCTTCACCGAACCACCGTCCCCCTGAGTGCGGCGCTCGTGCTGCTGGCCACGGCCTGCGGCGCGCCGAGCACCGACCTCGACGAAGTGGAGAACACCAGCAGCACGACCCCCGCGCCGAACGACGTCAACGGCGACGGGTTCCCGGACGTGCCGATCACCGGACGCTCCGGAGACGCGGAGACCGGCCAGCCCTACGTGGGGGTGCTGCTCGGCGGAACGGACGGCCTGTCCCCCGACCGCTCCGTCACGCTGACCCGCGCGGACCTCGGCCTGCCCGACGACGGCGAGCTCCTCACCGTCCTGGGCACCGGTGACCTCGACGGCGACGGCCACACCGACCTGCTCGTGGACGCCGGGAGCGGCTACGTGGTGTGGGGCGGGCCCGAGGGCCCCGCCGGGGAGGCCGTGCCGCTGCCCTGGCTGGAGAAGGACGACCCGAGCGACATGTACGCGGTGTCCCTGGTCGTCGGTGACTTCGACGGCGACGGCCACACCGACGTCACCGTCCTGGACCACCTCCAGGGCAGCCCGATCGACGAGTACGAGGCCGCCTTCCACCAGGGGCCCTTCGAACGGGACGGCTCCCCCGCCGAGAGCGGCGAGGTGGCCCTGCCCGAGGACGCCGGGGACGCGCAGCTCGACGTCATCGACGCGGACGGCGACGCGGCCCTGGACCTGCTGCTGGTCCGCAACCGCGACGAGTCCCCCGCGCCCCACCTGGTGCTCCGCTCCGGCCCGGACGGCCCCGCGCAGGAGGTCCTCGGTGACACCGCGCTGAACCACGCGTACGCGAACGGCGACTTCGACGGCGACGCCCATCCCGACCTGCTCGTCGGGGTCAGCGGCATCCCCAACAACGAACCCGGATACGAGGACGAACTGCACCCGGGGTACGTGGACTCCTACGCGGGCGGGGACGGCTTCCTGGACGCCGAACCGTCCCGTCTCACCCTCGACAGCGAGGGCGTTCCCGGCGACGCCGAGGACGGGGACGGGTTCGGCAACGGACTCCTGGTGGGTGACGTCGACGGCGACGGCTACGACGACGCGGTGGCCATGACCGGCCCGTTCCACTCCTACGAGGCCGCCACCCTGCTGTTCGGTGGCCCCAACGGGCTGACCGGCGAGCGGGCGACCGCACTCCCGGTCCCGGAGCGCGGCGACCTCGGGGCCCACCTCCCCCACTCGCTGGCCGACTACGACGGTGACGGTCACCCCGACCTGCTGCTGAGCACCGCGCACCCGGCCATGCCGGAGGGCGACGCGGGATACGCGCTGTTCCGTGGCGGTCCCGACGGCTTCGACCCGGAGCCGGTGGAGTTCACCACCGAGAGCCTGTAGGCAGTAGGTAGCAGGCAGGCGGAGCACGGGAGGCCGTCTTCGGACGGAAGGCCGGTTCGGGCTGTGGAGAACGCCCGGACCGGCCCTTCGCGTCCTAGTGTGGATCCTGCCCCCGTTTCCCTCCGACCCCCCGGAGTCCGCACGTGTACGAAGCCGCGCTCAAGCTGGGTGTCTCGGTAGTCAAGGCCGCCTGTGGCCTCTGGATCGGCAACCCGATCGCGGAGAACACCGCGACCACCGTGGTGGACCTGGTCCAGGAGAGGGTCACCGGAAGACGCGACCAGCGCAAGCTGGAGCGCAGGTTCGCGGAGATCGAGGAGAGCATCGCCGACAGGGTGGTCGGCTACCTCGACCACGAGTTCCAGGGGCTGGCCGAGAACGAGCGCGAAGCGGCGGTACTGGCCGTCGCGGACTCCTTCGAGCGGGCCGGACTGACCGACCGCGTCCTGTTCGAACAGGACCTCGACCCCCTGTACCTGGAGCGGTACGTGCGGGCCGGGGCGCCGGGTGCCACCAGGGACCTCGGCGGGCAGGCGGTCGCCCTCTACGACCGGGTGCTGCCGGAGTCCTGCGCCTACGTGATGGCCACGCTGAGGACGCTGCCGCGCTTCCAGGCCGGGGCGTTCAGCGAACTGCTGCGCCGGGAGAGCCTGGTGCTGGGCAAGCTGGACGAACTGCTGGACCGCATCCCGGAGGCGGAGGAGCGGAAGGGGAAGGGCCGGGAGGAGGACGCCGAGGCAGCCTTCGTGACCGCGTACCGCAGGACGGCCGCCGAGCGGTGGGACGTCCTGGAGCTGTTCGGCACGGACGCGCGGACCCAGAGGTACCCGCTGACCCTGGCGTACCTGAGCCTGCGGGTGTCCTGGGAGCAGGAGGACCGAGAGCAGGACGTTCTGTGGGCCGACACCGTGCACACCGGTCACCTACGGGTGGAACAGGCTCTGGCCCACACCCGACGCACCTTCCTGCGCGGACCGGCCGGTACCGGCAAGACCACCCTGATGCGCTGGGTGGGGGTGCGCGCCTGCCGGGGCGACTTCCCCGAGGCGATGTCCGCCTGGAACGGGCTGATCCCCTTCATGGTTCCGCTCCGCCAGTACGTGGGCGAGAAGCTGCCCGAGCCCGCCGACTTCGTCCGGCACACCGGCCGCCACCTGGCGGACCAGGCCCCGGAGGGCTGGGCGAACCGTGTACTCGCCGAGGGCAGAGGAATCGTCCTGGTCGACGGGGTGGACGAACTCCCCCAGGCACAGAGAGAGGCGGCCCGGCGCTGGCTGCGGGAGCTCATGACCGACTTCCCCGAGTGCCGGTACGTGGTCACCACCAGGCCCGGGGCGGCCCAGGAGTCCTGGCTGGAGGCGGACGGGTTCGTCAGCGCCGAACTCCAACCGCTCACCGACGAGGACGTCAGTTCCTTCATCCACCACTGGCACGGGGCGGTGCGCAGCGAGGTCGCGGACGACACCGAACTGGAACTCCTGAACACCTACGAGAACGAGCTCACGCGCAAGGTCCTGGGACAGCGGCACCTGCGCGCGATCGCCGCGACGCCCCTGCTGTGCGCGCTGCTGTGCGCACTGCACAGGGATCGCAACACATCGCTGCCCAGAGACCGCATGGAGGTGTACGAGGCCGCCCTGGCGATGCTCCTGAAGGACCGCGATCACCAGCGCGGGATCGCGGGGGTGGAGCTGTCCCGAGGTGAACTGGTGCTGCTACTCCAGGAACTCGCCAAATGGCTGATCATCAACGGCAGTTCGGACGCTCCGCGAGCGACCGCACAGCGCCAGGTCTCCAGAGTGTTGCGGACCATGCACCGTGTCGAGGAGGAACCGGAGGAGGTCTTCACCCATCTGGTCGTCCGTAGCGGGCTGCTCCAGTGCCCGACCGTCGACCGGGTGAGCTTCCTTCACCGCACCTTCGAGGAGTACCTGGCCGCGAAGGCGATCGTGGAGGACGACAGCTTTCCGCTCCTGGTCAGCAAGGCCCATGACGACCAGTGGCACGAGGTGGTGGTGATGGCCGCCGGGCACGCCACCCCGACGCAGAGGGAAGAACTGGTCACTGGGCTGCTGGACCGCGCCGACCAGGTGAAGAAGCACCACGACCGGCTGTTGTTGGTCGCCTTCGCCTGCCTGGAAACCTCACCCCAGTTGGCCGAGCGACTGCGTGAGGAGATCGAGGACCGCGTCCTCAGCATCCTGCCACCCAGAACGAAGGAACACGTTCACGCCCTGGGGATGGTCGGTGAATCCGCACTGCCCCTGCTCGCGAAAAGTCCACCGAAGAACGCGAGACAGGCAGCGAAGACCATCGAGGCCGCATCACTGATCGGCGGACCGGATTCGGTTCCGGTGATCGAACGGAGTCTGCCCTTCCGCAGCGAGGCCGTGTTTCTCGCGACCAGAGACGCCTGGCAGCGAGCCCCCTCCCCGGACCTCGCCCACGCAGTGCTGAAGGAGGTACATGACACCTATCGTTATGCGTTTCCCCTGTCGGCCCGCGACCTGCACTTACTTCCCCGCTACGCACAGCAGGCTCGTGTCGTCATGGTTGGGGGGACGGACCGCGATGGGATCACTCCGCTCTCCGAGATGCCTCATCTCACCAACGTGTCCCTCAACGGTGTTTCCGCCAGTGCCCCGTGGCGCATCGACCTCGGACCACTTCACGGACTCAAGGAGTTGGAGCACTTCACCAACTTCAACGCTTCCTACGTTTCCAGCATCGAGCCTCTCCTTGGAACTCGGATCAGGAATCTCTCCCTCAGTCACCCGGAAACCGTTCCCGACCTTCGGGAGGCGAGTTTCCTGCGCGATCTGGAACACCTTCGATTCGACATCTCCCTCCCAGTACACCCGCTCGATGACCTCCTCCCCGACAGAGACAGG
Source organism: Nocardiopsis sp. NPDC058789 (assembly GCF_042745575.1). Classification (NCBI taxonomy): domain Bacteria; kingdom Bacillati; phylum Actinomycetota; class Actinomycetes; order Streptosporangiales; family Nocardiopsidaceae; genus Nocardiopsis; species Nocardiopsis sp. NPDC058789. The sequence continues at coordinate 162,832 of NZ_JBHYOW010000003.1, forward strand.
AAGTACTCCCTAACACTCCGATTTCAGCAGGATCCAGACCATGTGGGTTACCTGAGAACTGCTGCGAACGCCCTACGCCAACTCACGCTGATCAATCACAAAGAGCTCGGCGACACGAGCGGCCTACTGAGTCAGAGAGATTCCCTGACGAGCCTTCATTTCACGGGATATGATTCCCAGATCATACCCGCTTCCATATTGCGGGAACTGGCCCTCCTCGAAGAGATCAGAGTCGATTTTCACCACTCCGATGACGAGGAGTTCGCGGAGGCCCTCAGGGAACTTCCCGCACTACGAAAAATAAATCTGAACCACGGAACCTTCAGCCTCGATCCAGTCACGGCACCTGCGTGGCTTCGCCGACTTCCGTACCTGCGCACCCTGCGCATGCACGGCTGTGGCCCCGTGGATCTGACCCCCTTGGCGGGGATGACGGACCTGACCGTGGAGGTCGCCGCGTTCCGCTCGTCCACGGTGATCGGGGCGGAGCTTCTCGGGGAAGGTTCCCGCGTGGTGCGGGACGCTCCCTATCTGCTCAGACCACGAAGAGGCGCCGGGACGGCATGACCGTGCTCGGGAGAAAGGTCCCCTCTGGAGGGGGCTTTCGGCACTTGCGCCTCGTAGAGGTGCAGCTGGGGGAACTGCCTGGTCATCACTGGTGACCTGGAACACCTGACCGACGCGCACGCGGCGACGGGGGCCGGAAACTCCCGCCTAGACTCGGTGGCGGACCCAGGACAGCTGCCGGAAAGAGTCCCCCATGCGCGCCCCAGACGGCGATCCCCACCGCCACCTCGGCCAGGATCGGCTGTCACTGCCCGAGGTACGGCTGGACGATCTGCTGGACGAGGTCCGGTCCCGGATGACCGAGATCTCGCGGACCCAGGAGCGCATCCGCACACTGTTGGAAGCCGTCGTCTCCATCGGTGAGGGCCTGGAGCTCGAACCCCTCCTGTTGCGGATCACCGAGACCGCGACCAGCCTCGTGGAGGCACGGTACGGCGCGCTCGGGGTGATCGGGCCGGACGGTGACATGAGCCAGTTCATCCCCGTGGGGCTGGGGCCGGACGAGATCGACCAGATCGAGCACTGGCCCAAGGGCGAGGGCATCCTCGGGCTGCTCATCAAGGAACCCCGACCCCTGCGGTTGCGGAACGTGCGCGAACACCCCGAGTCGCGCGGGTTTCCCGCCGGTCACCCGCCCATGCACACCTTCCTCGGGGTGCCGATCCGCATCCGCGACCAGGTGTTCGGCAACCTCTACATGACCGACAAGCTCGGTGGCGCCGAGTTCACCGGGGACGACGAGCTGCTGCTGCGGGCCCTGGCCACGGCGGCGGGCACGGCGATCGAGAACGCGCAGCTCTTCGCGCAGACCCAGAGCAGGGAGACCTGGCTGGACGCCTCCGGGCAGATCACCACCCGGCTGCTGTCCGGCGCCGCCCCGGAGGAGGTGCTGGGGCTGGTCGCACGGCGCGCCCGGGTGATGGCCCACGCCGACCTCGCCGTGATCGCCATGCCCGGGGAGGAACCCGAGACCCTCACCGTGCGGGTGTGGGACGGTCCGGACGACCCGTGCGCGCCACTGTCCGCCGGGGTGCGGGGCGCCACCCTGCCGCGGGAGGCCGACACCCTGTTGGGCGGGGTCTACCTGAGCGGGACGCCGGTGCGGACCGACGTCGCCCAGTTCGAACACCTCGGGGTGGGTTTCCTGGGCCGGTTGGGGATGGGCCCCGTGCTGGTGCTGCCCTTCGGTCCGCCGGACGGCGCCCGGGGCGTCCTGGTGCTCGCCCGCGACCAGGACCGGGAGCCCTTCCAGAGCAACTGGCTGAGCATGCTGTCCTCGTTCGCGAACCAGGCGGCGGTCGCCCTCGAACTGGCCGAGGCCCGGCTGGACTCCGAGCGACTGAGTGTGCTGGAGGACCGGGACCGGATCGCGCGGGACCTGCACGACACGGTCATCCAGCGGCTCTACGCCACCGCCCTCACCCTGATGGGCACGGTGCGGCGGATCGACGACTCCACGTCGGCGGGGCGGGTCCAGTCCGCCGTGGACGACCTGGACGACACGATCCGGCAGATCAGGTCGACGATCTTCGCGCTCCAGAGCTCCGCGGGTGACGACGCGTCCCTGCGCTCCCAGGTGCTGGCGGTGGTCAACTCGGCCACGGAGTCCCTGGGGTTCGCGCCGCGTCTGCTCACCCAGGGTCCGGTGGACAACGGGGTGGACGAGGGGACCGGCGAACACCTGGTCGCCGTGCTGCGCGAGTTGCTGTCCAACGCCGCACGGCACTCCGGGGCCGCCTCGGTGGACGTCCAGGTGTCGGTCGGTGACGGCGCGCTGGTGTTGCGGGTCTCCGACGACGGCCGGGGTTTCCGAGAGGGGGGTCACCGCAGCGGTCTGCGCAACATCGCCTCGCGCGCCGAGGAGCTGGGGGGAGCGGTGTCGGTGGTCTCCGGTCCCGAGGAGGGCACCGTGGTGGAGTGGTCGGTTCCGGCCCGGCGGGACGCCGAGAGGCGGACGGTCTAGCCGGGCACGGGTCAGGCGGTCTGGTTCATCGACATCCGCACGGCGTAGGCGGCGGCCTGGGTGCGGCGGGCCATGCCGAGCTTGGCCAGCACCCGGGACACGTAGTTCTTCACGGTCTTCTCGGCCAGGTACATCCTGGTCCCGATCTCCCGGTTGGTGAGGCCCTCACCGATGAGTTCCAGGACGCGCCGTTCCTGGTCGGTGAGATCGCTCAGCGGGTCCTCGCGCACGGCGTCCGCGCGGAGCCGTTCGAGCATGCGCGTGGTCGACTCGGGGTCGAGCAGCGAGCGTCCCCCGGCCACCGTGCGGACGGCGCCGACCAGGTCGGTGCCGTGGATCTGCTTGAGGATGTAGCCGGAGGCTCCCGCCATGACGGCGCCGTAGAGGGCGTCGTCGTCGGAGTAGGAGGTGAGCATGAGCACGCGGGTGTCGGGGAGCGCCGAGCGGAGGTCCCGGCAGACGGTGACGCCGTCGCCGTCGGGAAGGCGGACGTCGAGCACGACCACGTCGGGTTCGAGGACGGGGACCCGGGCCAGGGCCCGTGCGGCGGTTCCGGCCTCTCCGACCACCTCGATGCCGTCCTCGTCGTCCAGGAGTGCTCCGACCCCTCGTCGGACGATCTCGTGGTCGTCCACCAGGAAAACCCGGATCGTTGCGTCGCCGGCCATCGGGGCGGTTCTCCTCAGCGCTGGTGCGGTGACCGGGGCGGCGCGGCCGCCTCGGGTCGTGTGGGGGACACGGTGCGTTTCCCACCCTAGACAGTTCTGATTGGCGGCATACGAGTCAAACGTCCTTTTTCGTTTGGGGCGAGTGTCCTGGCGGGTAGTCCGCAGGTGGGGACCTTCGCCGTCGGACAGGGGGCTCGTGCCCCTCCGCCCTCGGGAGCACGACCAGCGATGATGGCGGAGGGATGACATCGAGGGCACGGTACTTCGGGGGTTCGTGATGACTGGATCAGGCGGTACGGACGCGTCCGCACGGGACCGGAGCTGGGTGACGGGACCGGCCTCGCCCCCAGAGCAGCGCAGCGCCGAGGAGGGCACGAACCGGCTCCCCGAGAGCGACCAGATGACGACCGGGGCCGACCTGGCCGACGACGAGCACTCGGCGTTCACCATCCTGGCGCGCCAGACCTGCTTCAACCTCCTGGCCTCGCACGACATCGGGAGGGTCGCGTTCACCATCGAGGGGGACGCCGCACCGACGGTGCTGCCGGTCAACTACGCGATGGTGAACGACACGATCGTCTTCCGGTCCACGCTGGCGGGGACCATCATGCGTCACGCACGGGGGCACGCGGCCTTCCAGATCGACCACTTCGACGAGGAGCGGCGTGAGGGGTGGAGTGTCCTGGCCTCCGGACGTTGCCGCTGGGTGCGTGACCAGGCCGAACTGGAGCGCATCCCCCAGGGGCGGCTCCCCCAGCCCTGGGCGGAGGGGCCGCGCGACCAGATCCTGAGGATCACGCCGGGCCGGGTGACCGGGCGGGACGTCCACCACACCTGAGGACGGCACACCGGACCCGGGAAACGACCGCCCGGGTCCCGGGCCTTTGGTGTGTTTCGCCACCGATCGGGGTATCGGTGGCGACATGGGAGCGCAAAGCCCGTCTCACCGCCGGTGTGTCCCTGACCCCGACCCGTGCCGCACGGGGACGATCTCCTCGTGCGACAGCGGCCACCACTGCCATCTCGGTCCGGGCTCCGGCACGGGGAGGAACACGTCCACCCGTGCGGGGGCCGGACGTTGAGGCCCCTGTGGGGCCGGGTGGCCCTGGGCGCGGGCGCGGCCGCCACCGCCGTCCTCTTCACCGTCTCCGGAACACCGCTGCTGCTCCACCACGCCGCCGCACTGACGCTGCCCACGTCCGCCGCACCGGTCGTGTCGCCCACGGACGGCGATCCCGACGCGCTTCGGGTCCGGGTGCTGTCCTCCCGGCCCGACACGGTCACGGGCGGGACGGCGCTGGTGCGTGTGGAACCGCCGCCCACGGTCGAACCGCACGAGGTGCGCCTGGCGGCGGACGGCGCGGACGTCACGGACGCGCTGCGCCCCGTACTCCTCCCCGAGGGCGGACACGTGTTGGAGGGGCTGGTCACGGACCTGCCCGAGGGGGGTTCCGCCCTGGTGGCCACACTGACCGAGGGGGCGGCCCCGGCTCCCGGCACCCCCACCGAGGCCCGGGTCGTGGTCACCAACCACCCGGCCTCCGGTCCCGTGTTCGCCGGGCCGCACCAGGATCCGTTCGTCTGCCAGACCGGGGAGTTCACGCTCGCCTGGGGTGGTGACCTGGGCGATCCGTCGGACGACGACTGCTCGGTGGAGACCGTGGTGGGCTACGTGTACCGCACCACGGACGGCCGGTTCGCGCCGCTCCCGGAAGGGGGTTCCCTGCCCGCCGACGTCGCCCGCACGACCACCTCCACCGGTGAGGAGGTGCCGTACACGGTCCGGGTGGAGACCGGAACCGCCAACCGTTCCGTGTACGAGACGGCCGTCCTGCACGACCCCCGCGACCCGGCCCCGGACCCGTGGACCGCTCCGGAGGGCTGGAACCGCCGCCTGGTGTACAAGTTCGGGGGCGGCTGCCCCGGAGGCTGGTTCGTGCAGGGGGCGCGGACCGCCGGGGTGGTGGACCACGGGATGCTCTCCCAGGGGTACGCGGTGGCCTCAGCCTCCCTGAACGTGTTCGGACACAACTGTGACGACCTGTTGGCCGCCGAGACCATGAGCGCCGTCAAGCAGCGGTTCATCCTTTCCCTCGGCGTCCCCGACCACACGCTGGGCTGGGGTTCCTCCGGTGGCGCCTACCAGTCCCACCAGATCTCCGACAACTATCCCGGGCTGCTCGACGGGATCGTGGTCTCCCAGAGCTACCCGGACGTCGGATTCGCGACCGTTCCCGCCGTGTCGGACGCCCTGCTGCTGCGCACCTACGCCGAGGCGCATCCGGACGCCCTGACCAGGGAGGAGCAGCGCGCGGTCTCCGGGTTCGGGACCTGGGAGGGGATCGGCGCGATGGCCGACGCCGCCGCCCGGATCGATCCCCGGGGCGTGTGCCCGTCCGCGCTGCCGACCGAGGAGCGCTACCATCCCGAGGACAACCCGGACGGCGCCCGCTGCGACGTGTTCTCCCACGCCCGCAACGTCTACGGCACCGACCCCGAGACCGGGCAGCCCCGTCTTCCCCTGGACAACGTGGGGGTGCAGTACGGGTTGTCCGCTCTGCTCGACGGGGCCATCGACGCCGACCAGTTCCTGCACCTGAACGAGCACGTCGGCGGGTTCGACCGGGACGGCGGGGTGGTGGCCGAACGCACCGTGGGCGACCCGACGGCGATCCGGGCCGCCCACGACAGCGGGCGGCTGCTCCACGGAGGCGGCGGACTGGCCGACGTCCCGATCGTGGACCACCGCCCCCACCAGGACCACGCCCCGGACGGGGACATCCACATGCGGTACCACTCGTTCAGCACCCGCGAACGCCTGCTCGCCGCCAACGGCACCGCCGACAACCACGTGATGCTGGTGGAGGCGCACCGGGGCGGCGTGTTCTCCGCCGACCAGCCGGTGGCCGGACGCGCGCTGACCGAACTCGACGCGTGGGTGACCTCCGCCGCCGAGCTGGCCAGGGACGATCCCCGGGGGGCACCCGCCGAGCACCTGCGCGGGTCCCGCCCGGAGTGGCTCACGGACTCCTGCTGGATCGGGGACGAGCGCGTGGTCGCCCCGCAGCTGCCGTTGCCGGAGGGCGGGGGCGACCGCTGCGCCGACGCCTTCCCCACGTACGGCTCACCGAGGATCGTGGCGGGCGGCCCGCTCTCCTCCGACGTCGTCAAGTGCCGCCTCACCGATTTCGACGAGGTGGCACACCCGGCGGAGTTCGACGAGGACCAGGCCGAACGGGCCCGGGAGGTGTTCGCGGACGGGGTGTGCGACTGGTCGGAGCCGGGCGAGGGCCAGCGGCCCCCGCAGGGTCCGTGGCAGTCCTTCTGAGCCGAGGACCCGCGTCAGTCCTCGGGGATGTCGTGCAGGATGAGCGCTCCGCCGCGCAGGGGACGGTCTCGGCGCTGGTGGTCGGTGGTGACGTACTCGTCGATGACGGCGAGGAGCCGCCGGTTGAACTCGGCGACCTCCTCCTCGTTCAGGTGCAGGGCGAAGCGCCCCACGAGTTGGACGGAGTCGGGGTCGGCCTCGTCGAGTTCGGTGGTGAACGCGGCGAGCGGTGAGGAGTGTTCCTCCGTGGGGGTGCCACGGAGCGGGTCGTCCAGCCACCAGGTCTCCCCGGTGGCGCGGTAGGGCTTCTCCAGCGCTCCGGCCGCGCCCTTGCGCACCGGTCCGGCGACGAGGAATCCCACGTCCACCAGGGCGCGGACGTGGTGCAGCACGGTGCCGGGGTTGGTGTCGAGCCGGTCCGCGAGCTCCCGGTTGGTGCGGTCCCTGCTCAGGCACAGGCGCAGGATGCGCAGGCGCAACGGGTGGCCGAGGGCCTTGGCCTCCCGGGCGGTGGCCGGGCGCCGCTGGCGCGGGGCGGGCTGTTCGGGGTCCGGTTCTGCCATGGGTGCAGCCTAGGGCCAGTTCCGCGGACCGGCGGAACCTCCGCCTGGTCGGCGAGCGGTCGACCAGCGGACGGATCGGGCGCTCAGGCGTCGAGGGTTCTCAGGTCGAGGCGCCAGTCGTTGGACGGCAGCCAGGTGCCCGGGGGGTACTCGAAGGACACCTCGCCGACCAGCTCGAACCCGGCCCGGCGGCAGACCGCGTTGGACACCGCGTGATCCACGTGGGGAAACGCGTGCAGGTGACGCCGGGTGCCCCGCACCGCAGCCCGACCGGCGGCCAACCGCAGGGCGACCGCCGCGTACCCGTGACCGCCGAACTCCGGAAGGATCGCGTACCCGGTCTCGTGGACCTGCTGCCCCCGCCACTCTCGTTCCCAGTACCCGACCGAACCGATCGCCACCGTGCCGAGCCGGACGATCAGCATCTCACCGCCGCTGAGGCTCAGGTAGCGCTGGTGCCGGTCGACGACCGCCTGTTCGGTCTCGGGTCCCCCGAGGTGCCCGGTCATCTCGGGGGTGTTCTGGCGGCGCAGAACCTCCAGGGCTGACTCGGACCACGGTTCGAGGCGGAGAGCGTTCATGCTGGGCACCGTACACCCGGCCACCGACATGGGGGCTGAACGCGGAACGCGGCACTGATTGAGCAACCCCAATCGATTGAGTTTTCTCAATCGATCTGTCAGTCTCGACGTATGTCCGACCCCCAAGGGCACACGCCCCCTGATCCCCTGACCGAGACCTCACCCGTGACCCGCTCGCTGGGCGGAGGGTTCTGGAGGGTGTGGACCTCGTCCGGACTCTCGAACCTGGCGGACGGTGTCCTGAAGGTCGCCCTGCCCCTGGCGGCCCTGCGCTTCACCGATTCCCCCGTCCTCGTCGCGGGCGTCACCGTGGCCCTGGGCCTGCCCTGGCTCCTGTGCGCCCTGCCCGCCGGTGCCCTGGCCGACCGCATGGACCGGCGGCGGGCCATGGTCGGCGCCAACGCCGTACGCGGTGCCCTCGTCCTCCTGCTGGCCGTGGGGCTGGCACTGGACGTGGGATCGATCTGGCTGCTGTACGCGGCCGCGTTCCTGATCGGCACGGCCGAGACCCTGTACGACACCTCCGCGCAGTCGATCCTGCCGCAGATGGTCCACCGTGACCGGCTCTCCCGGGCCAACGGGCGGCTGTACGCGGTGGAGTTCACCTCCCAGCAGTTCGTCGGCCCGCCCCTGGGCGGCGCCCTGGTGGGAGCGAGTGTGGCCCTGGCGTTCGTGACCCCGGCCGCGCTGTGGGTGGCCGCCCTGGGCGTCCTGCTCCTGGTACGCGGAGGGTTCCGGGTCGAACGCACGGGACCGCCCACCAGCGTGCGCGCCGACATCGGCCAGGGACTGCGCTTCCTGTGGTCCCACCGTCTCCTGCGTTCGTTCGCCGTGATGGTCGGGGTCTCCAACTTCGCCACCAGCGCCTGCTTCGCGGTCATCGTGCTGTACGCGGTGGGCCCGGACTCCCCGATGGGGTTGTCCGAACCCGCCTACGGCGCGCTCCTGACGGCCCTGGCCGCGGGGAGCCTGTTGGGGTCGTTCGTGGCCGAGTGGTGCGAGCGGGTGCTCGGCCGGGCCCTCGCCCTGCGGCTGTGCGTCCCCCTGTTCGCGCTGTTCCTGCTGGTCCCCGGCCTGACGCCCGACGTCTGGCTGGTGGGAGCCGGATTCTGCCTCGGCGGCGTCGGGATCACGGTGTGGAACGTCATCACCGTGTCGCTGCGTCAGCGTGTGACCCCGGCCGACCTGATGGGTCGCGTCAACAGCGTCTACCGCCTGCTGGCCTGGGGCACCATGCCCCTGGGCGGGCTGGCGGGCGGGCTGCTCGCGGAGTTCCTCGGGGTCCGGGCGGTGTTCCTCGGCATGGGGGTGCTCATGCTGACCCTGCTGGTCCCCCTCGGGCGGATGCACGAGGCGGACCTGACGGACCGTCCGCGGCGGAGGGACTGAGGAACCGGCCGGGAATTCCGGTGGACGCCGCCCGGTCCCCTCCGTGAGGATGGCCGCGTGACACACGACCACCCAGGCCCGGAGGACGACGTCGAGGTCCTGGAGGGCGGCAACGTCTCCGACCGGGTCCTGCGGATCGGCGGCACCGTGCGCAAGCCCTGGCTGCCCTCCTCCCCGGCGGTGACCTCCCTGCTGGAACACCTCCGTCGACGCGGCTACACCGGCGCCCCGGTCACCTACGGCGAACGCCCCGAGGGCCACCAGTGCCTGGCGTACGTCCCCGGCGTCCCGGCCGACCGGATGCCGCCCATGACCACCGAGGAGCTCCGCGAACTGGGCGCGATGGCCCGGCGGCTGCACGACCTCACCGCCGGTTTCCGGCCTCCGGAGGAGGCCGGATGGGAACGCCTCTTCCCGCCCGAGGAACCCGAGGTGATCTGCCACAACGACCTCGCCCCCTGGAACCTGGTCCGTGATCGGGAGGGGACACAGGAGGCGTTCGCCGGGGGCGGGCGGCGGTCCGAGTCCTGGTGCCTCATCGACTGGGACGGTGCCGGTCCGGCCAGTCGGATGGGCGACCTCGGCTACGCCGCGCACGGGTTCGTCCCCCTGCACGAGGGCGGCGACCCCGAGGCCGACGGCCGGAGGCTGCGGGCGCTGGCCGACGGCTACGGCTGCGACGCCGAACAGCGCCGGGCCCTTCCCGGAGCGGCGCTGCGTCGGGTGCGCGGGATGTTCGACGTCCTGGAGGAGGGCGCACGGACCGGCAGGATGCCGTGGGCGCGTCTGCACGCCGAGGGGCACGCCGACCACTGGGGCCCGGCCTCGGAGTACGTCGCGCGACACCAGGAGCGCTGGATCGAGGTGCTGACCGAGCCGTGATCCCCCGTCCGGTCAGTCGGGCCGGGCCCACACGAGGGCGGCCGAGATCGGGTACCCCCGGTACCGTTCCCACTTGGGCTTGGCCGCCACCCAGCCGTCGTCCACGACCGCCTCGTTCAGCTCCTCCAGGCGCCAGCCGCTGGCCAGGGCCGCGCTCACGTGGTCACCGAGCAGGTGCACGTGGGTGGTGATGGCGACCTCCTCCCCCGAGGAGTCGGTGAAGTGCGTGGGCATACCGGAGGCCATGATGAACTGCGGGTGGTAGGCGACCAGCACACAGCGGCCTCCCGGCCGGGTCAGCCGCCACGCCTCGGCGTAGAACGGCGTGAGGTCGGGCAGGTGCTCGTCGATGAGCGAGGCGATAACCAGGTCGTAGGTGTGGCCCGGCAGTCCGGTCGCACGGACGTCGCCCCGGGTGAGGGTGTCGTGGGCGCCCCGCTCCTCGGCGAGGGAGAGCATCCCGGCGCTGAGGTCCACCCCGTCCACGTGCTCCACGCCCCTGCCACGCAGCCATGATCCCGTGCGTCCGGTGCCGCAGCCGAGGTCGGCGGCGCGGCGGACCCGGGACCAGTCGGGTGCGGTGAGTCCGTCGAGGAGGGCGAGGTCCATGGCGTCGAGCACCGAGTCCTCGTAGGTGCTGGACCAGCCGTCGTAGCCGGTGGCCACGTCGACCGTGCGGTAGTGACGCGTGTCGAAGTCGGAGAAGTCAGGCATGGGGCCGAGTATGGCGCGACCGTCGTGGTTCGTGCGAGCGTGTTTTCGGCGGCCCCGGCCCGCCGTGGGGCAGACGGTCCGGGCGGGCCGGAAAACCCGTTGCCGGACTGTGGCCCCCTCACCTAACGTGCTGTCCATGTCAGCCTTCTGCGCGATCGTTCGCGGCCAGCACGCCTGGTCCGTGGTCGCTCCCTCCCACACCCGTCACCGGTCCGTACCACTGGACCGGTAGCCGAACCCCTCCGAGCGCACCGCCGTTTCCGCCCCCGTTTTCCCCGGGGCGACGTCGGCGGTGCCAGGAGAGTCATGCCCGTGTCGGGTCACGTCGCTCCGCGCGCCGTGCCCCGGACGGGACGAGTGTCGATCCGCCGCGTACCGGTCCAGGCCCTGCCGACGTCCTTCCCTTTCGGACGGGCGGCCTTGGATCACACCGGTCTCCGGTGTGCGCCCACCCCGGTGTGGCGTTCCCTCGTGCCGCCCGTCCACGTCAGTCCGCCCTCCGAGGCGGCAGAACGGACCACGCGTGGCACGCCACTCCCGCAGAGACCCCGCCCACCGGACCCCCGACCGACGCAACGACGGTTCCGGCAAGGGGGGCACGCGCCCGAACAGACGGCGGCGACTCTCCCAGAACTTCCTCACCGACCCCGGCACCGCGCGCTGGGTCGTACGGCTGTCCGGGGTGACCTCCGACGACCTCGTGGTCGAGATCGGCCCCGGTGACGGAGCCGTCACCCGGTTCCTCGCCCGGACGGCCCACCGGGTGATCGCGTACGAACTCGACCCCCGGCTGGCCGAACGGCTCGCGGCCCGCTACCGGGACCCCGCCAGGGGCGTGCGGATCGTCCACGGCGACTTCACCCGGGCACGGCCGCCCCGTGCGCCGTTCTCCGTGGTCGGCAACATCCCCTACTCCCGGACCTCCGACATCGTCCGCTGGTGCCTGGAGGCGCCGGGACTCGGTTCGGCCACCCTCGTGACGCAGCTGGAGTACGCCCGCAAACGCACCGGGGCCTACGGGAGGTGGAGTCTGGTCACCGTGCTCAGCTGGCCGTGGTGGTCGTGGCGGCTGGCCGGGCGGATCGGTCGCGACCGCTTCCATCCCGTGCCTCGGGTGGACGCCGGGATTTTGGTGCTGAAGAGGCGAGCCGCGCCTTTGGTGCCCCCGGAGCGACGGGCCGAGTACCGGCGGGTGGTCGAACTCGGTTTCGGCGGCGTGGGCGGCTCCCTGGCGGCGTCGCTGTCCCGGGTGTACCCCGCAGGGCGCGTGACCGCCGCCCTGCGGTCGGCGCGGGTGCCCGGCGGCGCGCCGGTGGGGCTGGTCCACCCCGACCAGTGGGTGGAGGTCTTCCGGTCCCTGGCCGGTTCCGGCCGGGAGGGCGCGCGACGGGAACGTCGAGGGCGGACACCCCTGACCTAGCGTGGAGGGATGCGAAGAATCCTCCCTTGCGCCCTGGTCCTTCCGATCCTTCTGCTCACCGGCTGCGGTACCCCGGAACGGGAGGTCCCCGCGGAACCGCCGGAACCGCCCGGGACCGCCACCGACCCGTCCGGGTCACCGACGGACGAGTGGGAGGAGCCGGAGGGCGATGAGGGGGACGACTCCGCGGAGGGGACCGTGCGCGGCACCGAGTACGCCTTCGGTGAGGGAGCGGTCTTCCCGTACCCGGTCGGCGCCTACGAGGAGGAGTTCCGGGAGGGGGTGGAGGAGGACGTGGTCTACACGGTGGACGACGTCGCCCTCACCCCCTCCGGCCAGGTGGGGTTCACCCTGACCCTGGAGGTGCCGGAGCTGGGCCGCGTCCTCGGCACGGGGTTCCTGGACGTGCGGTGTTCGTACGAGGGCCACGAGGGCCCCGCCACCACGGAGGCGCCGCTCGGTGAGCTGGAGACCGGTACGCACGTGACGGACATGGTGTGCGGGGGGCCGGACTCCCCCTCCTCCGTGCTGGTCTCGGTGGTGAACGGCGAGGACGAGGCGGACTTCGCAGGCCCGGTGGGGTGAGCGGTGCGCGAGGGATCGGGCCCGACGGTGCACCGGTCGGGTGGCGTTGGCGGCTCCGGTCGGGGTGGCGGCGAGGAGGCGGCGGCGCGGGGACCCTGACCCCGCCGCCCGCCGCGCTCAGATCCGCAGGATCACGAAGGACTCCCCGGGAACGGCGACCGTGCTCCCGGCGACCCTCGGGCGCCCGCTCTCCCACAGCACCTCGCTCGGTTCCGCCGCGAGTTCCACCTTGGCCTCGTCCGCACCGAGGTTGCAGACCAGACGCAGCGTCCCCCGGACCAGGGTCAGCGTTCGACCGTCCTCGCTCGCGTCGACGGTGAACCGGTCCAGACGCGGGTCGGCGAGTTCGGGCTCGGCGCGGCGCAGGGCGATCAGGGCCCGGTAGGTGTCGCGCACCTGGGCGTGCGGCCCGCGGTCCGCCTCGGACCAGTCCAGCACCGCGCTGTCGCGGGTGGCCGGGTCCATGGGGTCGGGGACGTCCTCCTCCGCCCAGCCGAGGGCGGCGAACTCACGGCGGCGCCCACGGCGGACGCCGTCGACCAGGGCGGGGTCGGTGAAGGACGCGAAGAACGGCCAGGGCGTGGTGGCCGCCCACTCCTCTCCCATGAAGATCATCGGGGTGTAGGGAGAACAGAGGACGAGGGCGGCGCCGCAGGCGAGCAGGCCCGGCGAGACGTACTCGCCCATCCGGTCGCCCCGGGCGCGATTGCCGATCTGGTCGTGGGTGCTGAGGTAGCCGAGGAACCGGTCGCCGGGGATCCGCGCGGTGTCGACCCGGGCCCCGTGGGCGCGGCCCCGGAAGGTGGAGTGGGTCCCGTCGTGCCAGAAGACCCGGCGCAGCGTCTCGGCGAGCACCCCCGGACCGTCGAAGTCCGCGTAGTAGCCGTGGTTCTCGCCGGTGAGGGCGACGTGCAGGGCGTGGTGGAGGTCGTCCGACCACTGCGCCGTCATGCCGAGGCCCCCGGCCTCCCGGGCCAGGACGGTGCGCGGGTCGTTCCGGTCGGACTCCGCGATGAGGGACAGGGGGCGGCCCAGCCCGGCGGCCAGGGCGTCCACTTCGGCCGAGAGTTCGGCGAGCAGGGGGACGGCGCGGTCGTCGCGCAGGGCGTGGACCGCGTCGAGTCGCAGCCCGTCCAGGTGGTAGTGCCGGAGCCAGTCCAGGGCGCCGTCGATGATCAGCCGCCGGACCGGATCGGAGTCGGGCCCGTCCAGGTTGAGCGCGGGCCCCCAGTCGTTCTCCCCGGAGAAGTACGGGCCGAAGCGCGGCAGGTACGCGCCGGAGGGGCCCAGGTGGTTGTAGACGACGTCCAGCAGCACGGCCAGGCCACGCTGGTGGCAGGCGTCGACGAACGCCTTGAGTGCGCGGGGGCCTCCGTAGGGCTCGTGCACGGTGGACCACAGGACGCCGTCGTAACCCCAGCCGTGGGTTCCGTCGAAGGCGTTGAGCGGCAGGAGCTCGACGTGGGTGACGCCGAGGTCGGCCAGGTGGTTCAGGCGGTCGATCGCGGAGGTGAGGCTGCCTTCGGAGGTGAAGGTCCCGACGTGCAGTTCGTAGACGACGGCCCCCGCGAGCGGTCGGCCCGTCCATGCGGGACGCACGGTGTCGGACCAGGTGTGGGCCGCGTGGTCGAGGACCCGGCTGGGCGCGTGCACACCCTCGGGCTGCCACAGGGAGCGGGGGTCGGGCAGGGGCCGGGGGTCGTCGTCGAGGAGGTAGGCGTAGTCGGTTCCGTGTCCGGCGCCCTCGATCCTCGTGTGCCACCACCCGTCGGCGGTGCGCTCCATGGGGTGGTCGACGCCGTCCACGCGTACGCGGACGCGACGGCACCGGGGCGCCCAGACGGAGAAGTCCCCCCGGGCGCCGCGTCCTGGGGTGGCGAGCGGTGTGGGGTCCGGGGTGGTGGACGGTGCTGGGTGCGTGGCCGGTTCGTTCACGGGGGGTGGCCTACCCCGCTGGCCCGGGCGCCACGCCGAGGGTTCCTCGACCGGTGTGACCGGCCGCTACCCGGACCTGCGGTAGGTCCGGACCAGGACCGACGCGGTGGTGGTGAAGGGGTCCGGAAGCGCGGCGACGCGGGCCCGCAGCTCCTCGGGGGCGACGTGCCGGGCGCTGGGGCCCATGCCCACGACCGTCAGGACCTCCTCGTGGGCCAGTTCCATCGTGAAGCGCAGATCGCGGGTGGCGACCGGCGCGAAGTGGTCCCCCAGGCTCTCGGCCAGGCGTTCGTCCTTGCGGGGGTCCACGTCGAGCAGCCCGAGGGCCGCTCGGGGTTCGCGCAGGTGGTCGGGGGCGGGCGTGACGACCAGCAGGACCCCCGAGGGGCGCAGGACGCGGTGGAACTCGGGGGCGTTACGGGGGGCGAAGACGTTGATCAGGGCGTCGGCGGTGTGGTCGGCCAGGGGCAGGCGCCGCCAGGAGTCCGCGGTGACCGCCCCGCTGCGGGGGTGGGCCCTGGCGGCCCGCCGCGCGGCGAACTTGGAGACATCGGTGGTCAGGCCGACGGCGTCCGGGAGCGCGGTGAGGATCTGGGTGAGGTAGTGCCCGGTGCCGCCGCCGACGTCGACGATGACGTGTCGGCCTTCGAGCTCCTCGGCCAGGGCGCGACCGATGGGGTCGTAGTGCCCCCGCTCCTGGAAGCGCTGCCGGGCGGCGACCATGTCCCTGCTGTCACCGGACCCGGGCGGTGTGGCGCCGGTGAGCAGGCTCGCGTAGCCCTCCCTCGCGACGTCGAAACTGTGGCCGCCCGCGCAGGTGAGCCCCTGGCCCAGGGGGCGCGCGCAGACGGGGCAGGTGAGGGAGGCCGCCAGGGAGGCGGGCATGCGCAGTTCGGGTCCGGTCCTGTTCGTCATGATCGCGGTCAGCCTACCGTCTGACCAGGGTGTCGGAGCGGGCCCCGTCGCGCGTCCGCGGACGGGGTCCGCTCCGTTCACCGGCCGCGTGCTAGGCGCCGACGGCCCGGCCCGCGTAGTCGGGTGCGGGCTCGGTGAGGGCCGCCAGCCGCGCGGCGACCTCGTCGGGGAGGGGAACCGCCCGTCCCAGCGCCTGGTCGACGTGGAGCGCCATCAGTTCCTCTGTCGCCGCGAGGACGTCCCCGACCCACATCTCGTGGCAGATCCGCACCTTCTTGGCACCGGTCGGGCCCGGGGCCGGGCCGATCACCCGGGTGCGGACCTCCACCTCGGCGTCCGCGCCGACCTCGTGCAGGTACCGCACGTGCGCCTCCACCGTGTACAGGGAGCAGCCGGACCCGGCGCGGTAGGCGGCGTCCAGACCGACCCGGTCCATCAGCGCGTCCGTGGCGAACCCGAAGACCAGGACGTAGTAGGCCTCGCTGAGGTGGCCGTTGTAGTCGATCCACTCGGGCCGCAGCCGCTGGGTGAGGGTCGCGCTCACGCCGCTCCCCCGTTCCGTTCGGCGGCCTCCGCCCGTTCGACCTCCTCCAGGGCGCGGGACACCGCGATCAGACGGCGGTCGCGCTGGGCGATCAGTTCGGCGGTGGAGCGCCCGGCCACGACCTCGTCGGTGCCCGCGACCATGCGGTTCCGCAGGTCCTCGGTGAGTTCGGGCGCCTCCAGGCGGGTCCACGGCGACTTCAGGGACGGGCCGAAGTGGTCGAGCATGTGCGCCATACCGCCCTCTCCCCCGGCCAGGTGGAAGGTCAGACAGGGTCCGAAGAAGGCCCAGCGCAGCCCGGGTCCGCTGGTCATGGCCTGGTCGATCTGCTCGACGGTCGCCTCGCCCTCGGCGACCATGTGCAGGGCCTCGCGCCAGGCGGCCTCCTGGATGCGGTTGCCGATGAACCCCGGAAGCTCCTGGTCCATGCTGATCACGGACTTGCCCGCCGCGCGGTAGAAGTCCGAGGCCCAGTCGACGGCCCACTGCTCGGTGCGATCACCGCCGACGACCTCGACCAGAGGCACAAGGTAGGGCGGGTTGAAGGGGTGACCGACGACGAGCCGTTCCGGCGTCGCGGCCTCCACCTGCATCTCACTCATGCTGTAGCCCGAGGTGGACGAGGCGATGACCACGCCCTCGGGGGTGGCGGCATCGATCTCGGCGAGGAGGTCGATCTTGAGGTCGAGGCGCTCCGGAGCGCTCTCCTGGACGAAGTCGGCGTCGGCCACGGCCTCCGCGAGGGTGTCCACGACCCTCAGGTTCGTCAGGGCGGCGCCCTCGGCCAGGCCCAGCTGTTCCAGGGCGGGCCACGCCG
The DNA here is from genome assembly GCF_042745575.1 of Nocardiopsis sp. NPDC058789. Taxonomy (NCBI): domain Bacteria; kingdom Bacillati; phylum Actinomycetota; class Actinomycetes; order Streptosporangiales; family Nocardiopsidaceae; genus Nocardiopsis; species Nocardiopsis sp. NPDC058789. The sequence goes on from NZ_JBHYOW010000003.1 coordinate 179,703, forward strand.
AGGCGACCAGCCCGCGCAGCTTGGTCTCGGCGTCGGGGGCGGGGTCCCAGGCGACCACCTGGTAGCCGCGCCCGAGGTAGTGGGCGACCCAGCCGCCGCCGATGACGCCCGCTCCGACGCAGGCGACCGTGCGGACGGTCTCGGGGGTGGTTCTCGTGTTCTCCGTCATCGTGTGACTCCAGTGTTCGGGGGTCGGGGGCGGGGACTACGCACTGCGGAGCTTGAGCATGGCGCGGGTCTCGGCGGGCGTGGCCACCCGGGCACCGAGGCTCTCGATGAGGGAGACGGCCTTCTCGGTGAGCTGGCCGTTGGTGGCCTTCACCCCGCGGCTGAGGTAGAGGTTGTCCTCCAGCCCCACCCGGGCGTGCCCGCCGAGCAGTACCGACTGCGCCACCCACGGCATCTGCTTGCGGCCGATGGAGAAGCTCGCCCACTGCGCGCCCTCCGGGAGCAGGTTCACCATCGACTGGAGGACGCCCGGGTCGGACGGCGCGCCGTAGGGGATCCCGGTGCACAGCTGGAACATCGTCGGGTCGTCGATGAGGCCCTCGGCGTGCATGGTCTTGGCGAACCACAGCTGGCCGGTGTCGAAGATCTCCAGCTCCGGGCGGACCCCCAGCTCCTGGATGCGCTTGGCGCCCGCGCGCAGCATGTCCGGGGTGGAGATGTACACCTGGCTGCCGTCGCCGAAGTTGAGGCTCCCGCAGTCCAGGGTGCAGATGTCGGGCAGCAGCTCCTCCACGTGCGGGAGGCGGTCCAGGCCGTTGACGAGGTCGGTGCCCTCCTCGAACTGGAGCGGGTCGTCCTGGCCGATCACCAGGTCGCCGCCCATCCCCGCCGTGAGGTTGATGACGATGTCGACCCCGGTCTGGCGGATGCGGTCGACGACCTCCCGGTACAGGGCGTTGTCGCGGGAGGGGGCACCGGTCTCGGGGTCGCGGACGTGGATGTGCACCGCGCTGGCGCCCGCCTCGGCGGCCTCGACCGCGGCCGCGGCGATCTGGCGGGGTGTCACGGGGACGTGCTCACTGCGGCCGACGGTGTCCCCTGCGCCGGTGAGGGCACAGGTCAGGATGGGGTTGGGGTTCATGGTGTCGCTCACGATGGGGCTCCCTCTCGGCGTGTGCGGTGGTTGCTGGGGTCAGCGACCCAGGACGTCACGGTCGATGACCGAGCGCAGGGTGTCGCGCATGTGTCCGACGGTCCGTCCGGGCATGCCGGTCATGACCTGGATGCCCAGGCCGTCGATCAGGGCGGTGAGGCGTCGGGTCGTCTCCTCGACGTCGAGGTCCCGGAAGACGCCGCTCCGGCTTCCCTCGTGCAGGGTGCGCGCGATGGTCTCGTGCCAGCGCCGGTAGGAGTCGGCGTGCAGGTCCCGCATCCCGGGGTCCAGGGCCGCGGCCGTCCAGACCTGGAGCCACACGGACCACTCCAGCCGCAGACGGTCGGAGCCGGGCAGCTGGAGCTCGACGAGGCGGAGCAGGCGCTCGTACGGGTCCGCGAGAGTGTGCAGCTCCGCGACCTGGCGGTCGAACGCCTGTTTCACCGAGTGCCGCAGCGCCTCCACGAGGAGGTCGTTCAGGGTCGGGAAGTGGTAGTGGACGGTGGCGGTGGACGTCCCGCAGGCCTGGGCGACCTGGGCGACGCGCACCGAGTGGTACCCGCGCTCCGCGATGAGGGTCCAGGCCGCCTCGATGATCTGGAGGCGCCGGTTGTGCTCCCGGGCGGCCTTCGGGTGGTCCGCCAGTCGGGCGGGCGGCGGCCGAACCGCCGACGAGTCGCGCGGGGCCGCCGAGACCGTCTCGGCGTCGTCCTCACCGTTGATCAGCCAGTTGACCGTCACTCCGGTCTCGTCCGCGATCCCGGCGAGTTCCAGGGCGGTGAACCGCCGGGTGCCGGTCAGGGACTTGGAGAGTTTGCTGGGGTCGATGCCGAGCCGGGTCGCGAACTCCCGTTGGGAGAGTCCGGATCTGCGGATCGCCTCGCGGGCCCTGCCCCGAACGTCGTCGGCCACGTTGTCTGTCACGTGGAGAACGTACCAACGCCATGGCGATTATCGCAATCCATTCACCGGGACGCCCTCCTCTTCGCAACACGTCACCCGCCGCACAGACCATGAATAACCTGGCCATAACCGACTCGCCTCGCACGAAAAGACCCGGCAACGCCTGATCGACTGACTAGTCAGTTGATGGTGGTGCGCCCCCTGGCCAGGACCGCCACCGGGTAGTGGTCGAGGACCTCGGACAGGCGCGCGGTGGTGAGACCGTCGACCCGTTCCGGCGCGAGCGTGCGCCCGGTGAGGAGGTCGGTCCACTCCCCCGGCCCCGAGGGCAGCGGGAGCACGGTGTCGGCCCAGCCCCCGGCGTCGGCCAGTGTCGCCGGCAACCGGGTGGCCACCACCGCCAGCGCGGGCTCGCGGGAGCCCCGCACCGCACGGGCGTAGGCCAGGGCGTGCTCGGCGGACGGCCCCTGGGCGGCCAGCGGCAGGTAGCCGGTGGGGCGCATCTCCTCGCGGGCGCGCAGGCACGTGCGGACCAGGTGGAGCTTGGCGGCGCCGGTCTCGTCCACGGGCGGGCGCCACCCCCGTTCGAGGCGGTCCAGGAGCTCGGCACGCGCCCCGTGGTCCACGGGCCTGCGGTTGTCCGGGTCGACCAGGGAGAGGTCCCACAGTTCGGTGCCCTGGTAGAGGTCGGGCACGCCCGGGCCCAGCAGCTGGACGGCCTTCTGCCCGAGCGCGTTGCTCCAACCCGGCTCTCGCAGCGACGCGGCCATGGCCCCGACCTCGGCGTACAGGTCCGCGTCGGCGCGCAGCCGCCCGGGCCAGGCGCGGACGCGGTCCTCGAAGTCGGTGTCCCGAGCGGTCCAGGAGGTACCGAGTCGGGCCTCGCGGGCGGCCTTGAGCAGGTACTCGACCAGGCGCTCGTCACTGAGGGGCCACGCACCGAGCAGGGTCTGCCAGCCGAGGAGGTCCAGCGAGGGTTCGGGCAGCGGGGCACGAGCGCTCCACCGGCGGACGGCGTCGGCGAACTCGGTGGGGATCTCCGACAGAACCGCCAGACGGGCGCGGACGTCCTCGGAACGCTTGGTGTCGTGGGTGGAGAGCGTGGTCATGGTGCGGGGTTCGGCGGCCTCGCGGCGCAGGTTGTCCTCGTGGAAGGCGGCCGTGCCCACTCCGAACAGGGCCGGGTCGCCGCCGACCTCGTTGAGCGCGACGAAGCGGGTCCCCCGGTAGAAGGCGGTGTTCTCGGTGCCCATCGCCACGACCATGCCGCTGGTCTGCTGGACCCGGCGGGCGGTCTCCCCGTGGGGGTTCTCACGGACGGTGCGGTCGAGGGTCTTCAGGGCGGGTTGGAGGTCGGGTCGGCGCTCGGCGGCGGCGCGCACGGCCCGGGCCCAGGCCGGTTCGCCCTCGGGCAGGTAGGAGCGGTAGACGTCGAAGGAGGCGAGGAGCTCGGTGACGGCCTCCTCCGCGCTTCCGGAACCGGGCAGGGTCGCGGCGATCCTGCGCACCTCCGCGCGCAGGAGCTCGTTGGCGGCGTGGGAGCGGGCCTGGTGGTCGACGGCCTCGGTGTCGGTGGGCACGCCGTGATCGCGGGCCAGAGCGGTCAGGACGGGTTCGGCGTCGGGGTCGACGAACACCCCGCAGACCGTGCGCAGGGCGTCGTACCCGGTGGTCCCGGCGACCGGCCAGGAGGCGGGCAGGGACTCCCCGGGGGCGAGGATCTTCTCCACCACGATCCACCCGGGGAAGCGTTCCGCGAGGCGGCGGAGGTAGCCCCCGGGGTCACTGAGCCCGTCGACGTGGTCCACGCGCAGCCCGTCGACGCCCCAGCGCAGGATCTCGGCGTGGGTGGCGTCGAAGACCCCGGGGTCCTCCACCCGGACTGCGGCGAGGTGGTCGACGTCGAAGAAGCGGCGGTAGTTGAGCTCGCTGTCTCCGCGACGCCAGGAGACCAGCCGGTAGTGCTGGCGTGCGTGCACGTCGGCCGGGTCGTCTCCGGGGCTGTGGGTGCCGGGGGCCAGCGGGAAGCGCAGGTCGAAGTAGACCAGGTGGCCGTCGGTGAGGGTGAGCTCGGCGAGGGCCGCGCGGCCGTCGTCACCGTCGTCGGCCAGGACCGGCACCAGGATCGGCCCGGAGTCGTGGTCGAGGTCGAAGCAGCGGGCGAACACGGAGTCGCGGCCGTGTTCGAGGACGTCCCACCACCACGGGTTGGCGTCGGGTCGGGCCACCGACATGTGGTTGGGGACGATGTCGACGACCACCCCCATGCCGAGCGCGTGCGCCCGCGCGACGAGGTCCGCGCGGGCGCCCTCGCCGCCCAGCGCCTCGGAGACGCGTGTGGCGTCCACCACGTCGTACCCGTGGTCCGAACCGGGGGTGGCCGCCAGGAGGGGTGACAGGTACACGGCGCCCACCCCGAGCCGGTGCAGCTGATCCAGGAGTGCGGTCGCCTCGGGAAGACCGAAACCGGGCCTCAGCTGGATTCGGTAGGTCGAGGTGGGGGTCTGCTGCCCGTTCGGGTCGGTGCTGTGCGCGCTCATCACCCAGGACCCGTGCCCGGTCGTTCGGCGTGTCATACATGCCCGCCCGGACTGGTGACGAAGGGTCGGAGGGAGCGACTTTCACCGGGGCAGAACTCCTCGTTCACCTTCCGTCCACCCGGAGTCCCCCGTGCCGCCACGGACACGTCCGGTTCCGCACACACCCGCGTTGGGGAAGTTGGTCCGGCAATGGTTAAATTCATCGGCGGTCTTCCATCACCAGCGACAACGTGCCGGGTACCGGCGACCAGCGGTCAGGACGACGAGGACCACCGACTCCGACGAAGGGGATAGAGGAAGCGTGCTCCCGCCCAACAAGCGCACCCGCACCCAGCGCCGTTCGAACGCCTACCGGGGCGCGGCCTCGGCCGCGCTGGCCGGACTTCTGCTCGCGTCCACCGCCTGCGGTAGCGACGACGCCGTCCAGGGGGCCGGCCCGGCCGTCCCCGACGACCTGGAGTGCTTCTCGGGGAGCCTGCACGGCTCCGGGTCCAGCGCCCAGGAGAACGCGATGACGACGTGGATCGCGGGCTTCCAATCGGCCTGCGAGGACGCGCGCATCTACTACGACTCGATCGGTTCGGGCGGCGGCCGCAACCAGTTCATCGACGGCGCGGTGACCTTCGCCGGGACCGACGCGGCGATGGACCCCGAGGAGAACGCCGACGCCGTGTCGCGCTGCGACGGGTCGGACACGATCAACCTGCCCGCGTACGTGGTGGCGATCGCGGTGGTGTTCAACCTCGACGGGATCGAGGAGCTCAACCTGAGCCCGGACACCGTGGCGAAGATCTTCAACCAGGACATCACACGCTGGAACGACCCGCAGATCGCGGAGGACAACCCCGACGCCGACCTGCCGGACCTGGCGATCACCCAGGTCAACCGGGCGGACGACTCCGGCACGACGGAGAACTTCACCCGTTACCTGGCCGAGGCCGCCCCGGACTCGTGGCCGCACGAGGCCGACGGGCAGTGGCCGATCACCCCGCGCGAGTCCGCACAGGGCAACAGCGGTATCGCCGACACCGTCTCGCGGGCCGACGGCGCCATCGGGTACGTGGAGATGTCCCACCTGCACGGGCTGCCCGCCGCGAGCATCGGCGTGGGAGACGAGTTCGTGGAGATCTCGCCGGAGGCGGCCGCCCAGGTCGTGGCCGACTCGCCCCGCCGGGAGGACAACACCAGCGAGCACGACCTCGCTCTGGCCCTGGACTACGGCACCACCGAACCCGGCAGCTACCCACTGGTCCTGGTGAGCTACGAGACGGTGTGCCAGGACTACGCCGACCAGGCCGAGGCCGAGCGGGTCAAGGCGTTCCTGCGGTACGTGGTGAGTCCGGAGGGCCAGGCGGCGGCCTCCGAGGAGACCGACTCGACCCCGGTCAACGACTCTCTGCGTGAGGACCTGCTGGCCTCCATCGAGGCGATCGGGTCCTAGACGGCACCGTGGTTCGGGGCGCGTCACCCCGGTGGCGCGCCCGATCCACACCTTTGATCCGGTACCTTACGTACTGACCACGTAGCGCTGGGTCATGCGTCACGGACGGGCGCTGCGCGGTACGCCGGAGCCCGTCCGGCCGGGTCGGTGTCTTCCCCCACCTACCCGGTCGCGGCCGGGTCCCCACCGGGGTCGTCCTCGTCTGGCATCTCGCGCCCGCAGGCCCGGCAGGCCCGGTACCAGAGCGAGCGGAGCCGCGCTCGTGGCCTCCGGCGTCGACGTCGGCGCCACCACCGTCGGCGAGGCTCCTCCTCGCCCTCGCTCTCCTCCCGCTCTTCCCCTCCTTCCGTCTCCGTGTCGCCCCCATGAGCGTGGACGGGTGCGACGGAGACGGGCCCCGGGCACTCGACCGCGGCCCGGGGCGGAGGCGGGACGGAGCGGTGCAGCGTGAGGTCGGTGAGGGTGCCCTCCCCACCGTGGATGCGGTAGCGGCCGTGGAGCGCGGCGACCACGTCGGCCAGGTCCTCCTCGTCGTCGCACACGCGCATGGCCCGGGCCAGGGCCCGGGTACGCCAGAGCCGGACCCCGGCGTCGCGGGTGGGCGAGGCCGCCAGGAAGAGCTCGGTGAGCCCGGCGCGGGCGCGTTCGGCACTGGCCAGGAGCCGGGACAGCGCCAGTTCACCCAGCCCCCACGCCACCGGCACCTGGAGGAGGAAGGGCGAGGGAAAACCGGTCCTGGGCGCGGTGGCGGCGAAGGAGATCCACGGTTCCCGCAGGTAGTTGGCCTGAATCAGACGCAGGTCCAGCTGGGGCCCGTCGAAACCGCCGGGGGCGGATCCGGCGCCCTCCCAATCGGCGACCAGGGTCACGGCGAGGTCGGTCTCGGTGCCGTTGAGCAGCCGGTCCACGCAGCCCCGGACCAGGTCGTAGGGGGCTCCCGTCACGTCCACCACGGCGTGGACCAGCGGGGTGCGGCGGCGCGCCTCGGGGACGCGTTCCCGGTAGGCGTGCGGGTGCGGCATGAGTTCGGCCAGGACCTCGGTACGGAAGCGTTCCGAGGGCAGGCGGGTGCGTGCCGTGGAGGCCGGGCCGACGTGCCAGGCGGTCGCGGTGTGCTCGGGGACCATGACCGCTCCGGCCTGCCAGAGCCGGTAGCCGAACTCGGTGTCCTGGCCGAGGTCCAGGTCGGGGTCGACGCCGCCGGCCGCCTCGTAGAGGCTGCGGCGCACCGCCGCCGCGGCGCCCAGGTAGGCGTGGAAGCCGAGGTGGTCGGCGTCGCGCAGGTCGTCGCTCTGGTCCAGCAGGTGCTCGATCCAGTCGTGGCGGCCCCCGGTGTCCAGGTCGCGGTGGAGGTCTCCGGAACGGGCGGCGGCCAGGAGGGCCCCGGGGTCGAGGGGGTCGGCGTCGGCGAAGCGGACGCGGCCGAGGGTGACGCACTCGGCGTGGGCGTGGTGCCAGCGCGCCTGGGCCTCGACGAACTCGGGGCAGGCGACCATGTCGGCGTCCATCCACATGAGGATGTCGCCGGTGCTGGCGTGCGCTCCGTAGGCGCGGGCGTATCCGGCGCCCCAGCCGCCGTCGGGGGAGGCCACCACGCGGCAGCGGCGCGGGCGTTGGTCGGGGAGCGTGAGCGGTGGGGCGGAGTGGTCGTCGACCACCACGACCTCGAAGAGGTGCTCGGGGTAGGTCTGGGCGGACAGGGAGGCCAGCGCCAGGTCGAGGTGGTCCTGGCCGCCCCTCGCGGGGATGATGACGCTGACGGTGAGTTCCGGTGTCCAGCAGCCGGTGGCGGGTGGTGTCAGCGCGCTCCAGTCGTTGCGGAAGACGCGGGTCGCGACCCGTTCCACCCGGCCACGGTGCGACACCCCGTCAACATGGGACCCTACGTGCTTATTCAGTGACACAGAGTCACTATAGCGATGTTTCCCCACACAGAGTGAGTGGCACCCCTGCTCGCTGTGTCACCGTGGCCGGTCCGGCTGGCCACGGGGGCGTGGTCCGACCGCCCGGCGGCTCGGAACGGCCGGGTCAGCGGCGCGGGTCGGACCCCTCGGACCTCAGCATGCGCAGGCCCAGCAGGACGACTCCGACGACCAGCGCGATCATGACGCCCCACACCAACAGGCCGACGATCACCGACAACAACCAGAAGAGGGCGACGACGACCGCGACACCCGCGGCGACCCTGAGAACGAGACGAGCCATGCGCCGAAGGATACGCGGGCGCCCCGAACGACGGAACCCCGGCCCGCCCTCCGGAGAGGGCCGACCGGGGAACACCGCGCGTACCGGTCCTAGCCGGGCCGGACGGCGCTGGTGAACACACCGTCCCAGTAGGCGGCCAGCGAGACCTCCTCCAGCGGCTTCGACGGGTTCGAGCCGTGAATCATCATGCCGTTGCCGGCGTAGATGCCCACGTGGCTCGGGGCCGAGACGTCGTAGAAGAACATCAGGTCGCCGGGCTGGAGCTGGTCGCGCGAGACCGGGGTACCGGCGTTGACCTGGTCGTAGGTGGTGCGCGGCAGACTCACGCCCGCCTGTGCCCACGCGGCCTGGGTCAGGCCGGAGCAGTCGTAGCCGTCGGGCCCGGTACCGCCCCAGACGTAGGGCTTGCCGATCTGCGCGCGGGCGAAGTCCAGGACCGCCTGGACGTCACCGGAGACGGCGGCGGTACCGCCGGAGGCACCGGCGGCGCCCCCGTCCGCGGCGGCCTCGCCCACGGTCGGGTCGACACCGCCCAGGCTCTCCAGGACCTCGGCCTGCTCGTCGAGCGCGGCCTCGCCCCGGGCCACGGCCTCCTCGGCGGCCTCCAGGGACTGGGCGGCGGCCTCCTCGGTCGCCTCCGCCGCGTTGTACAGCTCCTCGGCGTTCTCGACCTCGGTCACGTAGTCGGCCAGGGTCGTCTGCTGCCCCTCGGACAGGTAGTCGAGATCGGCGATGTTCTGGAGGGCGTTGTCGGCGTCACCACCGAACAGCACGCCCATCGAGCTGTGGGTGGCGCCGGTGTAGGCACCCTGCACGATGACGGAGACCTGTCCGGACTTGGCGTCCAGCTCCTCCTGCGCGTCCTCCAGGCGCTGCTGGAGGTCCTCCAGCTCGGCCTCGGTCGCGGCGTGGTCCTCCTTGGCCTCGTTGAAGTCCGCGTTCAGCCCGGAGAGCTCCTCCTGGAGCTCTTCGTAGCGCTCGCGGGCCTCCGACTCGGTCTGGTCGGCCAGCGCCACGCCGGAGGACAGGACCACGGCGCCGAGAGCGACGAAGCCGACCGTCGTCAGGCGACGGGTGGGTTCGGGGTTGCGAGTCAAAGCACCGACTGCCTTTCTCCCACATCCGTTTACCGGCACGGGGCATCCCGAAGGAGCGCCGAGGGACGGCGCGGGGATGCGTGGCGGAGGGATACCGGCGGCGACGGGAAGGGTCGCGGGAACTCGCCGGGCGTCGTGACGGCCCCCGCTCCTGGGACAAGGACAGCTGCTGAGCGGGGTGCAACGGCAGGTCGTACGCTGTCACCCTGGTGGTGACGAACTGGGGCGTTCCGACCTGGGGGAACACTAATTCATCCCCTGGACCGGACGCGACCCGTTCGTTACCTCCCCATGGTTGACCCGCCCCTCCCGGAACGGGCACGCCGCCGCCCGGAACCCCGCCGGGGACGAGGGTGGCGCTCCGTTCTTCCCGAGGCGGCCGGGTCACAAACGGACCAAGCCGCGACGTGACCATGACGCGTATCACACTCGAACGGGGAAGGGGGTCGGCCTCCTCGGGGAGCCCGACCCCGACGGATCACAGGTGGCGGTCCCACCAGTCGAGGATCGCCTCGAACCTGGCCACCCGGTGGCTGGGCAGGCCCGAACGCGACAGCTCGTGCCCCTCTCCCGGGAACAGGAGCATCTCGGTCTCCTGGCCCCGCTTCCTGAGCGCCACGAACAGGCGCTGGGCCTGCTCCACGGGGCAGCGCCAGTCCTGCTCGGAGTGGATGATGAGGAACGGCAGGTCGATCCGGTCCGCGTGGCTGAGCGGGCTCTCCTTCGCCCAGGTCTCCTCCGGGCCGTACAGCGGCTCCGGGAAGTACGAGCCGATGTCGGACGACCCCTGGAAACTGTCGATCGCGTTGACCGCGCGCTCGCTGATGGCGGCGCGGAAGCGCTCGCCGTGGTGGGCCGCGATCCACGTGGTCATGAAGCCGCCGTGCGAGCCGCCCATGACCCCCACCCGGGTGGCGTCCAACCGGTCGTCCTTCAACGCCTCGTCCAGGAAGGACAGGACGTCGACGGAGGTGGTGGCGCCCACCGAGCCGATGACCGCCCGACCGTGCTCCTGGCCGTAGCCCGACGAGCCGCGCGGGTTGCAGTAGAGCACCGCGTACCCGGCTGACGCGTACACCTGGGTCTCGTCGAAGAGCTGCCAGCCGTACTGGGCGTACGGTCCGCCGTGGATCATGAGCACGACCGGGTGCGGGCCCTCACCCTCGGGCACCGCCAGCCAACCGTGGACCTCGTTGCCCTCCTCGGTGCGGGCGGTCAGCTCGGTGACCGGGAACGGGTCCAGCTCCTGGTCGGTGAAGGAGGTCAGCGCCTTGGTGCCGTCCTCGGTGACCGCGTACAGCTCGCCGCTGTCGCGCTCACCGGCGGCGGTCACCACGGTGACACCACCCGCGTGGTCGAAGGCGCCCACCTGGACACGCCCGCCGAACACCGTGGTGCGCACGCCACCGGGGGTGACCCGGTACAGCTCGACCGCGCCCCGGTTCTCACCGGCGACCAGGACGCCCTCGCCGGTCACCCGGGGGCGCGCGCTCATCCGGGGGTCCTCGGTCCCGGTCAGCCTCCGAGGCGCCTCGGAACCGTCGAGGGGCACCGACCACAGGCCCGTCCCCCGGCCGACGAAGTCGTCGAGGTCCGGGCCGAGCTCGTCGCCGACGAAGTACACGGTGGAGCCGTCCTCGGAGAGGCTCACCGAACCGGCCTTCAGGTCGCCCCGGGTGATCCGGCGCGGCTCCGCCCCCGCCTCGGGGCGGCAGACCCACAGGTCACCGACGAGGTCCGTGTCGCGCGTCGCGTGCAGGGCGGCGTCGAACACCAGCCCCGTGCCGTCCGGGGTCCACGTCGGTCGACCGTGGTCGGCGTCACCCTCGGTGACCCGGACCGGCTCACCCACCTCACCCGAGGGGTCGACGGGGGCGCTCACGAACACGTGCTGGCGCCGGTCGTTGGTGAAACCGAAGTCGTCGAGCCGGTACTTCAACGCGGTGATCCGGCGCGGGGGCTCCTGGTCCGGAGCGCCGTCCACGTAGCGGCCCTCCTCGGGGACCCGCGCGTTGTAGGCCAGGCGCGTGGAGTCCGGGCTCCACGCGAACGCCCCGGCGCCCAGCGGGTGGTCGGTGATCTTCCACGGCTCACCGCCGTCGGAGGGCAGGACGTGGATCTGGGGGCGCTTGTCCTCGTCGGGGCGGAGGAAGGCGATCCAGCGACCGTCGGGTGAGAAGCCGGGGGCACTGTCGCGGGTGCCCCGGGTGATCCGGCGGGCGGGCTCGGAGCCGTCGGTGGGAACGCTCCAGAGGGAACCCAGGTAGGCGTCCTCCTCCAGGTCGGGGCGGGACACGGCGAGGACGGCTCGGGTGCCGTCCGGGGAGAGTGAGGGTGCGCTGAGGCCGTGCAGGCGAGCGATGTCAACGGGTTTCATACACGAGTGGCGGCCGCGCGGGCGCGGTCCGCCGTCTCCTTCCCTTGGGGTACGGGGATGCCGGTGACCGAAGGTGCCCCCGGTCAGGGGGTCATCCCACACGGACCCTATCGACGCACGATTCGTCACATCCATACCTTTCGCGTCCTGAGTGCGTCCGCACCGGCCTCCGCCGCGCCACGCCCGCTGGGCGGACGGCTCCCGGGGGGCCTCGGCCGCGGCGCGAGCACGCCGGGACCCCGCCCGGTTTCGACGGCTCGGAGCCCCTTGAGGAACGCGGGCAGGGATCCGGCCCCGCCGGGACCCGCCCCGCGTCCGGCGCGGGGCGGGGCGGGGCGGGTGCGGAGCGGGTGAGGGCGGTGGCGACGCGTGCTCAGCCGGTCCGGTCGGTCTCCAGGCGGGTGCAGACCCAGCGGTCCCCTTCACGGCGGAGGCGGAAGGCGAACACCCGGGTGCGGCTGTCGCAGGCGATCACGGCGCTGGCCTCCATCCCTCCGGCACCGAGCGGCTGGTGGAACACGCGTGTCAACCGGGGCGCCATCGCGCAGTCGACCGTGCCACGGAGACGACGCAGCTCCTCGCGGACCGGAACGGTCACGTGGTCGCGCAGCACTTCCGGGGCACGCCTGCCCACCAGGACCTCCGCCATCTGCTGGGCCAGCCGGTGCACGTCACCGGGGGTCCGATGGCCCGCCAGCGGCGACGCGGCGCACCGGCCCGTCGTCATGCCCCCGCGCGGGGTGCGGGCGGGGGTCCGCACCGGCCGCCAGGGGTTGGCGGTGGCGCGGGAGCAGAGCCGTTGACGGCAGGGGTGGCCGTGGGAGGCGTGCGACATGAACGGATTCCTTCCGGAGGAGGAACGACACCCTGACGCCCTTCCAGGAGCGCGCGGGGACGGGTCCGTGCCACCTGGCATTCCAGGTTCCTCACGAGCGTCGACACGGCCGCCCCTCCGCGAGCGTCCGCCACCTGGGAACCGTCATACTTCAAGACGTGACTCACGCGTACCTTTCCTCCCCCGTTCCCGTCGCCCTCGCCCACCGGGGCGGGTGGCTCACCGACGACCAGGGTGTGCGCCGCACCGAGCTGGAGAACACGGCGGTGGCGTTCCAGCACGCCGTCGACCTGGGCTACACGTACCTGGAGACGGACGTGCACGCCACCAGTGACGGCGTGCTCATGGCCTTCCACGACGCCACCCTGGACCGCACCACCGACCGGAACGGCGCCATCTCCGCGCTGCCCCACCGGGAGGTCGCACGCGCGCGGGTGGCGGGCAAGGAACCGGTCCCCCTCCTCGAGGACCTGCTCGGTGCCTGGCCCGAGGCACGCTTCAACATCGACCTGAAGTCGGACGGCGCCGTCCTGCCCATGCTCGAGGTGCTGCGCCGCACCCAGGCCTGGGACCGCGTGTGCGTGGGCTCCTTCGACCAGGCCCGTCTGGAGCGCGCCCGACGCCTCTACGGCCCCCGGGTGGCCACCTCCTGCGGGCCGGTCGACGTGGCCCGGCTCCGGCTGGCCTCGCTCTCTCCGCTGCTGCGCCCCACCGCCAGCCGCGTCCCCGTCTGCGCGCAGATCCCCATGAGCCACGGTGGTTTCCCCATCCTCAGCCGGGACGTGATCCGCGCCGCGCACCGGCTCGGCATGCAGGTGCACGTGTGGACGGTCAACGAGCCCGAGGTGATGGAGCGCCTGTTGGACGCGGGCGTGGACGGAATCATCACCGACAACACCGTCGCCCTGCGCGAGGTGCTCGTCCGGCGGGGACGCTGGAACCAGCCCGGCCCCAGAACCACGAAGAACGGATAGCCCCCCTCCATGTCCACCACACCCTCGCCACCGGCGGCGGACAACTCCCCCGCGTCCGACCCCGCCCAGCGCAGACGCGAACAGCGCGGCTGGTACACCTACGACTGGGCCAACCAGGTGTTCATCACCTCGGTGGTCACCGTGCTCATCGGCCCCTACCTGTCGGGGCTGGCCTGCTCGGAGGCGGGGGCTGCCGGTGACTGCTCACAGCCGGGCCTGGTGCTCTACCCGCTCGGGGTCGAGTGGATCAGCATGCACCCGAACTCCCTGCACCCGATGGTGACCACGGTCGCCGGTCTCCTCCTTCTCGTGATGCTGCCGGTCGTGGGCGCCCTGGCCGACCACACCCAGCACAAGAAGCGCTGGCTGTTCTGGCTCGCCGCCGCGGGCTCCCTGTGTGTCAGCTCGCTGTACTTCACCAGCGACTACCAGCTGGCGGCGCTGTTGTTCATCACGGGCAACACCTTCTACGGCATGTCCCTGGTGGTGTTCAACGCCTTCCTGCCGGAGATCGCCACCTCCGACGAACGCAACCGCGTGTCCGTGACCGGGTGGGCGATGGCCTACCTGGGCGGCGGTCTCCTGCTCGCCGCCCACATGGGCCTGCTCGCCTCCGCCGACTCCCTCGGGGTCTCGGAGGGACACGCGGTCCGCATCGCCTTCGCGTCGGTGGGCCTGTGGTGGTTCGTCTTCTCCGTGATCGGCATCCGAATGCTGCGCAACCGCTACGGCAGGTTGGCGGCAGAGCCGGGCCCCCCGAGACTGGGCGCCTCCCTGAAGCAGTACTGGCGCACCCTGCGGGAGATGCGCCACTTCCCGAACACACTGAAGTTCCTCATCGCGTTCGTCCTGTTCAACAACGGCATCCAGGCCGTCATCTACTTCGCGGGCAGCTTCGCCAGTCAGGACCTCAACCTGTCCCTGGCCATCCTGAGCGCCACCATCCTGCTCATCCAGTTCGTCGCCTTCGCGGGTGCCCTGCTGATGGGGTGGATCGGCCGCCGGTTCGGTACCAAGAACACCGTCCTGGCCAGTCTGGTCGTCTGGTGCGCCCTGGTCACCTGCGGCTACTACCTGCCGCCCGACGACCCGGCGCTGTTCCTGCTGCTGGGCGCGGGCATCGGCATGGTGCTGGGCGGGACCCAGTCGCTCGCACGAGCGCTGTACTCGCTGCTCATCCCCCGCGGGCGCGAGGCCGAGTACTTCAGCCTGTTCCAGCTGGCCGACCGGGGGTCGGTGCTCTTGGGCGCGGCCTCGATCACCCTGGTGGTCAACCTGACCGGCGGGTTCCGCACCGCCATCTTCTCGCTGGTGGTCTTCTTCGTCATCGGCGGCGTCCTGCTGTGGCGCACCGACCTGAGGAAGGGCATCGAGTCGGTCGGCAACACCGTGCCGAACAACCTCTGACCGCGTCCCGGAACGTCGTCGGCCCCGGTGATACTGGGTGCCGACGACGTTCGTGTTCGGTGCGGGGGGTGTGGTGCGGGTTCTGCACGCGGTGTGGTCCAGGGACACGCTGGTGCTCTGGGGTGAGGGCGGGGACGGGGCCCGAGAGGCCTCGGGTGCCTCTGACGCGGGGGCGCACCCCGGGGCCGCCGGGCTGGCGCAGCTGCGCGCGGTGGCCGCCAAGGCGGGGATCGATCCCGACTCCCCCGGCGCGACCGCGCCGCTCCTGTGGCTGCCGGGGAGCTCCGGGGCGCCCGCCCCGTCCGACACCGACGACACCGCGCCCGCCGAGTTCCGCGCCTGGACGGTGCCCGGGCTGGAGCTGACCCCTGCCGAGGCCGACACCCTGCTGTCGGCGCTCGACTCCCTGCCCGTGGCGGCCGGGCCCGCCCTGACGCACCTGGGCGCGGTGCACGTCCTCGCCGAGAACCTGGTCCGGGCCGGAGGCGTCCTGCCCGACCTCGTCGGTGACCCGCCCCTGGCCCGGTGGCGTCCCGCCCCCCTGGACACCGCCGAGGAGCACCTGGCGGCCCTCACCCGCGCGCTCCCTCCGGCGGCGGTCGCCCACCTGCCCCCGGCGGAGCGGGCCGAGGCGGCCCGGCTGTGCGTGCTGGCCCCGCTCGAACTGCTCACCGACGCCGTCGCCCGGCGCCTGGCCACCGCCGCGCCCGGGGCGACCGGTGAGGACACACTCCCGGGCCCCGAGGTCCCGCCGGCCGCCCGGCTGGCGGCGGCCCTCACAGGGCGGCACACCCGGGTGGACACCGACACCGCACGCGCGCTGCGCGGGCCGCTGCGGGAGTGGCGCTCCCGGGTCCGGGGCGGGGGCCGGGCCCAACTCCTCTTCGTCCTGCGCGAACCCGAGCCCGAGGGCGCGCACGGCGGCCCGCGCCCCTGGACCCTGGAGTTCTGGGTGCGCTCCACCTCCGACCCCGGACTGCGCCTGCCCCTGGAACGGGTCTGGCTGGGTGAGGGCGCCGCCTGGCTTCCCGAGGACGTGGGGTCGGCCGCCCTGGCCGACCTGCGCCGGGCCGCCCGCCACCTGCCCGCCCTCCGGCGCGCCCTGGCGGACCTGGCCCCGGCCCGTCTCACCATGGACACTGCGCGGGCGCAGAACTTCGTGGGCGAGGCCGCCGCCCGGCTCACCTCGGCGGGGTTCGGCGTGGTCCTGCCCGAGTGGAGCGGCCGCGGCGCCCTCGCGCTGCGCATGACGGTCAGCGAGGAACCGAAACGGCGCGGTCGCGGCGGGGTGGGCCCCACCGCACTGGTCGACGTGTCCTTCGAGGCGTTGTTGCGCGGCCCCGGCGGGCAGGAGCCGCTGGACGAGACGGAACTGGCCGAGCTCGCGGAACTGGCGCGGCTCAAGCGCTCACTGGTCCAGGTGCGCGGCCGGTGGATGGAGATGGATCCCGGACGCGTCGAGGCCGCCCTGGACCTGATGCGCCGGAGCGGCCGGGGGCCGGTCCGGCGCGAGGAGGCGCTGCGGACGGCGATCGGCGCCGAGCCGACCCCGCTGCCGGTGGCGGACGTGGTGGCCGGAGGTCCGCTGGGTGCCCTGCTGGACGGCGGGGCCGAGGCCGCGCTCCGCCCCATGGGCTCCCCACCGGGGTTCGAGGGGACGCTCCGCCCCTACCAGGACCGGGGTTCGGCCTGGCTGCGGTTCCTGGGCGAGCTCGGGCTGGGCGCCGTGCTCGCCGACGACATGGGGCTGGGCAAGACCGTGCAGCTGCTGGCCCTGCTCACCGACGAGCGCGCCGGGGAGGCGGTGCCCGGCCCGACCCTGCTGGTCTGCCCGGTGTCGCTGGTCGGCAACTGGCGCAAGGAGGCGGAGCGGTTCGCCCCGGGGCTGCGGGTGCACGTCCAGCACGGGCCCGACCGGCCGACCGGCAACGCCCTGGCGCGCCTCGTGGGCGGCTGCGACCTGGTGGTGACCACCTACGGGGTGGTGGCGCGCGACGCCGAGGAGCTGTCGGGCATGCCCTGGCACCGGGTGGTCTGCGACGAGGCCCAGGCGCTGAAGAACCACGCCACCCGGCAGGCGCGGGCGGTGCGCTCGCTGCCCGCCGCGACGCGGATCGCGCTCACCGGAACCCCGGTGGAGAACAACCTGGGTGAGCTGTGGTCGGTGATGGACTTCGCCAACCCCGGGCTGCTGGGGACGGCGGCCGACTTCCAGCGCGCGGTGGCCGACCGGGCCGAGGCGGAGGAGGGCACCGGCGAGGGAACGGACCTGGTGCGGCGGCTCACCGGGCCGTTCGTGCTGCGACGTCTGAAGACCGATCGTACGATCATCGCGGACCTGCCGGAGAAGCAGGAGATGCGCACCTGGTGCACGCTCACCCCCGAGCAGGCCTCGCTGTACAAGGCGGTGGTGGACGACCTGTCCGAGCGGATGGCGGAGGCCGACGAGAAGGAGCGCAAGGGGCTGGTGCTGTCGTCCATGTCCCGGCTCAAGCAGATCTGCAACCACCCGGCGCAGTTCCTCGGGGACGGCTCGGCGCTGGCGGGCCGCTCGGGCAAGCTCGATCGTCTGGAGTCGATCCTGGGCGAGGCGGTGGCCGAGGGGGACAAGGCGCTGTGCTTCACGCAGTACGCCCGCTGGGGTGAGCGCCTGGCTCCCTATCTGAGGTCCCGGCTGGGGGTGCCCGTGCTGTGGCTGCACGGCGGGACCTCCCGCGCCGAGCGCGAGCGGATGACGGAGCACTTCCAGACGGTGGCGGGGCCGGTCGTGTTCCTGCTGTCGCTCAAGGCCGCCGGGACCGGGCTGAACCTGACCGCCGCCAACCACGTCGTGCACGTGGACCGGTGGTGGAACCCGGCGGTGGAGAACCAGGCCACCGACCGGGCCTTCCGGATCGGTCAGCGCCGGAACGTGCAGGTACGCAAGCTGGTGTGCGTGGGCACCGTGGAGGAACGGGTGGACGAGATGATCACGCGCAAGAGCGTGCTGGCCGACGGCGCCGTGGCCACCGGCGAGGGTTGGCTGGGCGGACTGTCGGTGGAGGACCTGCGCGAGGTGGTGCGGCTGGCGCCGGAGGCGGTCTCGGGATGAGCTGGTCGGAGCTGGTGCGCGAAGCGCTGGGCGGGGCCGGTGGCGGTGGCTCGGCGGTGGAGCGGTTCTCGGTGCGGCCCGGTGAGGTGTCGGCCCGGGTCCTGGGGCACGAGGTGAGCCTGATCCGGACCGTCTGGGAGGGACCGGAGTGGGATCGGGTGGGCGCGGCGCTGGCCTCGCAGTCGCTGTTCCGCGCCCGTGTTCTCGCCGGGGAACTGCCCGAGGCGGCGGCCCGCGTGTTCGCGCTGCTCGGTCTGGACCTGGTGCCGGACGGGTGGGCCGGTCTGGTCGCGACGTGCTCCTGCGACCACTGGGACGGACGTTGCGCGCACCTGGGAGCGGTCGCGGCGGCGCTGGGGGCCGAGGCCGACCGCGACCCCTTCGTCCTGACCCGGTGGGCGGGCCGGGAACGGCGCGCGTTGGTGGGACTGGTCCGGGGCCTGCCGGGCGGCGCGAAGGGCTCCTCCTCCGTGGGTACCGAGTTCGGGAACGGCGGGGACGGAGACCATTCCCGGGAACACGGTGAAACCGGAATCGATGTTGTCGCCGCACAGGCACGAACAACCAATCCCCTTTCCCCGGCGGGCTTCTGGTCCTCTCCCGTCACACCCCCGCCACCTCCCCTGCCGGAGGGGGTCGGAGACCGTGTCAGGGCCGTGGCCCCAGGGCATGTCGCGGATCACCTGCCCGGTTTCGACCGTTCCGCGAAGCGCTATTCGGGAACCGGGGATGGCACTTGACGTTCCCGATCGATTTTCTTGTGGAAAACGCCGGTAAGGACACCGAAACACGGTTACGATTCGCCTGGAGATGACCCCGCACGACTAGTCCTGATTGGTACCTCTCTCTATGGCCGATCGCTTCCCCCCACACATCGACATGGACACTCCGAGCATCGCGCGGATGTACGACTACCTCCTGGGAGGGAAAGACAACTTCGCGCCGGACCGCAAGGCCTGTGAGGCGCTGGCCGAGCACATGCCCGAGCTCGTCGCCTGTGCCAACGACAACCGGGCCTTCCTCGGTCGTGCCGTGGACCACGTCGTCTCCCAGGGGGTGGACCAGTTCCTGGACCTGGGCGCGGGCCTTCCCACCACGGACAACACCCACCAGGTCGCGCAACGGACCGAGCCGAGGGCCCGGGTCCTCTACGTCGACAACGATCCCATCGTGCTCGCGCACGGGCGGGCGCTCCTGGGCGACAGCCAGTCGACCGCCTTCCTGCACGCCGACGTCCGCGACACGGACGAGATCCTGAACTCCCCCGAGGCCGAGAAGCTGATCGACCTCGACCAGCCGATCTGCGTCATGCTGGTCTCCCTGCTGCACTGCCTGCCCGACGACAGCGACCCGTTCGGCATGGTGCGCTCCCTCATGGAGCGGGTCGTGCCCGGTTCCGCCGTCATCTACTCGCACGTCGTCTCCGACGACCCGGCTGCCGCCGCCTGGATGGACGGCATGATGCTGGAGTTCGGCACCGCCTGGGGGCGGGTCCGTACCCCCGCGGAGGCCTCCCAGGTGTTCGAGGGCCTGGAACCGGTCAGCCCCTGGACCGACGGGCGGGACGCGGACCCGACGTTGGTGGACTGCGCCAGCTGGCGCCACCCCGGGAACGAGCCGCGTCCACGTCCCGTCGACCCCGACGTCAAGCGGTGGGAGACGGCCGGGGTGGCCTACAAGCGCTGACCCCTCACGCCGTCCCGTTCACAGCATTCCGTCGATCTCCGACTTCGACGCCGCGGCCGACATCCGCCCGAAGGTCCCCTCCTCGGCGATCTCCCGGGCGGCCGCCAGCGCTCCGGCCAGCGCCGACCGCGACAGCCCCGACCCGAGACTGATCCGCCGGGCCCCCAGGGCACCCAGCTCCGCCACGGACATCCCGGCCGCCGCCCCCGAGGCCAGCACGTTGACGGGGCGGCCGACCGAGGAGCACACCGCCCGGATGGCGTCCGCGTCCGGCAGCCCCGGGGCGAAGAGCACGTCGGCCCCGGCCTCCTCGAAGGCTCTGAGCCTTCGGATCGTGTCCTCCAGGTCCTGGCGTCCGTACAGGTGGTTCTCCGCCCGGGCGGTGACCGTGAACGGGAAGGGCAGGGTCCGCGCCGCCTCCACGGCGGCCCGGACCCGCTCGACCGCCAGCCCGAACTCGTGGATCGGCGCGTCGGGGTCGGCGGTGGTGTCCTCCACCGAACCGCCCACGATCCCCGTGGCTCCGGCCGCCATGAAGGTGCGGGCCACCTCCTCGGGGGCGCGCCCGAAGCCGTCCTCCAGGTCCGCCGAGACCGGCAGGTCCGTGGCGGCCGCGATCACCGAGGCGTTGCGCAGGGTCTCCTCGCGCGAGACCAGCCCGGCGCCGTCCCGGCGTCCCAGCCCGTGCGCCAGCCCCCCGCTGGTGGTGGCCAGGGCCGCGAAGCCGAGCCCGCCCAGCAGCCGGGCGGACCCGGCGTCCCAGACGTTCGCGATCACGAAGGGTTCCGGCCCCCGGTGCAGCTCGCGTAGGCGTGCGCCCCGCGCCGTCAGATCCTGTCCGTTGTGGTCCATGCCCTCCCTTGTACACCCGACCACCGACGGAGCGGGGAACGGCCGCGCTCCTGGGCGGTGCGCCGTCCGCCCCCTCCGGCGCGGCGCCGGTTCACGCCTCCTTGGCATCCTCGTCGAAGACCCCCTGCGCGATCGCGAACGCCTTGTTGGCGGCCGGGACCCCGCAGTAGACGGCCGCCTGGAGGAACACCTCCCCGACCTCGTCCGGGGTCAGGCCGTTGCGCAGGGCGGCCCGCACGTGCAGGGCCAACTCGTCCCAGTGGCCCTTGGCCACCAGGGCGGTGAGCACCATGCAGCTACGGGTGCGCCGGTCCAGGCCGGGCCGGGTCCACACCTCGCCCCAGGCGTAGCGGGTGATGAGGTCCTGGAAGGGTTCGGTGAAGGCGCTCGTGCGGGCCTCGGCCCGGTCCACGTGGGCGTCACCGAGCACGCTCCGGCGCACCCGCGTCCCGGCGCCATGGCGGTCGATCGCGGCCAGGTGCTGGGTGATGAGGGTGTTGACCCGGGCCGCGTGCGACCACGAGAGCAGATGGGCGGCGCCCTCCAGCACCACGAACCGCGCCCCGGGCACGCGTTCCGCGATGAGCGCCCCGTGCTCCTCGGCCGGGGTCGAGGGGTCGTCGGCTCCGGCCACGACCAGTGTGGGAGCGGTGACGCGGTGCAGGTCGTCCCGTACGTCGTGGTGCTCGATGGCGCCACAGCAGCCCGCGTAACCCTCGTCGGGGGTGTCCACGATCTGGTCGCGCAGGAGCGTGACGTCGTGGGGGTGTTCCGAGGCGAAGGCCGGGGTGAACCACCGCTGCACGACCCCGTCGGCCAGGGCGACGGTGCCCTGGTCCCGGGCCAGGGCGGCGCGGTCCCGCCAGTTCCGGGCGGGCCCCATGTGTGGGGAGGTGGCCAGGAGCACGAGCCCGTCGACCCGTTCGGGGGCGTGGACGGCCAGCCACTGGCCGACCATGCCACCGATGGACAGGCCCACGTAGTGGGCGCGACCGATCCCGAGCCGGTCGAGCAGGGCGAGGACGTCCCCGCCCAGGTCGGCCATGCTGTAGGGGCCCTCGGGCGCGGGCGACGCCCCGTGTCCGCGCAGGTCCACGCGGATCACCCGGAAGACGGCGGAGAGCGCGTCCACCTGCGGCTCCCACATCCGATGGGTGGTGCCGAGGGATCCGGCCAGCACCAGGGGCGGTGCGTCCGCCGGTCCGCTCACGACGTGGTGGAGGTCAACGCTCATCGGTTCCTACTTCTTCTTGGTCGGTGGAGGCCGTCCGGCCGGTCCTACCCGTCACCCGGTCGGTGAACACCGGTGCGGCGCCGAGGTAGTCGACGGGGTCGAGCAGGGATCTGATCCGGTCACGGGTGCGCAGGTCGTGGAGGTGTTCGGCCAGGACCTCGACCGGGTCGCGGTCCTCGTCCACGGCGGCCCGGCAGGCCGCGCCGACGCGCTGGTGGGCCGCCAGGCGGCCGAGCTCGGGGGTCAGGTCGGCGGTGAGGCGCTCGCTGAGCGCGGACCCGCCGGTGAGGTCGAGGTTGGCGGCCATGCGGTCGGGGTGCACGCGGAGCCGTTCGACGCTCACGCGCAACCAGGAGACCGCGGAGCCGGTACGCCGGAGCAGGTCGGTCAGGGGCAGCCACTCGGCCTGCCACGCACCGGCGGCGCGTTGGTGCTCCTGGATCTGCGCGGCGAACAGGGTGGCCACCAGCCCGGGTGTCTGACGGGCGGCGGCGAGGGCGCTGACGGCGGCGACCGGGTTGCGCTTGTGCGGCATGGTGGAGGATCCGCCCACGCCGCTCCCGCCCTCCTCGCTGACCTCACCGACCTCCGTCTGGGCGAGCAGCACGACGTCCTGTGCGGCGTTCCCCGCCGCTCCGCTCACCCGGCCGAGCGCGCCGGCGATCTCGGTGACGCGACCGCGTTCGGTGTGCCAGGGCAGGAGGGGTTCGGGCAGGTCGAGGCGGGCGGCGAAGGCGGCCGCCACCGCCGGACCGTGCGGGTGCAGGGAGGCGAGGGTGCCCACGGCTCCGCCGAGCTGGGTGGCCAGGCGGTGGTCCAGCACCTCGCCGAGCCGCTCGGCGGCACCGGTCAGGCCCGAGGTCCAGCTCGCGACGACGGCTCCGAAGGTGGTGGGCAGCGCCTGCTGGAGCAGGGTGCGACCGGGCACGGGGGTGGTGCGGTGCCGGTCGGCCAGGGCGCGCAGCTCCTGGGTGAGGGCGGCGAGTTCGGCGCGCAGGGCGTGACCGGCCCTGCGGACCAGGAGCATGGCGGCGGTGTCCATGACGTCCTGGCTGGTGGCGCCCTGGTGGACGTGACGGGCCGCTTCGGGGTCCACCTCACGGACGTCCGCGGTGAGCTGCCCGACCAGCGGGATGACCGGGTTGCCACCGCCCTCGGCGGCCCGCCCCAGGGCCGCCGGGTCGTAGTGGGCGGCGACGCAGGTGGCGGCGATGGTCTCGGCCCGCTCCCGGGTGATGACACCGGTGTCGGCCAGGGCTCGGGCGAGGGCGGCCTCCGTGTCGAGCATGGCCCGGATCCAGGCGGTGTCGTCGGTGAGCGGTCCGAGGGGGCCGTGGTTGAGGACACCGTCGAACAGGCCGGTCATGGGTGCTCCCTGGGTCGGACGGGCGCGCGGTCAGACGTCGAAGAAGACGGTCTCCCCCTCCCCCTGGAGGCGGATGTCGAGGCGGTAGCCGTCCTCCTCCCTGTGGGCCACGAGGGTGGCGCGGGCCGCCGGGTCCTCGATCGAGTTCAGGACGGGGTCGGCCGCGTTGGCCGCCTCCTCCTCGGGAAAGTACAGGCGGGTGACGACCCGGTGCAGCATGCCGCGCGCGAAGACGGAGACGTCGACGTGGGGCGCCTGCGCGCCGGTGGGTCCCGGGACGCCGCCCGGCTTGAGGGTGAGGATCCCGTAGGAGCCGGTGGCGTCGGTGGGGCACCGGCCGAACCCCCGGAACCCGGGCAGCGAGCGGGCCCCGCGCGGGTCGTCGGGGTGGTCGAAGCGCCCGTCCGGGTCGGCCTGCCAGGTCTCGACCAGGGCGTCGGTGACCGGGGCGCCCGCCCCGTCGTACACGGTGCCGCGCAGGTGGACCGCGCCGGGCGTGCCCTCCGCCACGGCGAAGGGGCCGTCCGGCCACGGCAGGCCGAGGTGCAGGTAGGGGCCGACGGTCTGGGACGGGGTGGTGGGCACCTCGTCTTCGGTGGTCCGGGCGTTCACTCGTCCTCCTCCTGAACCTCTTCCTCGGACTCGAACGGGGTCTGCTCGCGTCCACGCAGCACGATGTCCCACCGGTAGGCGAGGGCCCACTCGGGTTCGGTCGCGTCGTGGTCGTACCGGGCCAGCATGCGTTCGCGCGCACGTTCGTCGGGGACCGACTGCCACATCGGGTCCTGGAAGAACAGGGGGTCGTCGGGGAAGTACATCTGGGTGACCAGGCGCTGGGTGAAGGCGCGTCCGAACAGCGAGAAGTGGACGTGGGCGGGACGCCAGGCGTTCCGGTGGTTCTTCCAGGGATAGGCACCGGGCCGGACGGTGACGAACCGGTACCGCCCCTCGGCGTCCGTGAGGACCCTCCCCGCCCCGCTGAAGTGGGGGTCGAGCGGGGCGGGCCAGGTGTCCCCGGCGTGGCGGTAGCGTCCGGCGGCGTTGGCCTGCCAGATCTCCACGAGGGTGTGCGGGACGGGGAGGCCTCCGCTGTCGCGGACCCGGCCGTGCAGGATGACGCGCTGTCCCTGGGGTTCGCCGTCGTGCTGTCGGGTGAGGTCGTGGTCGTGGGGGCCGAGGCGGTCCTCCCCCAGGACGGGCGCGGTGATCTCGGTGAGCGTGTGCGGCAGCGGCGTGAGCGGGCGCCGGGGGTGGCGCAGCGCGGTGCTCCGGTAGCCGGGGTAGTCCAGGGGCGGGTGGGAACCGTGGTCCCGCACGTAGCCGGGCACGTACGGCCCGCCGCCGTCGGGGGTGGTGGACATGTGGTCCTTCCATTCGGACGGGCCCGGAGGCCCCGAGGGGGTGGCTCGGCGCGATGGCGCCGCCGTGGGGGGTGGTGGGGGGCCGGTCCGTCCCGGCCGAGGACGCGGTTCGGGGCCCGGGTGGTGAGGGCCCACCGGGTCTCAGGCGACGCTGGTCAGGGCGCGGAGCACGGGCGGTTCGGTGTCGGTGGGCGCGGGGGTGCGGTCGGGTGTCATCCGGACCAGGGTCAGGTCCCGCAGGCCCTGGCCGATGGCCTCGTGCCCCGCCGCCACGGGAAGGAGGTGGGTGAACCCCTCCGGAGCGACGGTGTCACCGTCGCGGACGAGCCGCCGGACCGCCTCGTCCAGGGGCACGGCCATGGCGACCCTCCCGTTCGTATAGCGAATCAATGTTCACAGTGCGAACAATCGGGTACGACGTTAGCGCCGATCCCTGGACGGGTCAAGACACGGCCCGACTGTTCGGTATGAGAACATCGCGAGGGCCGCGACCCGACGCGGCACCGACACGACCCCCGCACCCGGACCTGGAAGGCCCCATGACCACCGAAGACGCCCCCGAACGCGGCGCACACTTCGTGCAGTCCCTGGAGCGGGGCCTCATGGTCGTCCGCGCCTTCTCGGCCGAGCGCCCGTCGATGACCCTCAGCGAGGTCGCCCGTGTCACCGACCTCACCCGGGCCGCGGCCCGGCGGTTCCTGCTGACGCTGGTGGACCTCGGGTACGTACGCACCGACGGCCGCATGTTCGCCCTCACACCGCGCGTGCTGGAGCTGGGGTACGCGTACGTCGCCTCGGCCGGGCTGCCCGACGTGGCCCAACCGCACCTGGAGGACCTCTCCGCGAAGGTCCGCGAGTCCGCCTCGGTGTCGGTGCTCGAAGGGGACGACGTCCTGTACGTCGCCCGCGTGGCGACCTCGCGGATCATGGCGGTGTCCATCGCCGTGGGCACCCGCTTCCCCGCCTCCACCACCTCCATGGGCCGGGTGCTGCTGGCCGGGTACGGAGACGCCGAGCTCGACGCCTACCTGGACCGGGTGGAGCTGCGGCCGCTGACCCGGTTCACCCTCACCCGCCCCGCCGACCTGCGGTCCGAGATCCTGCGCGTGCGCGAACAGGGGTACGCGATCGTCGACCAGGAACTGGAGGAGGGGCTACGCTCGCTGGCCGCCCCCGTCCGCGACGCGAGCGGTCACGTCATCGCCGCGACCAACGTGTCCGCGCAGGCCAACCGAGCCTCGATCGAGGACGTCCGGCGCGACCTGCTCCCCGCCCTGCTGGAGACCACCGCGCGCATCGAGGCCGACCTCGCCTCGGTGGCCCGACGCGACACCGCTCGCTGACCCCGGACACGGCTCCGCGGCCCGACCAGGACGGGGTCGGGCCGCGGAGCGTCCGGGGGTTCAGGCCGCCAGCGCGAGCAGCTGGGGGACGGTCAGGACGGCGACGTAGAAGCCCATGAACTGCACGCCGCTGTGCATGTTGAACATCTTCCCGAACAGCCCGCCCACCAGGCCCACGGTGAGGGTCACTCCCACCGCGAGCAGGCCGCCCTCGTACAGGCAGATCACCAGGATCAGCCCGGCGAAGGCGCCGATGATCGCCTCGTGCGAGATCCGTCGCATGACGAACGAGGCCGCCCGGTGCGCGTAGGTCATCGCGAACGGGTAGGCGATGACGGAGGCGATGACCACGCCCAGCAGTCCGTAGAGGAGGAACTCGCCGCTGGACAGCAGGTCGTGCAGGTTGTGCGTCTCCCCCGTCTCGGTGTTGACGGTGTGCACCGGCGGCGCGTTGAACAGCGGCGCGGCCGGTCCGGCGGCCATCGGCGAGAGGGGCAGCCCCAGCGCGATCAGCGGGATCAGGGTCTCCGCGATGTAGGTGGACTCCGTGGTGCCGTTGCGCACCGACATCACCGTGGTGAGCCGGTGGTACCCGTTCTTGATCCGGGCGCCGACGATCTCGCCCATGAGGACCGTCATGGCGACCGGGGAGAACACGAAGGTCGCGCTGGACACGCCCGCGGCAGCGCTCGTGTACCCGACCTGCTTGCGGTCCAGGACCTTGAGCGGGTTGGGGATGCGGCCGGACCAGGTCCGGGTGTCGGGCGCCAGGTCGAAGCGGCGACGGGCGCGGCGCCGCAGCGACTCCCGCCCCGAGGGCGCCAGGGACAGGAACAGGTCCGCGATCAGCGGCCCGGTGGCGATGCCCAGGAAGAAGCTGATCGTCAGCGTCCCTCCGGTCGTCTGGGAGACGAAGGCCTGCATGCCCACGACCAGCAGCACGAACGGGATCAGGGCGAGCACCGCCGCCAGCCGGCCCTTGGACGTGTAGGCGATGAGCACGGCCGCGACCACGAAGATCCACGGCGCCGCCTCTCCGATGGCGTCCGCGAAGGGGCTCAGGGCCCACGCGAACAGCACGGCCAGGGGCACCGACAGGAAGGCGGCGACCACGCCACCGGAGATCGCCTTGCGCAGCGCGATGTGCGGCACCCCGAGCTCACGGAGCAGTTGGGCGTCCCTGAGCATGGGCACGGCCAGCGTGTCCCCGGGGATGCCCAGCAGTGCGGTGGGGATGGCGTGGGTGATGTGCTTGGCGACGATCCCCGCCATGAAGAACGTGAACACACCCGCGGGCGGGACACCGAGCAGGACCACCAGCAGGGTCAGCGGGGCGATGGTGGCCGTCTCGTCGGTGTAGGAGGCCAGGCCGATGAAGGCGAAGACCACGGCGCCGATCAGGCCCATGCCCAGGGCCCAGGAGGCGTCGGTCAGCAGTTCGGGACTCACGGAGCCTCCCTCTCCTCGCGGCGGCGGTGCTGCGCCAGCAGGTCGTCGTAGAGCCCGAGCGCCCGCAGCTCACTCCGCACGGGTTCGGACAGTTCGCTGGGGTCGCCGAGCGGGCCGTAGTCGGCCTCGACGGCGTCCATGGCCGCGCGGCGGCTCTCCTCGGTGGGCGCGTGTTCGGTGACCACGCGCTTGGGCGCGAACAGCAGGGCACCGACGAACCCGGCGAGCAGGCAGCCGACCAGCCCGACGAGGAGGGCGTAGGTCCCGGCGACCGTCGCGTCGTCCACCAGCCGGGAGAACAGCAGTTCGGCGCCCAGGTACAGGGGCACAGTCAGGCCGACGCCCAGGGCGATGGCCCAGATCGTGTGACGGGAGTCGACGGTGTCGCCCCAGATCTCCAGCAGGCGGCCGCCGTCCTCCTCCGGCTCCGTCGCGGGCCCGGACATCATCGACCCCTCATCTGGCTGAGGACGGCCTCGGCGCGGTCCTGGCGGATGGCCTTCTCCTGGACGAGCACCGCCACGACGCGGTCGACCTCGTCGCCGCTGGCTCCGGCGGCGACGGCGATGTTCCTGGCGTGCAGGGACATGTGGCCGCGCTGGATACCCTCGCCCGCCAGGGCCCGCACGGCGGCGATGTTCTGTGCCAGGCCCACGGCGGTGACGAGCTCACCGAGCGCGGTGGCGTCGGCGACCCCGGTGAGCGCGACGGCGGCCTGGGCCGCGGGGTGGGTGCGGGTCGCGCCTCCGACCAGGCCCACCGGGGTGGGCAGTTCCAGGGTGGCCACGACGTTGCCGTCGGTGTCGCGCTCGAAGGCGGACAGCGAGGTGTAGCGGCCCTGCGCGTCGACGGCGTGGGAGTGGGCCCCGGCCTCGA
Organism: Nocardiopsis sp. NPDC058789; assembly: GCF_042745575.1. Lineage (NCBI taxonomy): Bacteria > Bacillati > Actinomycetota > Actinomycetes > Streptosporangiales > Nocardiopsidaceae > Nocardiopsis > Nocardiopsis sp. NPDC058789. Next base: position 207,842 of record NZ_JBHYOW010000003.1, read on the forward strand.
CCGCGCGGGTGTCGTTGCCGGTGGCCAGCACGACGGCGGAGACGCCGTTCATGATGCCCTTGTTGTGGGTGGCCGCGCGGTAGGGGTCGGCGGCGGCCAGGCGGTAGGCGTGGATCATGTCGGTGGCGATGGCCTCGCCCCCGAGGGCCTCGGTGTCCAGCACGGCCCGCGCGCGGGTGAGTCGCAGGTCGGCCTTGTTGGTGAGGATGCGCAGGACCGGACGGCCCCCGGCGGCCTCGGCCAGCCGGGGCGCCACCGCCTCGGCCATGGTGTTGACGGCGTTGGCCCCCATGGCGTCGCGCACGTCGACCACGAGGTGGGCGACGACGTAGGTCTCGTCGAACGCCGTGACCGTGCGGACGGTGAGGTCACGCACGCCGCCGCCGACCTCGACGAGACGGGGGTCCTGCTCGTTGGCCAGCGCGACGAGTTCGGCGCGGGCCTCCAGGACCCGCAGACGCGCGGCCTCGGGGTCGGCCACGTCCACGACCTGGATCTGTGCCTGCATCACCGGGCCGGTCGCGCTGGTGTGGAAGCCGCCCAGGACCCGGGCGATGCGGGCGGCGTTGCTCGCGGCGGCCACCACCGAGGGCTCCTCGGTGGCCATCGGCACCAGGACGTCACGTCCGTTGACGGTGAAGTTGGTGGCGACGCCGACCGGGACACCCATCACGCCGACGGCGTTCTCGATCATGTGGTCGGCGGCGGCCACGCTCAGGCCGTGCTGGTCGAGGGCGTCGAACACGGACGCGTCCAGGCCGCTGACGGAGGCCAGGCTCGCGCGCCGCTCCTGGACGCTGAGGGAACGGAAACCGGACAACCTGCTGGTTTGCACCACGTGTGGATTCACTCCTGAGGGAAGGGGCGCCCCCGGTGTGGGGTACGTCACTGCGGATTGGTCCATCCAAGCAGCGCCGTTCACCTCGGCGACATGTCCGAAACGGACAGGAAACCCGCGGTCACCCTGTCACTTTCCCGCCCTGTCGGAGCAGGTGGAGGCGGGTGGCCACGGTCACCCGGAACAGGGAGTCGGCGGACCGCCAGTCCTCGCCCAGGAGCGAGGTCACCCGCTCCAGTCGCTGTTTGACCGTGTTGGGGTGGACGTACAGGGCGCGCGCGGCACGGGTCACGCTCCCGCCGTTTCCGGCGAGGGCGGTGATGGTTCCGGTGAGGTCGGAGTGGTGCCGGGCGTCCCAGGCGACGACGGGTCCGATCACGCGGTCCACGAAGGAGAGCGCACGACCACCGTCGGTGCCGAACATCGCCAGGTAGGGCGCGTAGTCGTCCACCTCGAAGGCCCCACGGCGCACGCCCAGCGCGGGCAGGAACGCCGCGCACTCCCAAACCTCGGTGAGGACGGCGGGCAGGTCGGCGAGGGAGCCGACGGCGGAGCCCACCGCCAGCACGGGCGCCTCCGTGGCCGCCCCGACACGCTGGGCGACCTGTTCGGCGGCGGCGGTCGGGTCCCGGCCGGGGACGAGCACGCTCACGCCCTCCCCCTGGGCCGCGGCCATCCACCCCTCGTGGACGGCCAGGGACCGGTGCGCCGCGTGCCGGTGGCGGTCGGGGACGGGGACGACGACCACGGTCCAGGGCTGGTCCAGGACGATGCCGCGCGCCGAGGCCCGTCGTCGGAGGGTGTCGGTGTCCGCGGCGCCGGAGAACAGGTCGAGGGCGAGCTCCCCGCGTACCCGCTCCTCCGCGTGGGTGACCGCCTCGCTCTGCATGGTGAGGAGGGCGAGGATCTGCCCGGACCGTTCGATGGTGCGGCGCTCGACGTCGCTCAGAGGTGCGTCGCCGGCCCCCACGAGCAGCACCCCCAGGAGTTCGGCCCCGGCGGAGACGGCGACCACCACGTCCGGGCCCGGGCCCTCCACCGAGGCGCAGTGTCCGGACTCGCGGCTGCGGGCGAGGGCCCTCGCGACCGCCGGGGCGAGTCGCCCGCCCGGCCACCACGCGTCCGCCGCCTCCGAGGTGCGGGTGACCGTGCGGTGGTCCCGGTCCGCGACCGCGACGGGACGTCCCAGGGATTCGGCCAGCGTGAGGGCCACCTCGTGTGGTCCGTGCCCGGACAGGACCAGCGCGGTCAGCCGCTCGTGCACACGGGCGGCGGCGGCCATCGCCTCGGAGTGGCGTTCGGCCCGGTCCGCCGCCTCCGTGGCGGCGGCGAACAGGCGTGCCGTGTGCAGGATGACCGCCGCCTGGTCGGCGAAGGCCGACAGCAGGGCGATCTCCTCACGGGCGAAGGGACGGGAGGCGCGGTCGGCGGCGAAGAGGACCCCGAGGATCTCGCCGTTGGCGGACATCGGCACCCCGACGAGGGAGCGCAGCTGTTCCTCCGCGATGGCGGCGTCGATCCCCGGATCGCGGTCGAAGTCGTCCCGCACGCCGTAGTCGGAGGTCCACTGGGGGGTGTTGGTGCGCACCACGCGGCTGGCGATCCCGGCTCCGGCCGGGACCCGCAGGCCCGGGAAGCGCGGGGAGACGGTCCCCCGGCTGGCGCGCACGAAGAGCTCGTCGGTCTCCCTGTCGTGGACGGACAGGTAGGTGACGTCCGTTCCGACGAGGTCGTGCGCGCGGTCGACCAGCCGCCTGAGCAGCGGTTCCACGTCCCGCACCTCGACGAGGTCGCGTGTGCTGGCGATCAGCGCGGAGAGTTCGCCCTCGCGCCGCCGCAGGCGCGCCAGGCGCGAGGACAGGCTCCTGACCCGCTCGACCAGTGCGCCGTCCACGGGCCCCAGGAGGGCGGTGACGTCGTCCGTGGACGGGTGCGTTCCCTCCTCCAACCGGACCAGCAGATCCGCGAGCGCGCGCTGGCTGCTCGCGTCGAAACGCGGGAGACCTTCTTCCATCGCACCAGTGTCACATCCTCGCTGGTGAGACGGTACGGGCGACCCCGCGTCCCCGGCGGTGACAGGGGGCGCACGGCTCAGAGCCCGGCGTCGGCTCCCTCGGTCTCCGCGCCCGTGCGGGCGCGGTGGCGGCGGACGGCGTCGCGGTTGCCGCAGGCGGGGGAACAGTACCGTTGCCTCCCGTTGCGGGAGAAGTCGGCGTACACGTGCGCGCAGCCTCCGGCCGCGCAGCGGCCGAGGCGGTGCATACCGCGACCGGTCAGGTGCAGGGCGGTGCCGACGGCGATGAGGGAGGCGATCTGCCGGTGGGCGGGCAGGTCGTCGGGGCGGTAGTGCAGATGCCAGCCGGTGCCCGCGTGGTCGGTGAGCCTCGGCGGACCCGAGTACTCGGTGAGGAGGGCGTTGAGGCGTTCGGCCCGGGCGGGCGGGTCCGCGCTGTCCACGACCGCGGCCCACCCGGTCAGGAAGGCGCGGACCTCGGAGAGGTCGTGCTCCCCCACCGGGCGTTCCAGGAGGAAGCCCACCTCGGCACAGCGCCGTTCCAGGTCCGCGGTGTCGGAGCAGGGCCGGTTGGCCAGGTCCACGGCCAGGGAGAGCGGCCCCTGTCCGTAAGGGTTGAGATGCATAATGCCATTACACCAGACTGGGTGCCATGACCGAGCACGAACACCTCTGGACCACCGACTCCTCCCATCCGACCAGTGAGGGCATGGTCGTCTACCAGCGGTGCCACTGCGGAGAGCACCGCGTGGCCCTGACCCCACCGGTCCTCCAGGCGCACACGACCGCCCCCGAGCGGCACGGCCGCTGAACGGTCCCGCTCCCCGATCGCCCCCTGCTCACGTCCGGACGCCGATCCCCCGCTCCAGGGTGCGCACGACCGCCGGAGCCACCGCGTGCCGGGGCATCTGCCCGCGCCCGGCCCGCTCCAGCCCGGTGAAGACCAGCGCCCACAGGACCTGGACCGCCCAGGCCGGATCGGCGTCCGGGTCGAAGACGCCCTCCGCCTGCCCCCTGCGCACGAGATCCGTAAGGATCTCGGGTTCGGGGTCGGCGGCGTCGGGGGCGTCGTCGAAGACCTCGTTGGCGGTGTCACCGAAGGCGAAGACCACCCAGTCCCCCACCTCCACGTGGGCAGCGACCACGCGCCGCATGGCCTCCAGAGCCGACCCCTCCTCCACGCGCGCCTCCTCCATGACCCGCCCGATCTCCGACAGCGCCTCCTCGTAGGTCGCGGCCAGCAGCCCGTCGCGGTCGGGGAAGTAGCGGTGCAGGGTGCTGCGACCCACGCGCGCAGCCTCGGCCACCTCCGAGAGCGGGGCGTTGCGGTCATGGGCCAGGACGGTGGCGGCGGCGCGCAGGATCGCCCCCCGCGTCCGGGCCCGCACCCCCGCCCTCGGGTTCTCCGTGCTCGTCATGGCGCCAACCTACCGCGTGCTCCAAAAAGGGACCTTGAACCCTCTTTATGGGACTCTCATGTCCCATTATGATCGACGGTGACCCCATCGACTCATGGAGAGGAACCCGCGCCATGCGCGTACTGGTGACCGGAGCCAGCGGAACCGTCGGCTCGCTGGTGATCCGGAGACTCCTCGATCGCGGCGCCGCCGTCCGCGCGCTCAGCCGCGACCCCGCCCGCCGGATCTTCCCCAAGGGCGTCGACCCCGTCGAGGGCGACCTGGAACGTCCCGCGACCCTGGACGGCGTCTTCGACGACGTGGAGGCGGTCCTGCTCTACCCGCACCCCGAGACCGCCGAGGAGGTCGTCGACCGCATCCGTCGGTCCGGGGTACGCAGGATCGTCCTGATGTCCTCGGCCTCGGTCCGGACCGACCCCGACGCCGAGCACGACTTCGGCCACCTGCACCACCGCCCCGTGGAGGAGGCGGTGGAGCGTTCCGGTCTGGAGTGGACCCACCTGCGCGGGGGCGAGTTCATGGTGAACGACCTCGACTCCCTCCCCGACTCGATCCGGACCGAGGGGGTGGTCCGGGCTCCCCGGGGAGACGAGCCCGGGGCGCCCGTGCACGAGGCGGACATGGCGGACGTGGCGACGGTCGCGCTGCTGGAGGACGGCCACCACGGACGGGCATACGAGATCACCGGCCCCGAACCGATCACCCCGGCCGAACGCGCCGCCGTGATCGCCGGGGCGCTGGGACGGGAGATCACGTTCGTGGCGCTGACCCTGGCCGAGGCACGCGACCTGTGGCTCGCCCAGGGCGTCCCACCGGAGATCTGCGACTGGCTGCTGTGGGAGTCGGATCCCGGCGAGGAGGACGCGGCCGCCCCCGACGATTGTGTGTCACCGGACTACGAACGGGTCATGGGCCGTCCCGGGCGCACCTACGCCCGGTGGGTCGACGACCACCTCGACGCCTTCCGGTAGCCCCCGCGTCCGGGCCCCGAACGCCTTGCGTGCTCCCGCGCCACCTGGAATCCTGCGGACCCCGGCCGGGGCGACACGGGGCGGCGGACACGGGTCGCGCCCCCGCCGACCTGGCACCATGGCACGAACCCGGCCGTCGTGCCGCAGTGGAAGGAAGACAGTGACCGACGCACACACCACTCCCCCCGTCGCAGAACAGGCGGGCACCCTCCTCCTCGGAGGGGACCTGCCCGTCCACCGCCTGGGCTTCGGAGCCATGCGGATCGTCGGTGAGGGGGTGTGGGGGCCGCCCCGCGACCGGGACGGCGCCCTGGCGGTCCTGCGCAGGACCGCCGAGCTCGGGGTGAACTTCATCGACACCGCCGACTCCTACGGCCCCCAGATCAGTGAACAGCTGATCCGCGAGGCGCTCTACCCGTACGCGGACGACCTGGTGATCGGCACCAAGGCCGGATTCGTGCGCACCGGTCCCGCCGAGTGGCACCGGCTGGGACGCCCGGAGTACCTGCGGCAGCAGGTGGAGCTGAGCCTGCGCAACCTGGGGGTGGAGCGCATCGACCTGATGCAGCTGCACCGGATCGACCCCGAGGTGCCGCTGGCCGACCAGCTCGGCGTGCTCACCGACCTCCAGACGGAGGGCAAGGTCCGGCACATCGGACTGAGCGAAGTGAGCGTGGACGAACTGTCGGCGGCCCGCGCGATCGCCCCGATCGCCTCGGTGCAGAACCAGTACGCGCCGTCCTTCCGCCAGTCCGAGGACGTCCTGGAGCAGTGCGAGAAGGACGGGATCGCGTTCCTGCCGTGGGCGCCGGTCGGCCGGGGCGAGATGGCGGCGACCGACTCCCCGCTGGCCGGGATCGCCGCCCAGCACCGGGTGAGCCCGGTACAGCTCGCGCTGTCCTGGCTGCTGCACCGCTCCCCCGTGATGCTGCCGATCCCGGGCACCTCACGGGTGTCCCACCTGGAGGAGAACACGGAGGCGGCCACGGTGCGGCTCTCTGAGGAGGAGGTCGAGCGGATCAGTCAGCTCCTGTCCTGACCCGAACACGGGCGCGGCCCGGCGGAGGAACCCTCCGACGGGCCGCGCCCGCGCGGCCGTCCGTTCACACGGAGGCCGTGCCGTCCCGGATCAACCGGGACGCATGCGGAACACCTGCAGGCGCATGTCGTAGTACTTCTCGGTCTCACCGACCCATTCCATCCCGAGCCTGCGAGCCACGGCGATCGCCCGCTCGTTGTGGGGGCGCGCGACCGCGAACACCTCCTCGATCCCCTGACTGAACGCCCAGCCGATGATGGCCCGGCTCGCCTCGGTCGCGTAGCCCCGGCCCCACACGTCCGGACGCAGCACCCAGGAGAGCTCGAAGTCCTCCTCGAACGGCGGGAGGAGTTTCAGGGACAGCCCTCCCACCAGTTGTCCGTCCTTCTGGTCCACGATCGCCCAGCGCCCGGCGGGTGGGATGAGGTTCGGTCCCGCCTCGATCCACGCGTGGAGCACCGAGCGCATCGCGCTGATGTCGGTCACCGGGTGCCACTCCGGTGTCAGCCAGTGCGCGACCTCCTCGGCCCCGTAGATCTGGAGGGCCGCGTCGGCATCGCCCAGCTCCCACTCCCTGATCAGGAGTCTTTCGGTTGGCAGCTCAAGGCTCATATACCAACGGTAACCCGGAAGAATCCGGCGGGACAGGGGTGCGGACCAAGAGACTGCCCCGCGCCCGGCGAACCTGGTCAGGGAGCGCGATCGGGGCCGCGGAGGAGGTCGAACACCGAAGCCGCAAGAGCAGGACGCAAAACCTTTCGCTTCAACGACGTTTTCTTGCCATTATGTGACGTGAACTTTCCTCCGTCCCCTGGAGTCCCGCATGCTCTTCACCCACGACCCCCACCACGACGGTTCCCCCGACCACGTGACCCTCGACGGGGACCGGGCGCGCCTCCGGGTCCGGGTGCCCGGCGGCGCCGACTCCGTGTACGCGTACGTGGTGGAGGACGGCGAGGCGGGCCTGGTCGAGGGGGTGCTGGAGAGTTCCGCGAACGGGGTGAGCTGGTTCGTGGTGGAGATCCCCCTCCTGCCCGTGGCGACCCCCTACCGTTTCGCGATCGTGCGCGACCGCCGCTACACCTGGCTCAACCAGGAGGGCGCGCACGACCACGAGGTCACCGACGACGCCGACTTCCGGCTGGTGAACGCGCCGCGCCCGCCCTCCTGGGTCCCGGGGACCACCGTCTACCAGATCTTCCCCGACCGCTTCGCGCGCGACGAGGACACCTTGGAACCCCTCACCGAGCACCCGGACTGGGCGGTCCCGCGCGCCTGGGACGACGAACCCTCGGGGTTCGGACCGGCCGCGCCCGGCGAGTACTACGGCGGCACCCTGGAGGGGGTCCGTCGCCATCTGGACCACCTGGCCGAGCTCGGAGCCCGGGTGGTCTACCTGACCCCGTTCTTCCCCGCCCGCTCCACCCACCGCTACGACGCCTCCAGCTTCGACCGGGTGGATCCGCTGCTCGGCGGCGAGGAGGCGCTGCTCGCCCTGGTCCGCGAGGCGCACGCGCGCGGCATGAGGGTGATGGGCGACCTCACCACCAACCACACCGGTGACGAGCACGAGTGGTTCCTGACCGCCCGGTCCGACCCGGACTCGGAGGAGGCTGGGTACTACTACTTCGAGGAGCACCCCGACTCCTACGTGAGCTGGCTGGGCGTGCGGTCCCTGCCCAAGCTCGACTACTCCTCGACCGCTCTGCGCGAGCGTGTCTACGGCGCCGACGACTCGGTCCTGGTGGACCGGCTGGGTGGGGAGGAGGGGCTGGACGGCTGGCGGATCGACGTGGCCAACATGACCGGGCGCCTGGGGAGCCAGGACGTCAACCACGAGGTGTCCGGCGAGATCGCCGCGCGGATGCGTGAGGCCGCCCCGCAGGCCTGGCTGCTGGCCGAGCACTTCTACGACGCCGGGCCCGACACCCGCCACGACGGATGGCACGGGGTGATGAACTACGCCGGTTTCACGCGGCCGGTGTGGGCCTGGCTGAACACCGGCCCGGAGGGGGTCCGGTACGCGGCCACGCACACGTCGGCGCCGCTGCCCAGCAGCGGTGCGGTCGAGGCGGTGCGGGCGATGCGCGCCACCAACGCGGGGCTCCCCTGGCGGGTGCGCACCCACAGCGTCAACGCGCTGAGCACCCACGACTCCGCCCGGTTCCGCACCGTGGTGGGCGACCCGCTCCGCCAGGCGGTCGGCGTGGCCGCGCAGGCGGCGCTGCCGGGTGTCCCGTTCGTCTTCGCGGGGGACGAGATCGGGCTTGAGGGGCGCGACGGTGAGAACTCCCGCCGCACGATGCCCTGGCACCGTCCCCAGGACTGGGACCAGAGGGTGCTGGACTCCCACCGCCGTCTGCTCGCCCTGCACCGGGACCTGCCCGCGCTCCAGGAGGGCGGACTCCGCTGGCTCGACGCGGGCGAGCACCACATGACGTTCCTGCGGACGCTGGGCGACCAGGTGGTGCTGGTGCACCTGACCGACGGGCCGCACGGGGAACGGGTCGCGGCCACGGGCGACCTGGACGCCACGGGATGGGAGGTCGTGGAGAGCGACGGCGCGGTGCGGGTGCGGCTGGACGGCGTGGTGGCGTTGTCCGCCGACGGCCCCGGCTACCTGTTCGCGGTCGGCACCCGTTCGGAGGGCTGACTCCTCCAGGCGGGGGGCGACCGCCCCCGCCCGGACCGCCGGGCCGCGGGCCGGTCCTCACCTCAGGAGGGGCTCCACGTCCTGGGTGATGCGGGTGACCACGTCCACGGTCCGACCGGTGAAGTAGAAGTGGTCGCCGGGCAGGGTGTGGTGCGCGAAGCCGCTCTCTACGTGGTCGGACCAGCCCGCGAGGCGTTCGGGGGTCATCCCCTGGTCTCGCGCGCCGCCGAAGACCGAGAGCGGGACCCTCAGGGGCGGGGTCCGCGGGTCGGGGCTCCAGGTGTCCACCAGTTGCAGGTCGGCGCGGACCAGGGGTTCGACGAAGGACCACAGGTCTGGGTCGTCCAGGGCGCGCCGGGGGGTGCCGCCCATGCGGGCGATGGTCTCGCGCAGACGGTCGGCGGAGACCAGGTGGCGCGGCGCGGCGCGTTCGGGTCCGGGAGCGGGGCTCCAGGCGGAGGCTCCGAGCCAGACCGGCGGCGTCCCGGCGGATGTCAGGCGGAGGGTGAGTTCGTAGGCGACCAGCGCGCCCATGCTGTGCCCGAAGAGGCCGAAGGGCCGGTCGAGTTCGGGGCGGATCACCTCGTGCATGCGCTCGGCCAGGGCGTCGGCGTCGCGCAGGGGCGGCTCGTGGGCGCTGCGGACGCGTCCGGGCGCGTCCAGGAGGCAGATCTCCCAGTCCTCGGGGAAGTGCCGGACCCAGCCCCGGTAGCCCAGGTGGGAGCCGCCCGCGTGGTGGAGGACGAAGAGCCGGAACCGGCTGTGGGGGACGGGTCTGAGCCGGTTCAGGGCGCCCTCGTGCACGGCCCTCCCCTCCTTTCTACCGATGGGTAACAACGCGAACCTACCAGTCGGTAATCGGCTTCGGGTAACCCGGTGAACCCGGACCGTTCCATCGCGTGAGCAGGGCCACACACCGACCGGTCGCCACCCCTCGCCCGTGGCGGACCCCCACGGCTCCACGCCGTGCCCGGAGACCTTCCCGTTCCCCCACGGTGACAAAGGCCCACGCGGGGTACGAAGCTCCCGCGTCCTCGGCCCCCGTCCGACGGCGCCCGTCCCCCGCCCGCCCACTGGGAGGTTCGCATGGAACACGGCCACGTCGTCGACGGGCTCACCGCACCGGTCGAGGTGGTGTACGACCGCTGGGGCGTCCCCCACGTGCGCGCCCACGACGCCGACGACGCGTTCGTCGCCCAGGGCTTCACCGCCGCCCGCGACCGGCTGTTCCAGCTCGACCTCTGGCGGCGCCGCGGCCTCGGCCTGCTCTCCGAGGTCCTGGGCGAGCGGTACCTGGAACGCGACCGCGCGGCCCGGCTCTTCCTCTACCGGGGGGACATGGACACCGAGTGGGCCGCCTACGGCGCGGGCGTGCGCCGGACCGCCGAGCTCTTCACCTCCGGGATCAACGCCTACGTCGCCCTCACCGAGCGCGAGCCCGCGCTGCTCGGGCCGGAGTTCGCGGAGCTCGGGTTCACCCCCGCCCGCTGGGCCCCCGAGGACCTGGCCCGGATCCGGTCCCACGGCCTCCACGCGAACGTCGAGAAGGAGCTGGCGCGCGCCCTCACCCTCCGTGACTTCGGCCCGGGTGTCGAGGACCTGCGCGCGGTCCGCGAGCCCGAAGGTCCCCTGCGCGTACCCGAGGGCCTGGACCTGGACGTCCTCCACCCCGAGGTCCTGGACGTGTACCGGCTGGCCTGCGCGCCCCTGGACCTGTCGGGTGCCGCACCGTGCACCACCCCACCCGAACCAGACGGCAGCAACAACTGGGTGATCGGCGCCGAGCGCACCGCCACGGGCCGCCCGATCCTGGCCAACGACCCGCACCGCGTGGTCGGCGCCCCGGCACTGCGCTACGTCACCCATCTGAGCTGTCCGGAGTTCGACGTGATCGGCGCGGGCGAGCCCGCCCTGCCCGGGGTCTCCATCGGGCACAACGGGCACGTCGCCTTCGGGCTCACCATCTTCCCGATCGACCAGGAGGACCTGTACGTCTACCAACTCCACCCGGACGACCCGGGTCGGTACCGTCACCGCGACGGCTGGCGGGAGCTGGAGACGGTCACCGAACGCGTCCCGGTGCGGGGCGGTCCCGACCGCGAGGTGCGGCTGGACTTCACCGTGCACGGTCCGCTCGTGCGCTCCGACCCCGAGCGGAACGCCGCCTTCGCCGTACGCGCCGCCTGGCTCGGTCCCGGAATGGCTCCCTACCTGGGCAGCGTCCAGTACATGCGGGCCCGGGACAGCCAGGAGTTCCGCGACGCCCTGCGGGTGTGGGGCGCTCCCGGCGAGAACCAGGTGTACGCCGACGCGGAGGGGTTCGGCTGGATCGCGGCGGGCCGCGTCCCCGTACGCCCGAACTGGGACGGTTCACTGCCCGTTCCCGGCGACGGAAGCCACGAGTGGGCGGGTTTCCACGGCCGCATGCCCTCCGCGCACCGGCCCGGGCAGGGGTGGTTCGCCTCCGCCAACGAACACAACACGCAGCGGGCGCCCGGCTGGGAGCCGTTCACCGTGACCCGGGACTGGGCGGCCCCCCTGCGGTACGAGCGCATCGCCGAGGAGCTGTCCGCACGCTCCGACTGGACCGTCGAGGACGCCTGCCGCCTCCAGGGCGACCACCGGAGCCCGGTCGCGCGCGCCGCCCTGTCCGTGCTGGACGCACTGCCGGACGGCTTCCCGGGGACCGCCCCGGCCCTGGAGCTGCTGCGGGCCGGAGGCTGGGACGGGACCATGGCGGTCGACCTGCCCCAGCCCACCCTGTTCGAGCACTGGTTCGCGCACCGTCTGCGTCCCGCGCTGCTGCGTGCGCGTCTGCCGGAGCTGGTCTCCTCCGACCGTGTCGACGCGGCGGTGGCCGCCCTCACCCCCGATCCGGACCGGGCCGCCGACCCGCGTGTTCCGCTGCGCCTGCTGGCGGAGGCGGTCCTCAGCGAACAGGGACGCGCGCTGGTGGCGCGCTCGTTGGGGGCGGCCCACCGGGACCTGTGCGAGCGGCTCGGTCCGCCCGGTCCGGCCTGGCACTGGGGCGAACACCACTTCGCCCGCCTGGACCACCCCCTCGCCGCGCTCCCGGACCCCCCGCCGTGGGCACGGGGACGGCGGATCGCGCGCCCGGGAAGCGCGGACACCGTCGACCTGACGGCGGCGGACGCCTCCGGCCGCCAGTACCACGGCGCGTCCTTCCGGATCGTGGTGGACGTCGGTGCGTGGGACGAGTCCGTCGCGGTCAACGCTCCGGGCCAGTCCGGGGACCCCCGCAGTCCCCACCACGACGACCTCACCGAACCGTGGGCTCGGGGCCGTCACTTCCCCCTGCTCTACTCCCGCGCGGCCGTGGACCGGCACCGTGCCTCGACCCTCCACCTGCTCCCGCCCGCGTGGTGAGCGGCCCCCGCCGGGCCTCCGGGGGCACCGCCCGCGCGAGCCGGGTGGAGAGCTCGGCGGTGCGCGCGACGAACTCCTCCGGTGCCTCCAGGGTGAAGTCCAGACCGGCCAGGGCGAGCACGATGACGATCCACTCATAGGAGTCCACGAGGGCCTCGTACCGGCAGCGGTCGGGGCCGACCGCCTCCAGCGAACCGTCCACCCGGGTGAGACGGGCGGCCACCTCGGCCGCCGTCGCGTGGAAGAGGACCGTGACGGTGTGCCTCTCCCGGCCCGGACCGAACCCCTCCTCCAGGTGCGCGGCCAGGTCCTCGGCGGGGAGCGCCCTGGGGGTGAACGCGGCGCGGGTCGGGGTGATCTCGGTGATCCGGTCCAGCCGGAAGGAGCGCCAGTCCTCGCGGTCGCGGTCCCAGGCGAACAGGTACCAGCGCCGACGCAGCAGGACCAGACGGTAGGGGTCCACGTGGCGGTGGAGCTCCCGCCCGTCGCGGCCCCGGTGGGTCATCCGGATCCGGTGGCCCGCCGCGACGGCGTCACTCAGCCCGGTGAGCACGTCGACCGACGCCCCGGGCCACACGCTCCGGCCGGGTTCCACCGCCGAGGCCAGGGTGCTGGCCCTGTGGGACAGTCGGGAGGGCAGCACCCGTTCGATCTTGCCCAGGGCCCGCTCCGCGCCCTCCTCCGCACCCTGGACGCCGCTGAGCCCGCCCGCGACCATCCGCAGCCCCAGCGCCACAGTGACCACCTCGTCGTCCTCGAACATCAACGGAGGAACGGCGTTGCCCGCCACCAGGCGGTAGTGCCCGCCGGGGCCGCGCAGGCTCTCCACCGGGTAGCCGAGCTCGCGCAGGCGGTCGATGTCGCGCCGCAGGGACCGGGGGCTGGTGCCCAGCGCCTCGGCGAGGGCGGCGGCGGACCAGGCCCGTCCGTTCTGCAGGAGGGAGAGCAGGCGCAGCATGCGCTGACTGGTGTCGGCCATACCCGCATTCTTCCCGATCGCCGAGCAGTTGTGGCCGGTTTCTGACCACAATCCGACTTAGTGTGACGGCCATGAGCACCACGACCACGGGCATCACCGTGACCGGAGCCCGCGAGAACAACCTGCGCGGGGTGGACCTGACCCTGCCCCGGGAGCGACTCGTCGTCTTCACCGGCGTGTCCGGATCGGGCAAGTCCTCCCTGGTGTACGGCACCATCGCCGCCGAGGCGCAGCGCCAGCTCAACGAGGCCCACGACAGCTTCACCCGCAGCCGGATGGCCCACCTGGGCGTGCCCGACGCCGACCGGTGGGAGAACCTCACCGTCACCGTCGCCGTGGATCAGCGGCGATTCGGTGGCAACGCGCGCTCGACCCTGGGCACCGCCACCGACCTCGCACCGCTCCTGCGCCTGTTGTTCTCCCGGATCGGTCGGCCCTGGACCGGGTACTCGCCCGCCTTCTCCTTCAACGACCCCGGCGGTATGTGCCCGGACTGCCAGGGCCTGGGCACGCTCCGCCGGATCGACGCCGACGCCCTGCTGGACGACGGCCTCTCCCTGGACCAGGGGGCCATCCGACTCCGGACCTTCGCGCCGGGGACCTGGCGGTGGAAGCGCTACGTGCACGCCGGACTGTTCGACAGGGAGAAACCGGTGGGCCGCTACACCGCCCGGGAACGCGACCTGCTGTTGCACGCCGAGGGGGTCAGGCTCACGGACCCGGACCCGGAGTTCCCGGCGAGCGGCGTCTTCGAGGGGGTGGTCCCCCGCATCACCCGCAGCCTGCTGGACGCGACGTCGGTCAACGCGAGGGACAGGGACGAACTGGAACGGGTGGTGTGGCGCGGCCCCTGCCCCGCCTGCGGGGGCGCGCGGCTGAACCCGGCCGCGCTGGCCTGCCGGATCGGTCGGCACAACATCGCGGACCTCTCCGCCCTGCCGGTCGTCCGGCTCGTCCCGGAGATCGCCGCGATCCACGACCCGCGGGTGGCCCCGGTGACCTCCGCGCTCCTGGAGCGCCTGCGCGGGCTGGAGGAGGTGGGCCTGGGCTACCTCAGCCTGGACCGGTACTCGGCCACGCTGTCCGGTGGCGAGGCCCAGCGCGTGCGGCTCGTAAGGCACCTGGGGGGCGCGCTGACCGGCCTGACCTACGTGCTCGACGAACCCAGTGCCGGGCTGCACCCGGCCGACGTGCACCGGCTCACCGCTCTGCTGCGCCGCCTGCGCGACAAGGGCAACACGGTGTTGGTGGTCGAACACGACCCGGACGTGATCGAGGCCGCCGACCACGTGGTGGACCTCGGCCCCGGAGCCGGACACGAGGGCGGCCGCGTCGTCTACGAGGGCCCCGTGGCCGGGCTCCGCCGAGCGCCCACCCCCACCGGCCGCTACCTGCGCCGACCCCGCTCGGTACGGTCCCGCACCCGCACCCCCGACGGTTCGGTGGAGGTTCGCGGCGCCCGCCTGCACAACCTGCGCGGGATCGACGTGTCCGTTCCGACCGGGGTGCTGACGGCCGTGACCGGGGTGGCGGGGTCGGGCAAAAGCTCACTCGCCCATGGGGAACTGCCCCGGGTGCGCCCGGACGCGGTGGTGCTCACCCAGGGCTCCCTGCACGGCGGACCCCGGTCCACCCCCGTGACCTACCTGGGGATCCAGGACACCCTGCGCGCGCTGTTCGCGCGGGCCAACGGGGTGGCGTCCGGCTGGTTCAGCGCCAACTCCACGGGCGCCTGCCCGACCTGTCGGGGACGCGGGGTGATCATCACCGACCTCGCCTTCCTCGACGACGTCAAGACGGAGTGCGAGCGCTGCCGCGGGCTGCGGTTCAACGACCGCGCGCTGTCGTACACCCTGGACGGCCGCACCATCGCGGAGGTGCTGGCGCTGACGGCGGCGCGCGCCCGGGAGGTCCTCGCGGGGCCCGTCGCGGAGTCGCTGGACCGTATGGAACGGGTCGGGCTGGGTTACCTACGGCTGGGGCAGTCCCTGACCACGCTCTCCGGCGGGGAGCGGCAGCGCCTCCGGCTGGCCCGCGAGCTGGCGGAGCCCGCACGGCTGTACGTGCTGGACGAACCCACCACCGGCCTGCACGGCGGTGACGTGGCCGGGCTCGTGAACCTGTTCGACGGCATGGTGGACGCGGGCGCGACGGTGGTGGTCGTCGAGCACCGGATGGACGTGGTGGCCGCCGCCGACCACGTGGTGGACCTCGGCCCCGGAGCCGGACACGAGGGCGGCCGGGTCGTGTTCGAGGGAACGCCCGCGCGGATGGCCGACGCGGGGAGGGGCGCCACCGCCGACGCCCTGCGCGCCCACCTGTCCGGGTGACGCCCGCCCCCCGGGTTCCCACGACCGGTTCGTAAGTCGCGGGAACTCACGGACCCCTCCGAACGACGTCAGTGTCGACCGGAACGGCGACGGCGGAGGAGATCCATGGACCCGGCGAGCACGAGACCCGTGACCGAGGACGGAACACCCCCGCCGAGGACGGGCGTGTGGCAGCAGCTCAGGCCGCTCGTACTGCGGCTGCACTTCTACGCGGGCGTGCTGGTGGCGCCCTTCCTCCTGGTGGCGACGGTCTCCGGGCTGCTGTACGTGTGGACACCCCAGGTCGAGCAGGTGCTGTACGCCGACCAGCTGCGCGTCCCCGCCTCCGAGGGGTCCCTGCCCCTGGCCGAACAGGTGCGGATCGCCCGCGCGGAGGCGCCCGACGCCAGCGTCCACTCGGTGCGCCCGGCCACCACCCCGGAGGACTCCACATGGGTCCTGATGGACCTGGCCGAGAGCGGCAACGGGGCGCGCACGACGGTGTTCGTCGACCCCCACGCGGGCGAGGTCCTGGGGGTGTCCGAGAGCTACGGGACCAGCGGGGCGCTGCCGGTGCGCACCTGGATCGACCTGCTCCACCGGCAACTGCACCTGGGGGAGGTCGGCCGGCTGTACAGCGAGCTCGCCGCGAGCTGGCTCGGGGTGGTCGCCCTGGGCGGCCTGGCCCTGTGGGTGGCCCGGCGTCGGCGCGGCCGTCAGCGGTCGGGCCGGGCACGCTCGGTCTCCCTGCACGCCACGGTGGGGGCGTGGGTCCTTCTGGGGCTGCTGTTCCTGTCCGCCACCGGGTTGACCTGGTCCCAGTACGCGGGGTCGAACATCTCCGACCTGCGTGAACGGATGTCCTGGACCACTCCGGCGGCGTCCACGGAGGTCCCCTCCGCCAGCCCCGGTGTGGACGTCGGCCCGGACGAGGTCCTGGCCAGCGCACGGGAGGCCGGACTCGACGGCCGGGTCACCGTCGACCTGCCCTCCGACCACACCTCTCCCTACGTGGTCACCCAGCTCGAACGCTCCTGGCCGACCCAGGCGGACTCGGTCGCCGTCGCCCAGGACACGGGCGAGGTCGTGGACGTCGTCCGCTTCGAGGACCACCCGCTGATGGCCAAACTCAGCCGCTGGGGCGTGGACGCCCACATGGGCCTGCTGTTCGGGGTACCCAACCAGCTCGTCCTCACGGCGGTCTGCGGCGGGCTGCTCTGGGTGATCGTCCTGGGCTACCGCATGTGGTGGCAGCGCAGGCCCACGCGCGGCGGCGCCTGGGGGCTGGGGCGGCCCTACCAGCGCGGTTCGTTCCTGGCACTGTCCTGGCCCCTGAGGGTGGCGGTCGTTCTGACCTGCGCGGGGGTCGGTCTGGCCCTGCCCGTGCTGGGGGTCTCGCTGCTGGTCTTCCTGGTGGTCGACGTCCTGGTCGGCCGGTTCTCCGAGGGCGCCCGGCGGCTCAGGTCCGGTTCCGGGTGAGTTCGGGGAACCGCTGGAGCACCCGGTCCACCACCTGGGCCGGGCCGAGGTCGGTGTTGTCCACGGCCAGGTCCGCCCACGCGCCCAGCCACTCCCGGTCGGCCCGGTAGAAGGGGTCGATCCTGGACCGCCGGAAGGCCCGGGCGCCCTCGTTGGCCTCGGGGTGGTCCGGGGCGACGTCGTGGGCGGCGACGCGCGCCTCCAGGACGGCACGGTCCGGCCGCAGCAGGACCCGGCGGACCTCGATCTCCTCGACGCGCAGGCCGTCGAGGATCTCCTCCGCGTACTCCCGGCGGAGGACGCTCATCGGGACGATGAGGGTCTGGCCGGTGAAGGCGTGCACCTGGGCTGCGACGGTGGCGAACAGGGCGCGCCAGGGCGGCAGGTCCTGGAAGTCTCCGGGGTGGTCGGGCAGCAGGTGACGGAGCATGAAGCCGATCTCCTCCGGGTCCAGGAGACGGCTGTCGGGCACGCGTTCGACCAGCAGTTCGGCGGTGGTCGTCTTCCCTCCGCCGAAGGGTCCGTTGATGTGCAGCAGCATGCGCGCATGCTACGCGCGGCCGGGCCCAGGCCGGGGGCCGGTCACCCGGCGGATTCCGCGTCCGGTCGTACGGACGGGACGGGGTCGGCGGCGAGGCGGCGCAGCAGCGGACCGTACTCGGGGTGGGCCAGGGCGGACGCGAACTGGGCGACCAGGTAGTCGGCGGGGTTGCCGGTGTCGTACCAGCGCCCCTGGATCACCTGACCGTAGACCGGGTGATCGGCGGCGTGGGCGTTGATGGCGTCGGTCAGGTAGATCTCGCCGGTGCGGTGGGTGAACCAACGCTCGGTCTGGGCGCGCAGCTGGGCGACGACGTCGGGCGTGACCACGTAGCCCCCGATCGCGGCGTAGGCGGAGGGCGCGTCCTCGGGCTTGGGCTTCTCGACCAGTCCGGAGATGCGCAGGAGCCCGTCGGCGAGGTCCTCCGCCACGCGGGGGACCCCGTAGCGGCGGGACTCCTCCCTGTCCATGGGCATGAGGGCCAGCACGGGGTGGCCGGTGCGCTCGAAGGCGCTCACGAGCTGCTGGGCCCGGGGGACCTCCGCGACGAAGACGTCGTCGGGCCACAGGACGAGCGTCGGCTCGTCACGGGCGTCCCGGTAGGCGTTGAGGACCGGGGTGCCGTTGCCGTAGGGACCGTGCTGGTCCAGATAGGTGATGTGCCCCAGGCGAGCCAGTTCGGCGACCTCCTCCACGGCGTCGGCGTACTCCTGCTTTCCGTCGCCACGCAGCCGCGCGACCAGGGTCGGGTCGGGGCGGAAGTGGTCCTGGATGAGGGACTTGCCACCGGAGACGACGATCGTGATGTCGGTGATGCCGGAGGACACGAGTTCGCGGACGGTGTGTTCGATGACCGGCTTGTCACCGACGGGGAGCATCTCCTTGGGCGTGGCCTTGGTGAGCGGCAGCAACCGCGAACCCATACCGGCCGCGGGGATCACGGCGCGTCGGATCGTCCTGGTCATGTGTCTCCCCTGGTCGTGGCAGGTGCGGTGGAGGCCGATCGTATCCGCGCGGACGTCGGCGGGCACGGAGGACAGGGCCGGTGCACCTCGGGTATAGAATGAACATGTGTTCATTCAAAAACAGGAGGGTCGATGCCACGGACTCCGGAACAGCACGAGGCGATGCGCGCCGCGACCCGGGAACGGGTGCGGTCCGCCGCGGTTCGGCTGTTCGCGCGCCAGGGGTTCGCGGCGGTGAACATGCGGCGGATCGCGGAGGAGGCGGGCATCAGTACCGGCTCCATCTACCGCCACTTCACCACCAAGGAGGAGCTGTTCGAGGACCTGGTCACCGAGGCCGCCACCGGCATGGGCGAGGTCGTCGCCCTGTTCCGGGGGCCCGGCGACCCCGTGGAGTCCCTGCGGGCGTTCACGGAGGAGTTCCTATCCGATCTGGCCGGAACCGGGGACTTCGTCGAGTTCTTCCAGCTCATGCACCAGGCGTTCACCCAGGGCAACTCCCCTGAGGGAGGCGCCCCCGCCGTGGCCGCACTGGTCAGCCGGAACTCGGAGCTCCTCGGCGCGACCGTGGAGCTGGTGGAGCGCGGGCAGTCCCGCGGGGCGCTGCGCCCCGGCCCCGCCGACGAGCTGGCGTCCTGCTACTTCGCCCTGCTGGACGGTCTGGTGACGATGCGGTCCGCCCTGGGCGAGCGGTGTGTGCTGCCGAGCACGTCCACGGTGATGGGTCTGCTCCTCAAGGAGGGAAACGATGGTTGACGGAAGCGGGGAAACGATGCGGATCGAGGTCAGACGCGGCGACGAGCTGGGCGAGGAGTACCGGAGGGCGATCGCGGAGGTGTTCGTCGAAGGCTTCGGTGACGACCTGGCGTACTTCGCCAGGGATCCGGCCCGACTCACCGAGGCCGTCGAGCACATGCTGGTGCTGGAGCGCTTCCACGTGGCGCTGATCGACGGCCGACCGGCGGCGCTGGCCAGCCTCACCGAGGGTGACCAGGAGGCGATCGACCACGACGCCCGCACGCTGCGCGGGCACCTGGGCCTGGTCAAGGGCACCATCGCGGACCGGGTCTTCCGAACGCACTTCCAGGGTGGCACCGCCACGTCCCGACCGGGCCGCGCCGAGATCGGCTTCGTCGCCAGCGCGCGGCGTTTCCGGGGCCGGGGCGCCGCCAAGGCGGTCCTGAACCACCTCCTCGCCCTGCCCGGGTACGACGAGTACACGCTGGAGGACATCAAGGACAACAACGCGCCCGCCCTCGGGCTCTACGAACACCTCGGCTTCCGTGAGTACAGGCGGAACCCGACCAGGCACGCCCGGTGGAGCGGGTTCGACGCCTACGTGTCCATGAGGCGCACTACAGGACCGTGACGTCCACCCTGCGGCCGTCGGGGTCGGTCAGCAGGTGCTCGCCCCGGGAGAGCGGCGGGTCGGTCTCCGTCACGTCCAGGGCCAGGCTCAGCCTGAGGTCACCGGCCCGGTGAACGTCGGGGGCCGGGTGGATCTCCAGGACCGGCCCCAGGGGAAGCCTGCTGGAGTAGCGCCTCGGCCCGTCCGGGCCGGGCTCCTCACCGAAGGCGAGGCCGAGCGCGTTGTAGAAGTCCCGGCACTCTTGCGCCCGGGAGGTGTACAGGACGATGGCGTCGAGGCAGGCGTGCGTGGCGAAGAGGGGTTCCGGCATGGACGTCCCTACTGGTCAGAGGGGGCGAGGAGGGGCGTGGTCACCCCCGATCCCAGTCTGCGCGGCGGGTGCGTGGGCCACAAGCGCGGGGTTCCCGGCTGTGGACAACTCCCTCAGAGAGTCCAGGGGGCGCAGAACCGGACACCCTGGTGACCCGGCACCCGCGCCTGGCACCCGGCGGGCCCGCACCCGCGCCCACGTCCCGGAGATGAGCTCGACACTCGGGTGACCGGCCCCGGTTCCGGTGACGACGACCCCTCCTCGCGGAGTCGGCGCAGCGCGGCGCCCGTGGCCACGGAACGCCCGCCTCCCGCCCGAAGGTCCGCACCCCGTCCCGGTGATGACGGCCGAGTGGGCCCTCCAGCCGAACCGACGTGTTCACCCCGGAGTACGGCGAGTGGCCAGGACCGCCCCTAGGCCCGTTCCCGTTCCGGCAGCCGGTAGACGGACACGTGCGAGCGGGAGTCACCGGTGAAGGGGGCGCCCTTCCAGTCGGCGTGCCGGGACTCCAGCTCGAAACCGGCCATCTGCGCCATGAGGTCGAGTTCGGACGGCCACACGTACCGCTGCTTCACGCGGATCACGCTGGGCTCGCCGCCCTTCTCGAACCGGATGTGGTGCGAGACCAGGTGCTGGTGTTCGAGGTCGAAGGTGTCCAGCCCCACGTACCCGTCGCGGTGGGCGAACACCAGGCCGTCCTGGCCGGGAGGAAGCCGCCGCAGGCTGGGCACGCCCAGTTCCACCACGAACCGTCCGCCGGGCCCGAGGTGGCGGGCGGCGTTGCGGAAGCACTCGACCTGCTCGGCCTGGGTGAGCAGGTTCGAGATCGTGTTGTAGACCAGGTACACCAGCGAGTGGTCGCCGGGGACCCTCGTGGTGGCCATGTCACCGACCACCACGGGGATGGTCGCCTCGTCGGCCTTGGTGCGCAGCCGCTCGACCATCGCCGGGGAAAGCTCGACTCCGGTGACCGGGACGCCCCGGGCCGCCAGGGGCACCGCGATCCTCCCGGTGCCGATCGCGAACTCCAGGGCCCCGCCGTTCCCCGCGAGCGCGGCCAGCGCCGCCACGGCGGGATCCACCTCCTCGGGCGCGAACATCCCCTCACCGGGGGTGTCGTAGGAACGCGCCATCTCGGCGTCCCACACCGGGGACGGGGCGGACGGTGCGCGGGGCTCCGGTACCGGTTCAGCGTCAGTCATCCGGGCACGGTAGCGCCGGTCCGCGGCCGAGCGCCAGGGGATTTCGGGTCCGGATCCCCAGCACGTCGGGGATCCGCGTCCCGGTCAGCGGCCTCCGGGGCGGGGATCCGGAGGCGGTGACCGCGCATCCGGTCGACCTCGCGGCCCGCCCGGACGCGGAACGGTCCCGCGACCGGCTTCCCACTGCGGAATCTTAGCGTTCTGCCCTCCTTGTGGTCCTATGTCACTACGCATAGCATCAGCGCGGCCCCACCGGGTCACGAAGATCATCAGCACCCTCACCCCAGGGAGACCCCATGCTGAGACGCGTCCTCACACCCCTCCTGGTCGCGCTGAGCGCACTGGCACTCACGCTGGCGGGCACCGTCACGGCGAGCGCCGCCGAGCAGTCCCAGAACCCCACCGTCCTCTACTACGACTCCAGCCAGGCCGCCGAGTTCACCTCCGTCGTCGCCTCGGCCGTCGACGTGTGGAACTCCAGCGTCGACAACGTCCGTCTGGAGCCCGCCTCCGCCGGGCAGCGCGCAGAGATCCGTGTCATCGCCGACGACGGCTGGCCCCGCGCCCACCTCGGGCCGGTGCGTCCCGGCGGTCAGGTCACCGTCTGGATGGGCCGCCAGGGCACCGCCGAGGGCCACGACCCGCTGCGGATCGCCGCGCACGAGCTGGGCCACAGCCTGGGTCTGCCCGACGCCAAGCCCGGCCCCTGCTCCTCCCTGATGTCGGGCTCCACCGGCGGGGTGGGCTGCACCAACGCCCAGCCCAACGCCTCCGAGCAGGCGCGGGTCGAGGCCAACTACGGTGGCGGGCTCGCCGGTCAGCAAGTCGCTGACGGACAGCTCCTGGTCGACCGCCACTAGGAACACGGGAGGGCCGGCGCTGTCGCGCCGGCCCTCCTCCTGTCGCTCGGGCTACTCCACGACCTCGAACTCCAGGGTGTCGGTGAACGTGCGTCCGTGGACGTCGGTGGCGGTCACCTCGGCGGTGTGCCCACCGGTCTCGAGGTCCTCGGGCAGGTCGAACCGCCACAGGTGCATGGTGCGGTCGGCGACACTGCCGCCGTGGACCAGCTGCTGGGCGACGGCGTGGGGGTCGGAGTACTCCGCGCCGACGTTGACGCCCTCACCACGGAGCCGCTGGGTGCGCTCGGCCTTCGTGGCGGGGGCTCCGTCGAGGCTGACCTCCACGGTGGCGCCGGTGGAGCCGAGGAAGAGGTTGGTGGTCAGCCAGGTGCCGCCCGCCAGGTCCTCGGCGCCGACCACCAGTGGCTCCGCGAGCTCGGGAGCGTCACCGACGGGGTCGGAGTTCCACTCGCGGCGCTCGGTGTACCACGCGCGGTAGGTCGGGCTGTTCAGACCGAGCTGGGTCTGCACGTCGTCGGGCTCGCCGGTGACGGTGTAGCGCTCCCGGAACTGGTTGCCCTCGATGTCGAGGGTCACCACGCCCGGGCGCCCGCCGTCACGGCCGAGGGCCGTGGGGTATCCGTCCTCACCGACCTCGCCGGAGTACCAGTCACCCGAGATCGCGCCCACCGTGAGGTGGGGGAAGGGCAGACCCTCGATCCCGAAGAGCTCCCGCCAGCCCTCGACGTCGTCGCCCGTCCGCAGGTTCTCGATGCTGTGGCTGTGTCCGGCCACCGCGACGGCCTCACGGCCTTCGAGGAGTTCGTGGACCCGCGCGACCTGGTCGACCTGGTGGACCGGGGAGCCCTCGTCGGCGTAGTTGAGCAGTCCGATGTGGCCCGCCACGACGACCAGCTTGTCCTCGTCCACGTGGGCCAGGTCCTGTTCGAGCCAGGTGAGCTGGTCGTCGCTGATCCGGCCGTTGTAGGACGCCCGGCCGTCGGGGGCGCAGTGCTCCTCGATGCCCTCGGGGCTGTCGTCGGCCGCCGTGCAGGGGTAGTCGACGGTGTTCAGGGCCACGACGTGCGCGTCACCGACCTCGTACGAGTAGTACGCGGGGGCCAGCGCCGAGCGGAAGGTGTCGAAGGCGTGCTCCGCGCCGGGGGCGTCGAAGTCGAGGTCGTGGTTGCCGGGCAGGAAGCGCGCCGGCCCGTTGGTCTCGGCGACCAGTTCCCTGATGTCGGGGTAGAGCGACAGGTCGTCACCGGCGACGTCACCGACGAAGAGCGTGCCGCAGCCCGCGTAGTCGTCCCGCTCGGACAGGTCCTTGATGGCCCCGGCGCGCGCGTACTCGATCTCCTGCCGGTCATAGGTCTGGAGGTCACCGGCGATGACGCAGCTCTGCTCCTCGGCGGCGGTCAGTTCGCTCTCCACGAGGGGGAAGTTGACCTCCGACGGCAGTGGGCCGGTGGGCTCGATGCCGCCGTAGCGCAGGTCCGGGGAGCCCTCGGGCAGGTGGTTGTAGTGGAACTGCGGGACGTTGTGCTCGTCCAGCGGCACCTGGTAGCCGGACGGCTGCGTGATCGACACGGTCATGTTGTCGAACGCGGGCAGCTCGTACCGGCCCAGGTCGTCGGTGCGGACCACGTCGCGGCCGTTGGTGACCACGACACCGGCGAGGCCGGTCTCGCCCTCGCTGGCGCCGTCGCGGTCGGTGTCGACGAACACCGTTCCGTGGAGCAGCGGGGTGTCGGGAGCGTCGGCGGGGGTGCGGACGACCTCGATCCCGCCTCGGTAGACGGAGTCGTCCCCGTCGTTCGCGGGCGCCGCCACGGCCGGGGCGATCGCCACGGTCAGGGAGGCGGTGAGGGCGACGACCGTCGAGGCGGTCAGCGCGGCGCGGAGGCCGCGGCGGGTGTGTTCGGTGGGGGTGTGTGTCGTGAGCATGCGGTTGCTCTCCGATACGTGAGGGGACCTGTCCGGTCGGGGGACCGGACCAACGCCACCTTCCTCGACACGGCTGAACGCGGGCACAGGCCCCAGCGAACGGACACCCACGGTTCGGTGACGGCTGGTCTCACTCGGTGACCGGGCACCCCCGACGAAAGTCGGTACGGACCCTCCACCAAAGGGCCCACCCGGGGCCGCGTGTCGTCTTCTTAGGCGACACGACGGAGCGTCCCGCAGGTGGATGTCCGGGAGGGTGCGGCGGGCCTAGCGTGGAGTACGTAGCCAGGGGGTCCGGTCCCGCACCACGACGGGGGCCGGACCCCGGAAGAGACTGAGGAGTCCCGCGATGACACTGCTGAACCTGTTCGAGTCGATGACCCCCGAGACCGGGATCGCCCTGGTTCTCATGATCGGCGCCCTGCTGGTGGGTCTGGCGGCGATCGTGCTCATCATCGCCGCCGTGTTCAGCATCCTGTTCTCCCGGCTGGACGTCCCCATGAAGCTCGTCTGGATCATCCTCGTCTTCCTCGCGCCCCTGATCGGCGCGATCCTGTGGTTCCTGATCGGACGGAACCGGGTTCCGGCCCAGCAGTACGGGTACCGCTGACCCTCCGCCGCGCACGGGCCCGAGCCACCGTCCGGGGCTCGGGCCCGTCCTCGTGTCGGGGGTCAGGAACGGTGCACGGTGAGGCTCTCCGTGGCGGCTTCGGCGCTGCTCGCGGAGACCGCCCCGGTGCGGGCGAAGTCCGCCCACACCCGCCGCACCGCTCGGCCGCGCCGGTCGAGCTCCGCCCAGCCGGTGCGGCCGACGAGCCTGGTGTTCTCCCAGGCCTCCCGGTTGCCGAGCAGCAGGGGGAGGTCCACGATGTGGGCGGCGCCGTAGGGGCTGCCCTCCGGCCGCCAGGTGACGGTGTAGCGGGTGGCCCTGCCGCCGGACCTGCGGTGGTGACGGGCGAAGCGCTTGGTCGGACCCGTGTAGATGCGGTACGTGGTGGCCCACACCAGGATCCGGCGCAGGACCGGGCCGGCCAGGGGCAGGGCGGCCAGGCGCTGGATCGGCGGAAGGAACTCGGCGAACAGCCCGGTCTCCTCGCTGGTCGCCCCGATCAGCAGGTCGATCCCGGGGGCCGCCGCTTCCCAGGCGCGGAGCCGGAGGGTCTCGGCGGGCAGGGGTGCGTGCCCGTACTGGGTGCCGAACGGCATGGCGCTGGCCAGGCCGTGCCCCTTGGCGGCGGCACTCGCCCGTTCTTCGAGGGCGACCAGGTCGGCGGCGCTGGCCTCCGGGTCGGGCACGCCGACGGCCCGCCCCATGGCCTCGGACATCCGGGACCGTCCGGTGATGATGCCCAGCGGGGCGCTCTGGACCACGGCGCGACGGAACAGACCCTCGGCGCCCTGGCTGATCATGAGGTGGGCGACGGCGTCGCCTCCGGCGGACTGACCGAAGAGGGTGACCAGCTCCGGGTCGCCGCCGAAAGCCGCGATGTTGGCCCGGACCCACCGCAGCGCCTGGATCTGGTCGAGGAGGCCGAGGTTGGCGGGGGCGGTGTCTCCGAGGCGCAGGTAGCCCAGCACCCCCAACCGGTAGGTGATTGCCACGACGATGACGCGCTGCTCGGTGACGAGCCGGGTGGGGTCGAAGATCTCCATGTCCCCGGCTCCGGTGACATAGGAACCGCCGTGGATCCACACCATGACGGGCAGGCGCTCGTCCTCGGTGACGTCAGCGGGGAAGGTGACCGAGAGCCGCTGGCAGTCCTCGTCGTGGCGGCCCACCGAGACCCCGTCGACCGCCGCCGAGACCACCTTGGAGGTGAGCTGCGGTGAGGCGGGTCCGGGCCGGGTGGCCTGGAAGGGCTCGGTGAACGGCGGCACGGGCCGGGGCGGCGCGAACCGTTCGGCGCGCGCGTAGGGGACGCCGAGCGCGCGGACCACCTCGCCCCGCACCACGCCGACGACGGGTCCGGTCGGGGTCTCGACGCGGCGGAGCTCGTCCCGGGCGACGGAGGTCTGTTCAGTCATGGTTCCCATCCTGGTGCGGGGCACGCCGTCGACACCGCGTTCGGAGGTGCGACACCCGACGCGAGGATAGTCCACACCGACCTCCGGAGTCGGACGCGGCGGGAGCGTCGGCTCAGAACCGGCTCCCGGGGACGGCCACACTGACCCTCCCCCCGAAGGCCTCCCGCGCGTGTCGGCGGCCCTCGTCCCAGTCGGCGGGGCTGGCGAAGTGGGTGAGCACCAGGTGGCGCGCGTCGGCCTCGGCGGCCAGCTCCCCCGCCATCCGGGCCGTGAGGTGGCCGTGTCCGTGCAGGGCCTGCTCATCCGCCTCCAGGTAGGTGGCCTCGCACACGAACAGGTCGGCCTCACGGGCGGCCTCCGCCACCGGGGCGCAGTGGCCGGTGTCGGAGGAGAACGCCACGGTACGGCCGTCCGGTGCCTCGAAGCGCAGCGCGGCCGAGGGCACGCTGTGGTGCGCCGCGAACGAGCGGAACGCCACCCCGTCCACCTCGTGCACGGTCCGGCCGTCCCTCGGCATCGCCGTGATCCCGAAGGACTGCGTGATGGGCTGGTTCATGGTCGGCAGGGTGGGGATGCCGAAAACCGCGTCGAAGGCGGCCACCCGGTGGGCCTCGCCCTCCGGGAGGAACAGCGGGACGCGGGGCAGCACCTCCGGGAAGGTCCACCGGTAGGCCCAGGCCATGAGGTCCAGGCTGTGGTCGGCGTGCATGTGCGTCACGACGATCCCGCGCAGCTGGTCGAGCCCGTACCGGGAACAGTAGGCGAGCAGCGACCCGGGCCCGGCGTCGACCAGGACCAGACCGGTCTCCGTGTGGAGCAGGTAGCAGGAGGCGGGTCCCTCCTTGGTGGGGGCGGTCGCGTTCGATCCGAGGATCTCCAGTTCCAGCATCGTGTTCCTCTCGTGGTGCGGGGTGACGGTGGTCGTCGGGCGAGGCGGGGCCGGGGTCCGTTCAGGCCCGGGGTGAGAGCAGGGTGGCCCGCCCCGGGGCCACCGCCAGCGACACCGACCGGCCGATCCGGGCGTCCGGTGGCACCCGGACCCCCAGGAGGCGCTCCCCCGCCCGGACGGTGAGGTGCACGCCGTCGCCGGTGAACTCCGAGTGCGTCACCTCCGCGAGCAGTGCCGCCGCGTCCGCGTCGTCCGTGACCGTGAGACTGTCGTGGCGCAGCAGCAGCCGGACGGCCCCGTGCCCGGTGGGTCGCACCGCCAGGTCGCCGACCGGGATCCGCCAGCGTCCGTCCAGGGTCACGGCGTGCCCGTCGGCGACTTCGGCGTCCAGGAGCACCGCGCCGGCCAGGAAGTCCGCGACGAACGCGTCCACCGGGTCGTCCCAGAGCCGTTGGGGCGTGTCGAACTGGACCAGTCTCCCGTCACGCAGCAGGGCGATCCGCGATCCCAGGGACAGGGCCTCGCGTTGGTCGTGGGTGACGATGAGGGTGGCGCACTCGGTGGCGGCCAGCATGGCGGCCAGTTCCCGGCGCAGTCCCCCGCGCAGCTGCGGGTCCAGCGCGGCCAGGGGTTCGTCCAGGAGCAGGGCGTCGGGCTGGATGGCGAGCGCCCGAGCCAGGGCGACCCGCTGGCGCTGCCCTCCGGAGAGCTGGTCGGGGCGGCGTTCGGCGAGGTCGGAGAGGTGCGTCAGCTCCAGCATCTCCCTGACCCGCTCCTCGCGGCGAGGCGTCGCGGTGCCACGGGCGCGCAGCCCGTAGCCGATGTTGGCGGCCACGCTCATGTGCGGGAAGACCGCGTAGTTCTGTGGGACGAGGCCGATGTCGCGCCGGGCCGGGCTGAGGCCGGTGATGTCGCGCCCGGCCAGGCCGACGGCCCCCTCCGCGACGGGGACCAGCCCGGCCACGGCCCGCAGCGTCGTGCTCTTGCCGCAGCCCGACGGGCCGATGACGGCGACCGTCTCGGCCGGGGCCACGTCCAGGGAGACGTGCTCCACCGCCGTCGTGGAGCCGTAGCGCACGGTGAGGTCGTCCACGGTCAGCCCGGCCGGGCGTACGGCGGTCGGCGTGGGGTCAGTGGTGGGTACGGCGGCTGGGGTGCTCACGGGGTCCTCCCTGGGGCCCGGCGCCGGGCCAGGACGATGGCGGTCAGTACCGGCGCGACGAAGGCCACGAAGATCATCGACTGCGCCGAGGCGAGTTCGAGGCGCTGGGTGGAGTAGGAGTCGAACAGCGCGAAGGGCGCGGTGGGTGTGGCGGGCGGGTTGACGAAGAAGCTGACGTTGAACTCACCGAAGGACAGGGCGAAGACCATCGTCACGGCCTGGGTGACGGCGACCAGGCAGGCCGGGACGGTGATGGTCCGCAGGACACGGACCGCACCGGCGCCGAGGCTGCGCGCGACGCTCTCGTTGGTGCGCAGCTCGTCGTCGGCCAGCGCGGGCACCAGGGCCGCGAGGGTGAACGGCAGTGTGAAGACCAGGTGGCCCAGGACCAGCAGCAGACCGCTGGGGCGCAGCATCGGGTAGGTGCCGACCAGTGCGACGCTCAGCGCGATGCCGGGCACGGCCAGCGGCACGTTCACCAGGTAGCCGGTCAGGCGGGTCAGGACCGAGGGGTGGCGGGCCACCCACCAGGCCAGGGGGCCGCCGACGGCCAGGTTCAGCACCACCACCAGGGCCGCCACGGCCAGGCTGCGGCCGATGACCGGAGCCAGCGGCGGCCAGGCGTGGGCGAACCAGTCCAGGGTGAGGCCGCCTCCCCAGGGCCCCTGGGAGAAGTCGACGCTGGTGGCGGCGACGAGGGTGGCCAGGAGCGGGATGACCACGAACGCGCAGGTCAGGCGAGTGATGAGTCGGGTCACGAGGCCACCGCCCTGCGGACGGCACGGGCCAGGACACGGCCCAGGACCAGAGCCAGCACGGCCGTCGCGGCGAGGATCACCGCGAGGGTGGACGAGGCGGCGAGCCGGTACCCGGTGGTGAGTTCGTTGGCAACGTTGAGCGACAGGAGCCGCACCCCCTCGGACAGGGTGGCGACCGTGCCGTACCCGCCCAGGGCGACCGCGATCGCGGTGCCGCTGGTCTCGATCGCGGCGGGCAGCAGCAGGGGCAGGGTGACGGTGAGGAACACGCGCGGGCGGGAGGCGCCCAGGGTGCGGGCGCTCTCGGTCAGCGAGGGGTCCAGGGTGGCGGCGGCACCGCGCAGCGGGCCCAGCACGCGGGGCAGCGAGAAGTAGAGGTAGGCGATGAGGAGCCCCGAGAAGGTGTAGGCCAGCCCGGAGAAGCCGTCCCACGCCAGGCCGAGCAGCCCGGTGCGTCCGGTGAGGACGATCGCGAAGAACCCGATGATGATGCCGGGCAGCGCGATGGGCAGGGTGAGCAGGGCGTCGGTGGCGGCGCCGCCCCGGCGGCCCGCGCGGTCGTCGTCCGCCTGGCGCAGCACCACGGGCACCGCGACGCAGAGCGTGATCAGGACCGAGCCCACGGCGATGTACAGGGAGTTCAGGAGCGCCTCGCGGACGGTCACCGAGCCGAGGGCCCGAGCGTAGTGCTCCAGTGTGGGGCCGCCGTCCGCCGGGGGCTGGCCCAGGCCGAGCGAGTTGGCGACCATGACCAGGACGGGGCAGGCGCTGAACAGTCCGATGACGACCAGGGCGGGGAGGGCGGCGAGCCAGGCGGGGGCGTGCGGCGCGCCCCTGCGGGTGGCGGGTCCGACGCCCGCACCGGTGACGACGGCCGCGCGACCTCCGGCGGCGGTACGGGAGGGCACTAGAAGCCGACCTCGTCCTGGTAGAGCTCGATGAACTCCTGCTGCCGCTGGCCCTGCTCGACGTAGTCGACGGTGGTGGCCCGCTCGTACTCCTCGGGCGGGAGCACCTTGTCGGCCAGCTCGTCGGGCATCTCTCCGATCACCGGGCGCATGTACCCGGCGGCGAACAGGCCCTGGCCCCGCTCGGAGAAGTAGAAGTCGAGGAGTGCGCGGCCGTTGTCCTCGTTGGGGGCGCCCTCGACCAGACCGACGATGTAGGGGATCTGGAGCGAGCCCTCCTCGGGGATGACGACGGACACGTTGGCGCCCTCGTCGCGGAGCTTGTAACCGTTGAAGTCGGTGTCGACGAGGATGGGGATCTCGCCCTGGGCGACCTTGGCGGTGGCGGTCTGGGCGGAGGTGGAGGCCCCGTTGTCCTTGAGGCCGTTGAGGTAGTCCAGGCCCGGACCCCAGTCGTCGAAGTCGCCGCCCAGGGCGACGTTGACGGCGGTGGCGGCGGAGTAGCCGACGGCGGCCTGGGTGGGGTCGAGGTAGCCGACCTTCCCCTCGTACGCGGGGTCCAGCAGGTCGTCCCAACCGCGCGGGACGGGGGCGCCGTCGAGGTGGTCCTCGTTGACGATGAACGCGATGGTTCCGGTGTGCACGCTGGTCCAGGCGCCGTCGGGGTCACGGAGCTCGTCGGGGACCTGGTCGGCGCCCTCGGGCACGTACTCCTGGAGGACCCCCGCCTCCACCAGCTGTTCGCCGAAGGCGATACCGGTGTAGGCGACGTCCGCGACCGGGGAGCCCTTCTCCGCCTGGAGCGCGGCCAGGGCCTGCCCCGAGTTCTTGGGGTCGTTCGGGGCGGTGACTCCCGTCTCCTCGGTGAAGGCGCGCAGGACCTCGCCGTAGTTCCCCCACTCGGAGGGCGAGTTGTAGGTGATGACGACCCCGCCGTCACCCGAGGCCGACCCCGGCGGGGCGTCGACGTTCCCGCACGAGGCCAGGGCCAGCACGGAGAGGGTCACGGCGGCGCCGGTGAGCGCCGTGCGTCGGTGGGACATGAGGGCTCCGAAGGGTGGTCGGGCGGCCCGGGCGGCGGGCCGGGGAGTGGGTCGGGGGGCGCTTCGTGATGAAACGATTCACCACAGGGGTGACCTGCGCGGTCGTGACGGGTGTCCGGAGGGCCAACGGCCCGGGAACCCTCGGCCAATCCCGACGCCCCGCCGCGGGCGACCCGCCCGCCGACCATCCGACGCGGGCCCTGGTACGAGCCGTGTTCGCCCGGTGGACACCGCTCCCGCCCGCCCCGCTCGCTCGTGGAGCGTCCGCCGACGTCCGGCATCATGGCCGGACACCTCCCCTTCGGAAGGACCTCCATGCCCGCCTCCCGCAAGCGCGTGACCCTGCGCGACGTCGCCACCAGGGCCGGGGTCTCGGTCGCCCAGGCCAGCTTCGCGCTCAACGGCCAGGGCCGGGTGGCTCCGGCGACCGTGGAACGGGTACGCAGGGCCGCCAGCGACCTCGACTACCAGGTGGACGGCCGTGCGCGGGCGCTGCGCACGGGTCAGCGGTCGGCCTACGGCGTGGTCATCCGCAACATGCGCAACCCCTTCTTCCTCGACGTGCTGCGCGGTATGGAGGTGCGGGCGCACCGGGAGGGCGCGTTCCTGCTCATCCTCAGTTCCGACTACGACGTGGACCGCGAGGCCGCGGCGCTGCGCAGGCTCGCCGCCGAGGGGGTGGGCGGGGTGGCCATCAGCCCGATCGGCCGCCACGGTCCGCTGGCCGCCTGGCTCCCCCGTCACCCCGACGTGCCCGTGGTGGCCTTCAACCGCACGCCCGAACCCGCGCCGCCCGAGGGCGACCGGCTGTCCACGGTGGGACCGGACGACGGGGCAGCCGTCGACCTGGCGCTGGAGCACCTGCGTGCCCGGGGCCACCGTGCTCCCACGCTGGTCATGGCACCCGAGGGCCTGGCCGCCGACTGGGGGCGCGAGGAGGCGTTCGTCCGCCGCTGCGCGGAGTGGGGGCTGGCCGGGACGGTGGTGCGCTGTCCGCTGGACCACGACAGCGTCGCCCGCATGGTCGTGGAGCGGGTGGGCGCGTCCGCCGGTGGCGGGACGGCAGGACACGAGGCGTTCGTGGTCAACTCCGACTACCTCGGCTCAGCCGTGTACGCCGCCGCCCGCTCCCTGGGGAGCCGGGTGGGCCGGGACCTCAGCGTGGTCGGGCACGACGACCTGGCCACCTCGGAGCTGCTCGACCCCGGCCTGACCACCGTGGGGGTGGATCGCGAGCTGCTGGGCGACCACGCCATGCGCCTGCTGGTCTCCCCTGACGAGGCCCCCGAGGGGCGCCGTGTGCGGCTTCCCGTGCACCTGGTGGAGCGGAACTCGGTGGCCCTCCTCCACGACTGACGCACCAGCCCCCGGACCGGAGAGACGCCGTGAACCGGGCCAGCGCGGCGTCCCCGGACGGGGACCACACCGTGAAAGCGTTCACGGCCACACACCAGCGTGGTGGGTCGCACCCCGGCGTCTCGGGCCCAACCTGGACAAACGCACGTAGACTCGGCCGGTCTACCGGGGCCTCCGGTGGGCGCTTCCGATTGAGGGGCAACCTCTTCTCCATGTCTTCCACCCCGAGCACACCTGTGCCCGAAACCGGCCGACGTCCCGATCCCTGGGTGCTCGGAGTCTCCGGCGGCCTGCTGATCGCGTTCGTCCTGGCCGCGCTCATAGCCCCCGCCGGGGTCAACTCCGCCGTCGACACGGCGTTCGCGTGGTCGGCGCGCTGGTTCGGCGCCTACTGGCAGGTCCTGCTCCTGGCCACCGTCGGCGTCGCCACGGTGCTGGCCTTCTCCCGCTACGGGCGGGTACGTATGGGCGGGACCGACGCCCCCGCGTTCACCTGGTTCCGCTGGGTCGCCATGGTCCTGACCACCCTGCTCGCCGCCGGCGGTGTCTTCTGGGCCGCCGCCGAGCCCCTCGCCCACTACGTGGACCCGCCGCCGCAGTACGCCGACACGGCGGGCGGCATGGAGGGCGCCTCGGTCGCCCTCGCGCAGACCTTCGTCCACTGGGGCTTCCCCGCCTGGGCGATCGGCGGTTCGCTGGCCACGCTGGTGATGATGCGCGGCGTGGAGAAGGGCCTGCCCCTGCGGCCCCGCACGCTGCTGTGGCCGGTCATGGGTGACCGGATCCGCACGCACTGGATCGGCACCGTCGCGGACATCAGCTGCGTGGTCGCGGTGGTCGCCGGAACGGTCGGCCCGATCGGCTTCCTCGGCCTCCAGATGTCCTACATCGGCGGCGAGATGTTCGGGGTCGGATCCGGGTTCGGCACCCAGGTGGCGATCATCGTGGGTCTGACAGTCGTGGCGACCGTGTCGGTGCTCAGCGGTCTCGACCGGGGCATCCAGCTGCTCAGCCGGATCAACGTCTGGGCCGCGCTGGCGCTGGTCGTGTGCGTCGTCGGTCTGTCCTCCCTGCCCTTCGTGGTCGACCTGTTCCTCCAGGCCAGCGCCGTGCACGTTCGTGAGTTCGTGCCGATGGCGCTCTTCCGGGGCGACACCGAGTGGCTCGGCTACTGGACGGTCTTCTTCTTCGGCTGGTTCATCGGCTACGGCCCGATCATGGCCATCTTCATCGCGCGCATCTCGAAGGGCCGCACGGTCCGACAGATCTACGTGGGCGCCACCGTACTGCCCGCCGTGATCACCTCCCTGTGGTTCACGGCGCTGGGCGGCAGCGGTCTGTGGCTCGAACAGCGCGACCCGGGGGCCATCTCCGGCCCGTACGAGGAGCACGGCCTGCCCGCCGCAGCGCTCGCCATCGTGCAGGCCCTGCCGATGAGCGCCGTGCTGGCGCTGGTCATGGTGGTCGTGACGCTCATCTTCTTCGCGGCCACCCTCGACGCCATGTCGTACTCGATCTCGTCCTCCAGCATGCGCGCGGGCGAGCCCATCCCGTGGGTGCGGGCGTTCTGGTGCGTGGGCATGGGCGCCGCCGCCATCGCGCTGCTGACCGTGGGCGACAACGGGGTCCAGGCACTCCAGTCGTTCATCGTGGTGACCGCCGTGCCGGTGGGTCTGATCCTGCTGCCCACGCTGTGGAGCGCGCCGCGCCTGGTCAGGGAGATGGCGGTGGAGCAGGGGATCGTCTCCTCTCCCGCCTCCCGCCCGGAGTCGGAAGACGAGGAGCCCGGGTCCTCCGCCGGGACCGAGGGCACCGAGGCTGAGCGGGTGACCGTCGGCTAGGGCCCGTCAGCGACGGGGCACACGGGGCGTCGATGACCGGTGGTGAGACCGGCTTCGACGCCCTCGTGCGTTCCCGCGGTCCTGGTCGCGGGCCCCGCCAGCGGAACCGCGCGCCCCGGCGGACACCCGCCCCAGCCTGGCCCGGACGGCGACCGTCGCGCACAGCACCACGGCGGCCCCGCCGAGGACCGTGGGCCAGGTCAGCTGCTCACCGAGCAGCAGCGCGGCCCATCCGAGGGTCATCACGGGCTGGGTGAGCTGGATCTGGCTCACCCGGGTCATGGGACCGATCGCCAGCCCCCGGTACCAGGCGAAGAACCCCAGGTACATACTGACCACCGCCAGGTAGGCGAACGAGGCCCACTCGGCCGGGGTCCCGCTCGGCGGCTGCCGGGCCACGGCGACGCCGCAGAGGGCGATCATGAGCGGCGCGGCGACCACCAGCGCCCAGGAGACGGTCTGCCAGGCGCCCAGCTCGCGGGCGAGGAGACCGCCCTCCGCGTAGCCGATCGCGGCGGCGACCACCGCGCCGAGCAGGAGCAGGTCGGACCAGACCAGGCCGTGCCCGCCCCCGGCCCCCTGGACGGCCGCGAATCCCACGGCCGCGACCGCGCCCACCGCCGCCATGGTCCAGAACAACACCGGGGGCCGTTCGTGGCCGCGCAGCACCGCCGTCACCGCGGTCGCGGCGGGCAGCAGGGCGATCACGACCGCGCTGTGGCTGGCCGACGCGGTGGTGAGGGCGAACGAGGTGAGTAGCGGAAACCCGACCACCACACCGCCGGCGACGAAGGCCAGGCGGACCCACTGGTTACCCCGGGGCAGGTGCTGCCGGGTGAGCGTGAGCGCGACGGCCGCCAACAGGGCCGCGACCACAGCGCGAGCTGAGCCGACGAACAGGGGCGACAGAGTCCCGCCCGCCACGGCCACACGGGTGAGGGGCACCGTCAGGGAGAAGGCCCCGACCCCGAGAAGCCCCCACCAGAGCCCGGTTCGCGTGGATAGCACCCGGGGCTGATCGAGAGTAGCGCTACTATTGATCCTCATGTCCAACGATAGCAGTGCACGCATCGTCGAAGGGCTGCGCACGTGGATCGCCAGCGCGCCGCCCGGGGCCCGCCTGCCCTCCACCCGCGCACTTGTGGCCCAGTACGCCGCGAGTCCGGTCACGGTGCAGCGGGCCCTGCGCACACTCGCCGCCCAGGGGGTCGTGGAGAGCCGCCCGGGCGTGGGCACCTTCGTGCGCGCGGTCCGGGTCGCCCGACCCCACGACTACGGCTGGCAGACCGCCGCTCTCGGCGCCCCACGGCACCACTCCCCCGGCCTGAACACGGCGCTGCGCACCCCGCCCAACGACGCGGTCGCGCTCCACTCGGGATACCCGGACCGGGACCTGCTTCCGGAGCGCCTGGTGCGCGCGGCCTTCGCGCGCGCCGCCCGGGGTGAGGCGACCGTGAGCCGACCCCCGACCACCGGACTGCCGGACCTCCAGACCTGGTTCGCCCACGGCCTCGGCTCCCACACTCCCGTGGGGGTCACACCGCCCGCCGCCGGAGACGTGATCGTGCTTCCGGGAAGCCAGAGCGGGCTGGGTTCGGTCTTCCGTTCGCTGGTCGGTGCCGGACGCCCGCTCCTGATCGAGTCGCCCACCTACTGGGGCGCCACCCGCGCCGCCGCGCGTGCGGGCGTGGAGGCGGTCCCGATCCCGAGCGGGGCCGACGGCCCGGACCCGGACGAGCTGGACCGCGCCTTCGAACGGACCGGAGCCCGGGTGCTGTACGCGCAGCCCAACTTCGCCAACCCCACCGGGGCCCGATGGTCCACGGACCTCGGCGACCGCGTGTTGGAGACCGTGCGGCGCCACGGCGCGTTCCTGGTGGAGGACGACTGGGCGCACGACCTCGGGATCGACGCGGAGCCGACCCCACTGGCCGCGCGGGACGACGGCGGGCACGTGGTGTACCTGCGTTCGCTCACCAAGAGCGTGTCCCCGTCGGTGCGCGTGGCCGGGATGGTCGTCCGGGGCCCCGCCCGGGAACGCGTCCTCGCCGACGTCCAGGCCGAGGCCATGTACGTCAGCGGGGTGTTGCAGGAGGTGGCGCTGGACGTCGTCACCCAGCCCGCCTGGCGCACCCACCTGCGGGGGTTGCGGCAACAGCTGGCCGCCCGCCGTGACCTGCTGGTCGAGGCCCTGCGGGAGCACGCCCCCACCGCCTACCTGGACGCGGTCCCGCAGGGCGGGCTCAACCTGTGGTTGCGGCTGCCGGACGCCACCGACCTCTCCGGTGTCGTCCGTGAGTGCGAGGAGGCGGGGGTCCTCGTGGCTCCGGGAGGCGAGTGGTTTCCCGCCGAACCCACCGGCCCCCACCTTCGACTCAACTACGCCGGTCCCCGACCCGGTGCCTTCCCCGAGGGGGCGCGGGTGCTGGGCCGGGCCCTGGCGCACGGCTGAGGGCTCCCTTCGGTCCCCGCCTCCCGGATCCCTTCGGTGGGTCCGGGGAACGCCCTACACCCTCCTCCCGGTCAGGGCCAGGAGGCGGGTCTGGGGGTCGGCGTCGTCGTCCACGGGGACCGGCCCCGCGAACAGGGAGCTCCC
Source organism: Nocardiopsis sp. NPDC058789 (assembly GCF_042745575.1). Classification (NCBI taxonomy): domain Bacteria; kingdom Bacillati; phylum Actinomycetota; class Actinomycetes; order Streptosporangiales; family Nocardiopsidaceae; genus Nocardiopsis; species Nocardiopsis sp. NPDC058789. Next base: position 244,683 of record NZ_JBHYOW010000003.1, read on the forward strand.
GGACAGGACCCCGGCGTTCTCGCTGGCCCAGGCCAGGAGCTCCGCCACCAGGGCGGGGTCGAGCCGTTCGTCGGCGCCGACCGCCCTGGCCAGGTCCCAGGCGTGGATCCCCAGGTCGAAGGTCATCTGCCACAGGTACACGCGGCCCGGGACGTCACCGAAGGACAGGTGGACCGTCCGCTCCAGTGAGGAGGGGGCCAGCCAGGCGGTGCGGGCCTCCCTGGAGGCGACGGACCAGGTGGTGGCGGGTTCCTCGCCGAGCATGTCGCCGTCGAACCGGTCCCCCACCTCCTCGATGGTCGCGCCGTCGAGCAGGGACGGGACCCACATCTGTTCGGTGGTGAGATGGTTGACCAGGTCGTGCACGTCCCAGTCCGTACAGGGGGTGGGCCGTGCCCAGTCGGTCAGGGCCACCTCCGCGACGCGGCGGTCGAACTCCGCCATCGCGGTGCCGTGCAGGTCGGCCAGGTCGGCCATGGTGTCTCCCCGTGATCGGATGCCGTTCCGGAGCTGCCTACCCGGTGCCCCCGGCCCGCCAAACCGGTGGGACCCGGCGTGCGAGACTGAGGGCGGCGCATGGAGCAGATCTGAGAGGTTGGACCCCCGTGGAACGCGGTCATGACATCGTCCTGTTCGGCGCGACCGGCTACACCGGGGCGCTGACCGCCGAGTACCTGGCCACCAACGCCCCGCGCGGGCTGCGGTGGGCGCTGGCGGGCCGGGACCGGAACCGTCTGGAGGCGGTGCGGGCGGAGCTGGCCGAGATCGACCCGGACCGGCCGCTGCCGGAGCTGCTGCTGGCCGACGTCGAGGACACCGCCTCGATCCGCGCCCTCGCGGCCTCGGCGCGGGTGGTCGTCTCCACGGTGGGCCCCTACGGCGAACGCGGCGAACCCCTGGTGGCCGCCTGCGCGGCCGAGGGCACCGACTACGTGGACCTGTGCGGCGAGCCCGCCTTCGTGGACCTCATGTACGTCCGGCACCACGCCACCGCCGTGCGCACCGGGGCGCGGATCGTGCACGCCTGCGGATTCGACTCGATCCCCCACGACCTCGGCGCGCTGTTCACCGTCGAGCGGCTGCCCGAGGGGGTGCCGTTGCACGTGGAGGGGTTCGTCCGGGCTCGGGGGAACGTCTCGGGGGGCACCCTGCACTCGGCCGTGGACGCCTTCGCGGACCCGGCGGGCATGCTGGCGGCGGCCCGGGAGCGGCACCGGGTCGAGGACGGCCCCCGGGACCGTAGGGTCCGGATCGACCACCGCGGCCGTCCCCGCACCCGGCTGGCGCGGGGGTGGACCGTCCCGCTGCCGACCCTGGACCCCCGGGTGGTGGTCAGGTCGGCGGCGGCCCTCGAACGGTACGGGCCGGACTTCACCTACGGCCACTACGCGGCCTTCCGGCGGTTCGGCAGCGCCCTGGGCGCGGTCGGCGGGGCGGCCGGGGTGATGGCCGCCGCCCAGGTGAGGCCGTTGCGGGACCGGCTGAAGTCGCTGCGCCCACCCGGTGCGGGACCCACCGAGGAGGAGCTCGCCAACGGGTGGTTCACCGTGCACTTCTCGGGTTCGGGCGGCGGCCGCCGGGTGCACACGCTGGTGTCGGGCGGCGAGCCCGGGTACGGGGCCACCTCGGGGATGCTCGCGGAGTCGGCGCTGTGCCTGTGGGAGGACGACCTGCCGCCGACTTCCGGCCAGGTGACCACCGCCGTGGCCATGGGCGGGGCCCTCATCCGGCGGCTGCACCGGGCCGGGGTCGACTTCGAGGTCCTGCGCACGGTCGAGGGCTGAGGGAGGCGGGCGTCCCCGCCCGGTCGGGGTTCCCTTCCTAGACTGTCCGGGTGACAGACACGCCCGAGACCCCCCGTGGCACCACGCCCGTTCCCGACGCCCCCACACCCCCTCCGGACCGACGGGGCCCGGGACCGGTGGCCTTCGTCCTCGGCGGCGGCGGGGTGCGCGGCGCCGTCGAGGTGGGCATGATCCGCGCCCTGCTGGAGGACGGGATCACCCCGGACCTCGTGGTGGGGACGTCCATCGGGGCGATCAACGGCGCGGTGCTGGCCGCCGACCCCTCCTGGACGGCGGTGGAGCGGCTGACCCGGACCTGGACCTCCGAGGAGGCCAACACGGTGTTCGGGGAAGCGGTGGGCCGTCAGCTGCACCGGATCGTGACGACCCGCACCCACCTGATCTCGCCCGAGCCGCTGCGCCGTCTCCTGGTCAGGACGCTGGGGCCGGATCCCGTGTTCGCGGATCTGGCGGTACCGCTGCGGGTGGTGGCGGCCAGCATCGAGCGCGCCGCCGAGCACTGGTTCTCGGAGGGGCCGCTGATCGAGGCGGTCCTGGCCTCCTCGGCCGTCCCGGGGCTGCTGCCGCCCGTCCGGATCGACGGCGAGCACTTCATGGACGGCGGGATCGTCAACTCCATCCCGATCGAGGCGGCCGTGCGGGCGGGCGCGCGCACGGTGTACGTGTTGCAGGTGGGCCGGGTGGAGGAGCCGCTCTCAGTGCCGACCAATCCGGTGGAGACAGCGCGGGTGGCCTTCGAGATCGCGCGCCGCCACCGCTTCGCACGGGATCTGGCGACACTGCCGGAGGACGTCCGCCTGCACGTGCTGCCCAGCGGGGGATCCCTGGACGGCGACGACAGGCCCCTGGCGTTCCGGCGGCTGGACACCGTGCGGGAGCGGATCGACCGCGCCTACGAGGCCTCCCGGGGCTACCTGGCCCGGTCCGGGGCGACCTGACCCCGACCGGTGTCGGGAGACGGGCGGGCGCGATGCCCCCGGGAGTCGGCCCTAGACCGTCACGTGCAGGGCGTACACTCCCTCGGTCGTGGCCAGTACCACCACCCGATCCGGGGCGGCGACCAGGTCCTCCAGCTCGCCCGGCCAGGTCCCGGGGATCTCCACGACCGGCTGTCCCGGGCGGTCCAGATACCGGACGCGCAGCCGGTCCAGGTACCAGGAGCCCAGGCCGCCGGGCCGGGCGTCCTCCTCCTGGTAGACCGCGATCGCCTCGCCCTCCCACTCGACCAGGGACACCAGCGTGCGGGGACCGCCCAGCTCCGCGACCAGTTCCAGGTCGGGCAGGGAGTGGATCCGCCCCGCGACCGCCAGCAGGGAGCGCCCGCCCACCCGGGCCGCCACGGTCTCGGAGTCGGCGTGGCTCTCCACCTCGCCCAGGTACTCGCCGTCCTCCAGCCGGTACACGCGCTCGCGGGGGTGTTCGTAGTCAGCGAGGATGACCGGGTCGAACCCCGGGTCCTGTCCCGGGGCGACCAGGAAGTCACCGGCGAAGGACATCCGCTCCCCCCGTGCCTCGTGGCCCGGGCGGGAGTCCGTGAGGTCGGGAACGGTGGCTCCCGTGAACGGGTCCACCGCCCACCACCGGGTCCCGCCGTCGCCGTCCTCACCGAAGAGCAGGACCACCGCCTCCTTGTCCAGGACGCGCAGGGCCACGTCGTCGGGCCACAGCTCGCCGGGCTCCGCGAGGTCGGTCTCCAGCAGGGGAGTTCCGGTGCTCGGGTCGCGGACCGTCACCGAGCGCCGGGAGGCCTGCACCAGGACCGTGCCGGGCCACTCCTGTCCCTCGGGTGACCGCGCCAGGTTGACCGGTCCCTGCGCCTCGAAGGCGGTGCCCAGGGGACGCAGGGAGCGGGTGTCGAAGGCCCGGGCCTCGTACCGCGACTTCCGGGGATCGGGGTTCGGGTCGACGTCGCCGTGAACGAGGACCGTCCGCTCCGCCAGGAACAGGCGGGGAAACCTCAACCCCCTGCGCCACAGCCGTTCCGCGCGCACGCGTGAACCTCCCCCAGTTCCGTCCTACGTATCCGCTCGCCACAAAAACCGTAGCGGGTGCCAGATCGGACCGCCCACTGATCGGGCAGCCCGTAGGTGGATCAGCACCGATGGTTCCACACCCGCCCCGGTGAATATCCGGACAGGGCGGTCATGCCCCACTCCGGCCCCGGAAAGGGCTCGGGCTACGGACAGCCGAAACCCGTCGACCACGTCCGGCGAACCGGGTCTCCGGTGACCGAATCTCGGCTGCGCACGCTCCCGACGGCGTGAACGGCGACGGGCCGCCTCCCGTCAGGGGAGGACGGCCCGTGCGCTCGGGAACGTCGCGCTCAGCGCGGCAGGCGCTCGGCCAGCCAGGCCTCGACGTCGGCCGAGGACCTCGGGAGACCGGCCGACATCACGGTGCGGCCCTCCTCGGTCACCAGGACGTCGTCCTCGATGCGCACGCCGATGCCGCGCAGCTCCTCGGGGACGGTGAGGTCGTCGGGCTGGAAGTACAGGCCCGGCTCCACGGTGAGGACCATGCCCGGCCTCAGGTCGCCGTACAGGTGGTTCTCCTGGCGGGAGACGGCGCAGTCGTGCACGTCCATGCCGAGCATGTGGCCGGTGCCGTGCAGGGTGTACCGGCGCTGGAGGCCCAGCTCCAGGACGCGGTCGACCGGGCCCTCGAGCAGGCCCCACTCGACCAGGCCCTCGGCCAGCGCGCGCTGGGAGGCCTCGTGGAAGGCGGTGAAGGGCCGACCCGGCGCCACGGCGGCGATTCCGGCTTCCTGGGCCTCGTAGACGAGGTCGTAGACCTTGCGCTGGAGGTCGGTGAAGGTGCCCGAGACCGGCATGGTGCGGGTGACGTCGGCGGTGTAGAGGGTGGTGGTCTCCACACCGGCGTCCAGCAGGAGGAGGTCGCCCTCGCGGACGGGGCCGTCGTTGCGGGTCCAGTGCAGGGTGGTGGCGTTGGCACCGGAGGCGGCGATGGTGCCGTAACCGACGTCGTTGCCCTCCACACGGGCACGCAGGAAGAAGGTGCCCTCGACGTAGCGCTCGGAGGTGTCCTTCGCCTGCGGGAGCGCCTTGGCGACGTCACCGAAGCCGCGCACGGTGGCGTCCACCGCGAGCTGGAGCTGGGCGACCTCCCACTCGTCCTTGACCAGGCGGTGGTCGGCCAGGACGACACCGAGGTCCTCGTCCAGCCGCGCGGACTTCGCGCGGGCCTCGTCGTCGGCGTCGGCCCGCAGCTCGTCCACCAGGGCGTCGATCTCGGCGTCGTGGCCGCGGACCACGCGGGTGGTGACGGAAGCGTCGGCGCGCAGTTCGGCGGGCAGCCGGCGCACGTCGGCGGTGGGCACGCCCAGGAGGTCGGAGGCCTCACCGAGGCTGTTGCGGCGGCCGGTCCACAGCTCGCCGTAGCCGCCGAGCCAGAACTCGCCGTTGTCGCGGTTGGAGCGCGGCTTGAGGTGGAGGACCACGTCGTGGCCACCGTCGGCCCTCGGGGTGAACACCAGGCAGTTGCCGTCGGTGGTGTCACCGGTGAGGTAGGCGTAGTCGGTGGCGGCACGGAAGGGGTACTCGGTGTCGTTGGAGCGGGTCAGGAGCTGACCGGAGGGGATGACCAGCCGGTCGCCGGGGAAGGCGGCGCTGAGCGCGGCCCGGCGTCGGGCGGTGTGCTCGGCCTGCTCGATCGGCGCGAGGTCCCGCAGTTCGGTGTCGGCCCAGCCGGTGGTCATCCACGCCGCGAGCTCGTCGGAGACCGACTGCGCCTGGCCGTTCTTGCGTGGCCTGAACACGGGGGCGTCGACCTCGGCCTCGGGACGCTGCTGCTCGCTCACGTTGTGACTCTCCAGAGTTCGTCGAAAGGGTGCGGGGAGCGGGGACCGCTGGTGGCGGCCGCCTCCTCCTCATCGTACGGGGGCGTTCGTACCCCTGTCCGCACGCCGGACATAGCGCTGCCCATAACGTCCGGAGCGGCGCCGACAGGCCCGTGCGTGCGCGTGTCATACCAGGTCGTGGGCGAAGGGGATGGCCTTCGGGTAGGGCAGGTCCTCGACGGTGGCGGGGTCCACCCAGCGGTAGCCGATCCGCTCGTACAGGGCGACGGCCTCGGGCTGCGAGGGACCGGTGAACAGGATGACCCGGGAGTAGCCGAGGTCACGCGCGGCGCCCTCCAGCGCGGTCATGATCCGCCGTCCCAGTCCGCGCCGCCGGTGCCGCGCGCTGGTCCACACCCGTTTGAACTCGACCGTCTCGGCCTGGGTCGCGCGGTCCCTCCGGTACGGGCGCAGCGCTCCCCCCGCCACGACCTCTCCGTCGAGCTCGGCCAGGACCAGGCAGCCGTGCGGGGCGACGAACTCGGTGACCGGGTAACGGCTGAGCTCTGTGGCGGCGCCCTCGGCCCCGTAGCGTTCGGTGTACTCCGCCAGGAGTCCCGCGAGCAGTCCCGCCACCCGGGGGTCGTCGTGGGCCACCCGCAGCATGCGCACGCCGTCGGTGTCGGCTCCGGTGGCCGTCTCGGTGTTGGTCTCGGTCATGGTGGTTCGGGTGTGCGCGCACCAGCCTCCGGCTGGGTGGTGGACACCCGTCTCCTTCCTGGTTCGGGCCCACTCGGGCGGCGGTTTCGAGGTGGGCGGGGGCGCGCGGGCCCCGTGACCCCCGTTTGGGCCCGACCGGCCCTTCCCGGCTAGTGTTCGACCATGTCAGTCAGCGAACGCACCCTACTGGGCCCCGGTCCGAGCAACCCCTACCCGGAGGCGACTCTGGGTCTGGCCGCCCCGCTCCTCGGACACCTGGACCCCGAGTTCATCACCCTGCTGGAACGCACCTGCGAACGCCTGCGTTCCCTCTGGGGCACCGAGAACCCGCTCACACTCCCGCTCTCCGGCACCGGCTCCCTCGGGATGGAGACCGCCTTCGCCAACACCGTCCGCTCCGGTGACGTCGTGGTCGTGGCGGTCAACGGCCTGTTCGGCGAGCGGATGTGCGAGGTCGCCGGGCGCTACGGCGCCGAGGTGGTCCGGGTGGACCACGAGTGGGGTCGGCCCGTGGACGTCCAGCGCGTCCTGGACGCCCACCCCGCGCCGAAGCTGGTGGCGGCCGTGCACGCGGAGACCTCCACCGGCGTGGTCAGCGACATCGGCGCCCTGGGCCGGGCCCTGCGTGAGCGGTCCGACGACACCCTGCTGCTGGCCGACTGCGTCACCTCGCTGGGCGGCATGCCGATGGCCCTGGACGAGTGGCGGGTGGACATCGCCTACTCCGGCACCCAGAAGTGCCTGGGCGTGGCTCCGGGGCTGGCCCCCTTCACCTTCTCGGAACGGGCCTGGGAGCGCCGGGTGCAGGCGCCTCCCGTGTGGTACGTGGACCTCGGTCTGCTCGGCGCGTACGTGCGAGGCGGCCCGGGCGGGCGCGCCTACCACCACACCGCCCCGACCGCGATGGTCGCCTCCCTGGACGCCGCGCTGGCGCGGATCGAGGAGGAGGGTGTGGACTCCGTGTCCGCCCGCCACGAGGCGGCCGGTGCGCGTCTGCGCGAGGGCCTTCAGGAGATGGGCCTGGAGCTGTTCGCCGCCGAGGGCCACCGGCTGTCGCAGCTGACGTCGGTGCGCGTGCCCGACGGCGTGGACTCGGGCAAGGTGCGTGAGCGGCTGCTGCGCGACTACGGCCTGGAGATCGGCGCGGGTGTGGGTCCCCACGCGGCGACGGTGTGGCGGATCGGCCTGATGGGACACAACGCCCGTCTGGACCGCGCCGAGCTGGTCCTGAGCGCCCTGCGGCGCGTCCTGGAACGCTGACACCGGGTACGGGCCCCGACGCGGGGAGCGGGCGTGGTCGCCCGGCCTACTCGGCGTTGGGCCCGTACCTGTTGTCGTGGTCGCGCGGGTCGTCGGGGTCGGAGATGCTCCCCAGTGTCACCGCGATCGGCGGCAGCACCATGGCGACCAGGCACATCGCCACCGCCCACCCCGTGCCGAACAGGTAGTACACGGGGGTGGCTCCGACGAACAGCACCAGGCACGTCCCCATGACGAGCGCGTACCGGATCTTCCTGCGTTTGACCATGTCACCTCCGGTGCACCGATGGTGAGGCCGTCCCCTCATTCCACGGTAGTCCGTGGGGTCGGAGAGGGTCGAGACCCGTTTCCGGGCGCGGTGGCCCGGAGCCCCCGCGGGTCGGCGGCACGGCGCACCCCGCGCAGGCCGTCCTCCACCCGGTACCCGGCCGCGAGGAGCCTCCGCTTGGCGTCGTGCGCGCTGCGCACCGTGGCCTCGTCGAAGATCCGGTCGTAGTGGCGGTCGGGTACCCGGTTCAGCCCCGAGCGCAGCGCGCGCAGGCTCACGGTGGCCGCCGCGTCCGACCCGGGGACCTCCGGGAGCGTCCCGTAGGCGTGGCGCGCCCACCGGGGCAGGGTGGCGTAGGACAGGGCGCCGACCGGGAACCAGAGGGGTCGCAGCGGCGTGAGCCAGGCGAGCCGGTCGGGGATCCTGGGCCACAGCAGGAACCGCACGGCCCGGCGGGCCTCGGGGGTCACACGCAGGCTGGGCCGGACCGCGGCCAGGTAGCGGCGCATGGCGGCGACGTCGCGGGGGACGTCGCCGGGTGAGAGCCCGACGAGGGTGGCGGTGTGCGCCTGTTCGTCGAGGTAGCGGTCGCGGTCGGCGGCGCCCAGTTCCACCCCGGCCCGGTGGCAGACCTCCAGGTACGAGGAGACCTCCGCGCAGTGCACCCACACGAGGAGGTCGTGCTGGTCGACCCGGTGGAGCCGACCGCCGGAGGGGTCGGTGAAGCTCAGCGCGCGGTGGACGCGGCGCACGTGCCGACCGAGGGCCTCGGCCTCGGCCGGGCTGCCGTAGGTGGAGACCGCCACGAAGTGGGCGGTGCGCATGAGGCGCCCGGTGGGGTCGGTGCGGAAGTCGGAGCGCTGCCACACCCCCTGCATGGCGATCGGGTGCAGTGCCTGGAGCATGAGGGCCCGCACGCCGGCCACCCACATGGCGCGGTCCAGGTGCACCCTCCAGGTGACGCTCTCGGGTGCGGCGACCGTGGGCCTCATCCTGCCTCCTTCGGGGTGCTGCGCGCTCCCCGTGCTCCGTCACCGGTCGATCCCCTCCCCCGGTCCGGGCAAACCCAGGCCTGACCCGGGATTGGTCGAACCGGGGGCAGGGGGGCGAGGAGAGTGGAGGGAGAGGCACCCGTGAATCCGACGTGCCTTCTGAGTTCCCAGCGGAAGGGGGTCCGCACCATGTCTGTCAACACCAGCGGCAGCGGCAGCGGCACGGAATTCGACATCGAGGCGTTCCGGCGGGCCGTCGAGAACGGTGACACCGCCACCCTCGTGGGCCAGTTCGCGGAGGACGCGGACATGGAGACCGTGGACCGTCGCACCCCGCCCAGCGCACCCACCGTCCTGCACGGGCGCGCGTCGATCGAGGAGCAGATCCGGCAGGTCTACTCGATGGACCTGGACCACGAGGTCCTGGAGTGCGTGACGGACGGCGACCGCGCCGCCTACACGGAACGGTGCACCTACCCGGACGGCCTCACCGTCAGGAGCATCTCCATGCTGGACCTGGAGGGCGGCCGGATCGTCCACCAGTCCATGGTGCAGGCCTGGGACGAGGAGTCCCCGGGGGCCGTGCGGATCGGTGACTTCGACGCCTCCGACGAACGGATGGAGTTCGACCACGGGCACGCCGAGTCCGTGCACCTGGGCGGCCAGAGCTTCAACCGCCTCACCCTGGAACCGGGGTGGCGGTGGAGCGAGCACATCGGCCCGGCCGCGGGCACGGACCTGTGCATGGCCACCCACTCGCTCACGCTCATGAGCGGGACCCTGCGGATCCGCACGTCCGACGGGTCCGAGAGCGAGCTGCGGGCGGGCCAGGTGGCGTTCGTGCCGCCCGGCCACGACGCGTGGGTCGTGGGCGACGAGACCGTGGTCGTCGTGGACCGGACCATGGACGCCTGAGCCATCGCTCCGGGTTCAGTCGGCCTGTGCGCGAAGGAACGCCAGGACCGCCTGGACCCGGCGGTGCACGTCGTCGTCGGGCGGCAGGTCGAGCTTGGCGAGGATGTTGCCCACGTGCTTGCCGACCGCCGCGTCGCTCACCACCAGCTTGCGGGCGATGGCCCCGTTCGAGTGGCCCTCGGCCATCAGCTCGAGCACCTGACGCTCCCGGGCGGTCAGGCGTTCGAGCGGGTCGGAGCTGCGGCGCAGCAGTTGCCGCACCACCTCGGGGTCGACGAAGGTGGCGCCCTCCACGACCCTGCGCAGGACCGAGGCGAACTCACGGACGTCACCCACGCGCTGCTTGAGCAGATAGCCCACGCCCTTGCCGTCGCCGGAGTCGAGCAGGTCGGTGGCGTAGCTGAGCTCCACGTACTGGCTGAGCGCCACCACCGCCAGTCCCGGGTCGGCCTTGCGCAGGCGAACGGCCGCGCGCAGCCCCTCGTCGGTGAAGTCGGGGGGCATCCGGATGTCGGTGACGACCAGACGGGGCCGGTGCTCGGTGACCGCCTCGACCAGGGCGTCGCCGTCCTCGACCGCCGCCACCACGGGGAAGCCGAAGCGTTCCAGGACACCCACCAGGCCCTCTCGCAGGAGCACGCCGTCCTCCGCGAGCACGGTCGGTACGGGGGTCACGGCGTCGGGTTCGCGGGAATCGGACCGCACGGCAGCTCCACTCGGATTCGGGTCGGCCCGCCTTCGGGGCTCGTGAGTCCCATTGTCCCGCCCATCACGGCGACCCGGTCACCGAGGCCGGTCAGGCCGCTCCCGCGGTCGGCGTCGGCCCCGCCGACCCCGTCGTCGGTGACCTCCACGGTGAGGACGGCGGTTCCGTCCTCCCGCGCCCCGCCGGGGGTGCCGTTGGTCGCGGCCCGGGGGTCGCCGGGTGCCAGGTGGGCGCGCACGGTCACGGCGTGGGCCCGGGCGTGCTTGTAGACGTTGGTCAGTGCCTCCGCGACCACGAAGTACGCGGTCCCCTCCACGTGCGGGGGAAGGCGGTGCGGGATCGCGGTCTCCACGGTGACGGGGACCGGGCAGTGGTCGGCCAGCTCCTGGAGGGCGTCGCGCAGTCCCCGGTCGGTGAGCACGCGCGGGTGGATGCCGCGCACCAGTTCGCGGAGTTCGGTGATGAGGTCGTCGACCTTGGTCTGGGCCGCCGCCACGCGGAGGTCGGCCGGGGTGCCCTCGTCCAGGTCCACTCGGGCCATGCCCAGGTCCATGCTGAGCGCCACGAGACGCTGCTGGGCGCCGTCGTGCAGGTCCCTTTCGATCCGGCGGCGCTCGTACTCGAAGGCGTTGACCAGGCGCGCACGGGACTCGGTGACCTGGTCGAGTTCGGCGCGCAGCACCTCCTTGGGCGGCCCGACCAGGAGGGCGCGGGCGATCACCCCGTGGCCATAGGACGTGAGCCCGCACACGTAGAGGAGCAGGAGGGCGGTCAGCGGGGCGGCGAGGGCGTAGGGCAGGGCCTCGGAGGGGGTGGTGAGGGTGGTCCAGCCCAGGGCGATCGGACCCTCGTTCTCGTCGAGCAGCAGGAAGGGGCCGGCCGCCAGGACGGCCGTGGCCACAGTCAGCGTCGTGGTCACCAGCAGGACCAGGCCGAAGATCGGGAACATGACGGCGGCGTAGGCGACCTCACGCCAGGTGGCGGCCTCGGAGTAGCGGGTGCGCGCCCAGCCCCACAGCCCGGCGGGAGGGGACCGGTGCCCGCTGCGGTTCTCCTCCGGCATCACCAGGTACAGGCGCCGCCGCTCCAGCGCACCCAGGGGGATGGCCACCAGCGGCGCGAAGCAGAGCACCATGAGCAGTCCGAACAGGAACCACGACGCCTGCTCTCCGGCGCCGTGGCCGTTCCCCAGCCGGGCCACGAACACGGCCCAGGGCGCGTACACGGGCGCCGCCACGAGGAGCAGCGCGCCCCCGACAGCCAGGGTGGTGAGCGAGTAGGCCAGGGACCGCCACGGCCACGCCGAGAGCAGGTACCGGGGGCTGGCGAGCGACTGGAGGAGCGTGCTCGGCCCTCTGCGGCGCACGTTCGGGGTGATCATGTCCCCCACGCTAGGGCGCGGCGCGGGGGCGGGGACATCCGCCGGGCCCACCGGTTCGGGGTAGGGACGGCACTACCGGTGAACTGGGGCTGGACCGACGCGCACCCGGCCCGCCCGGGGCGATAGGGTCGGACGACGTGAGCGCGAAACCTGTGATCCCCGATGTCCTGGCTGCCCGCTACGCGTCCGCGGAGCTGACCCGGCTGTGGTCCCCTGAGTACAAGGTGGTCGCCGAGAGGCGGCTGTGGCTGGCCGTGCTGCGTGCCCAGGCGCGTCTGGGCGTGGACGTTCCGGCCGGTGTGGTGGAGGACTACGAGAAGGTCCTCGAACAGGTCGACCTGGCCTCCATCGCCGCGCGCGAACGGGTCACCCGGCACGACGTGAAGGCCCGGATCGAGGAGTTCAACGCCCTCGCCGGTCACGAGCACGTCCACAAGGGCATGACCTCGCGCGACCTCACCGAGAACGTCGAGCAGCTCCAGATCCGCGACAGCCTGCTGCTGGTGCGCGACCGCGTGGTGGCGCTGCTGGCCCGGCTCGGTCGGCTCTCCGCCGAGTACGGCGAGACGGTCATGGCGGGCCGGTCCCACAACGTGGCGGCGCAGGCCACGACCCTGGGCAAGCGGTTCGCGTCGATCGCGGACGAGGTCCTGGTGGCCCTCGGGCGCCTGGACGAGCTGATCGCCCGGTACCCGTTGCGCGGGATCAAGGGCCCGGTCGGCACCGCCCAGGACATGCTGGACCTGCTCGGCGGCGACCGCGCGGCCCTGGACGCGCTGGAGGACGAGGTCGCCTCCCACCTGGGCTTCGAGCACCGTTTCACCAGCGTGGGCCAGGTGTACCCGCGTTCGCTGGACTTCGAGGTGCTGACCGCGCTGGTGCAGCTCGCCGCCGGTCCCTCCTCCCTGGCCAGGACGATCCGCCTGATGGCGGGGCACGAGCTGGTCACCGAGGGCTTCGCCGAGGGCCAGGTGGGCTCGTCCGCGATGCCGCACAAGATGAACACGCGCTCGTGCGAGCGGGTCAACGGCCTCACCGTGATCCTGCGCGGGTACGCGTCGATGACCGGTGAGCTGGCGGGCGACCAGTGGAACGAGGGCGACGTGTCGTGCTCGGTCGTGCGCCGGGTGGCGCTGCCGGACGCGTTCTTCGCCTTCGACGGGCTGGTCGAGACCATGCTGACGGTGCTGGACGAGTTCGGTGCCTTCCCCGCCGTGATCTCCGCGGAGCTGGACCGGTACCTGCCGTTCCTGGCCACCACCAAGATGCTGATGGCGGCGGTGCGCGCCGGGGTGGGCCGCGAGACCGCGCACGAGCTCATCAAGGAGCACGCGGTGGGCTCGGCGCTGGCCATGCGTCAGGAGGGCGTGGGCAACCAGCTGCTGGACCGGCTGGCCGCCGACGAGCGCTTCCCGCTGGACCGCGCCGCCCTGGACGCGCTGCTGGCCGACCGGATCACCTTCACCGGTGCCGCCGCCGACCAGGTGGCCGCCGTGGTGGCGCGGATCGAGGAGGTCACCTCGGCCCGCCCGGAGGCCGCCGCCTACACGCCCGGTTCGATCCTGTAGGCCCGTACGTCGTCGGGGCTCGGGGCGCGCGGCGTCCCCGGGCCCCTTCGTGGTTCCCGGACCGTCGCGTGTCCGCCCGTCAGACGGGTTCGGGTTCCGCGTCCACCGTCGTGGGCAGTGCGGCGCTCAGCCGCCACCCGCCGTCGGGGGTCCCCTCGGAGGTGAGTCGGCCCCCCAGCGCGTCCACCCGCTCCCGTAGACCGGACAGTCCGTACCCGCTCGCTGGCGGGGGCACGAGGTCGCCCGGCGGTTCCGCGTTGGTGACGTCCACGGTCAGGCAGCCCGCATCCGGCTGGAGCGTGACGGTCACGTCGGCCCCGGCGGCGTGCTTGGCGGCGTTGGTGACGCCCTCCTTCACCACCTGGAAGGCGGTGCGCTGGACGGCGGGCGGGAGGTCGTGCCCTCCCGTGAGCCCGTCCCGGAGTTCGACGGTCATCCCCGCCGCGCGCCACTCGTCGAGCAGTTCCCGTACCCGTCCCAGAGTGGGCTGCGGTCGCGGCCGCGTCGGTGCCGGGGCGGAGGGCTGTTCGCGCAGCACACCGAGGATGTCGCGCAGCTCCCCCAGGGCCTGGCGTCCCGTTCCTCGGATGAGTCCGGCGGTCTCCAGGGCCCTGGGATCGCTGGTGGAGACCTCCAACCCCCCGGCGTGCAGGACGATGAGGCTGACCCGGTGGGCGACGACGTCGTGCATCTCGCGTGCGATGCGGTTGCGTTCGGCGCTCACCGCGCGCTCCGCGAGCAGGTGCTGTTCCCGGTCGAGCCGTTCGGCACGCTCCCTGAGCCCGTCCACCAGCTCGCGGCGGGTGCCCACGTACAGCCCGACGGCCAGGAGCAACAGCACGGCCGTCACTCCCATGAAGACGATGTCGGCGGCCTCCCGGAAGGCCAGCACGATCCCGGCGGCGTAGGCCGCGGACCACACCACCGGGGAGAGCGGGCCCCTGGCGTGGACGGCGTGGGAGTAGACCGCCACGAGGACCGGCACGACGTTGCCGAACCCCAGGAGCAGGACGAGCGCCGACCCCAGCAGCCACAGGGGCCGGGCACGCCGTACCAGCATGGTCGCCGTCACGACCAGCACGGGGAGCACGTAGTACAGCAGCCCCGGCAGCTCCGGCCCGTAGCGGGCGGACTCGGCCTCGAAGAGCTCTCTCATCCAGGTTCCGGCCAGGCCCCAGCCGTCCATGGACTGGATCTGGAACTGGAGGGTCAGGAGCACGGTCCCCAGGGCGTACAGCCAGTCGGCGACGGTCCAGCGCCACTCGCGTCGGGTGAGGGGGTCCAGGCCGCGCCACCGGGCGAGGCAGCGGCTGGGGTGAGGGATCCGGGTGCGCATGGGGGCTGAGTTTAGGACGCCCACCCCCGTGTCCGGACCGTGGGACGGATCCCCGGGGCACGCTCCCCCCACGAAAGTGGGTGTCGGCACCGACCAAGGAGACGGAGGTACGGCCGCGACCCGGTACTTCCGAGACCACGAGGATCCTTCGCCGGGGGCATGCCCGGAGGTGGTGGCCGACCGTAGCATGACGGCGACTCCGGGACACCGGGGCGTGCGGCGCCCCCCGCGCCCCTCCCGGCCCCCACCCCCACGAGCGGAGAGACCCTCATGCCCCTTGTACGCGCCGCCTCGCTGACAGCCCTGTCAGGGTTGCTGCTCACCGCCGGCGCCGTCCCGGCCGGGGCCGCGCCCGACCCGGAACCGGACTGGCGGCTCTGCGCGGAGGTGGCCGCCGGTTGGGACGAGGACGACGAACGCACCCTGTGCGGGACCGTGACCGTGCCCGTCGACCACGACGACCCCGGCGGCCGCACCATCGAACTCGCCGTCACCCGGGTTCCGGCAGCGGAGGGGAACACCTATCCGGTGCTGTTCAACCCCGGCGGACCTGGACAGCAGGGCGTGACCATGCCCGGAGCCATCCTGGACAGTGAGGCGGGCGACCTCGGGCTGAGGCACGACCTCGTCGGGCTCGATCCGCGCGGCGTCGGCCACAGCGCGGCGCTGGAGTGCGACCACGACTACCGCGCGACCGATCCCACGGGGGATCCGAGCGCGGAGGAGCGGGCGCGTGCACTCGCCGAGGAGCACGCCCGGATCAACGCGGAGTGCCACGCCCACGACCCGGAGCTGGTCGAGTCCCTGACCGTGGAGAACGCGGCCCGTGACATGGACCTGGTCCGTCAGGCGCTGGGCGCCGAGACCATCGGCTTCTACGGGATCTCGTGGGGGTCCCTGCTCGGCGCGGCCTACCGTTCCCTGTACGACGACCGGGTCGAGGCCATGCTCCTGGACTCGGTGGTCTCCCCGGACACCAGTGTGTCCCGGCTGGAGGAGGGCCAGGCGGAGGCGGGCGAGGAGGTCTTCCACCGGTTCACCGACTGGGTGGCCGAGCACGACGCGGTCTACGGTCTCGGCACGGTGGGCGGGCCGGTGCGGGCGCGTGTGCTGGAGCTCCGTGACGAGCTGGCGGAGCATCCGCGCACCGCGCCCGACGGGACGGTGGTGGACGGCGACACCGTGACGGCGCTGCTGCCCACGCCCGAACGCGAGTGGCCCGACAACGCCGCCGCCCTGGTGACCCTGCTGGACGGGGGCGTCCCCGGGCCGGGGCGGCCTCCGGTGCAGGGGTTCGGCTGGGACACCGAGACCGACGGCGGCACGTTCTTCGCCCAGATGGCGCTGCTCTGCAACGACTCCGAGAGCCCGCGCGACTTCGACCAGGTGTGGCGGCACCGGACCGAACGGGCCGAGCGCCTGCCCGCCATGGGCACCCTGGGCTTCTACGAGCACCTGTGCGTGGGCTGGCCCACGGAGGGCCGGGCTCCGGAGCTGCGCCGGGGTGAGAGCCCGCTCCAGCTGGTCGGCCACACCCGTGAGATGGTCACCCCCCACCGCTGGGCCCTGGACATGCGCGAGGTCGTCGGCGGACGGGTGCTGAGCGTGGAGGACGACGGCCACGGCACGCTGGACGAGCTGCCCTGCGCCGAGGTGGCGGTGGAGTTCTTCGAGACCCGGGAGCCGGTCACCGAGACCTGCCCGGGCACCACTCCGCCCACCCCCTGAGCACGGCCGGTGTGTCCTCCGCCCCGTGGGAGGGCACACCGGTGGTCACTCCGCGCCCAGGTCGCGCAGCGCGCGTTCCCAGCGGTGTCGGCGCTCCTCGACGGGCATCTCCCACCAGGGTGTGCCCCTCTCCCCCAGCCCCTCCTTGGCGTGCCGCACGTTCGCCCTGGCCCGTTCCTCGGCCTCGGCGTCCCCGGCGCGCAGGGCCGAGGCCACACCGCGGCGCGCCTCCATGAGGAGGTCGACCAGGCGCTGGCGGACCGACTCCGGGAGTTCGGGGTCACTGGCCCGCCACCTTCGGCCCCCGACGACGACGTGGCGTCCGTCGGGGGTGCGTTCGGCGTCCGACATGCCCCGGAACCTGCCCTGGATCGCCGTTCCCCAACCGGGACCCCCCGAGCGCGGATATGACGCAGTTCACTCGGGCTTACACTGGGTCTGAAAGTTAACACCTATTACGGTTGGAGGCGCCGACATGCCCGGCATGTCGGACGCACGAGCGTTGGCGCCCTCGACCCCCGGAGCTCCCCATGATCGACCCCACCTCGTTCGGCACCGCACTGACCACGTTGGCGGTCATCGCGGCGATGGTGATCGCCTTCGGCCTGGCCGTCCTGTCCGACATGGCCATGCGCCGACGCGAGGACCGTGCGGCCTCCGACCGTCGGTCCACCGACGGCTGACCCTCCGCCACACTGACCGCTCTCCCCTTCCGCCCCACTATGGTGGGATTCGGCCGCATGGTGCGGCACGGTGATCGGCGCCCGCTCCGCCTTCCCAGAAGCTGAGACGGAGCCGTATGAACCCTCCCCCCTCCGTGCCCGGGCCCGCCCCCGGACGGAAGAAGCTCTCCCCCCTGGCCATGGTCGGCCTGGGATGCGGCGGCTGCGCGACCCTGACCCTTCTCGGGTTCGTCGCCCTGGTCGTGCTCGCACTCCTCCTGCCGCCGACGGCCGAGGAACCCGCGTCCGCGTCCCCCACGGAGGAGCCCGTCCTCGAACTGGTGGGACTCGACCTCCCGGACGCCGAGGACCAACTGGACGAGGCCGGTCTGGACCTCGGTGACCTCGTACTCGGCGCGCTCGCGGAGGACGTGGCCTGGACCCGATCGGCCATGGCCGTGTGCGGCCAGGAAGTCGACCGGGACACGGCGGCGCTCACCGTGGCGCCCGAGGGGGTCGACTGCCCCGAGGCCCCCGACGCCTCCGAGGAGTGGCCGACGCTGCCCGACTTCGTCGACGGGAGTGTCGGGGACGCCCGGGCGTGGATCGAGGGCGCGGGCCTCACCGTGGAGGTCACCAGCGCCTTCGGGGACACGGACGCCCCGGACCCGGCACGGGCCGACGGGCACACCGTGTGCGGTCAGGAACCGGACGGGAACGATGCCACCGCCCCGTTCTCCGACGCCTTCGCGGTGGAGCTCTTCGCGGTCCCCGGGGACCTGGACTGCCCCGGGGAGATCGGTGACCCCAGCCCGACTCCGGAACCCGAACCCGAACCCGAGCCGGAACCCGCGCCGGACCCGGAGCCCGAACCGGCACCGGCACCCGACCCCGATCCGGCACCCGCGCCGGACCCGGAACCCGCGCCGGTCCAGGGCGTGCACCCCGGATCCTTCTGCTCGCAGCACTGGCAGTACGGGCACACCAGCAACGGCACCCTCATGCAGTGCACCACCACAGCGGAGGACTCACGCTTCCGATGGCGCTCCGCCTGAGGCCGAGGAGCCCGGTGAGGGGCCCCGAGACGTGGGTCCCTCACCTCGGTCGCCCCCGGCTCAGTCCACCGTGGTCAGCCGTGTGAACAGGGCCGGGTCGACGTTGCCCCCCGACACCACGGCGACCGTGGCCTCGGGCCGCCCCGACACCGTCTCCACCTTCCCCGCCAGCACCGCCGCCGTGGCCAGCGCGCCACTGGGTTCGGAGACGAGTCGGGCCCCGTGGGCGAGCGCGGACACGGCCCGGGCGATCTCCTCCTCGGAGACCGTGACGATCTCGTCCAACCGGGCCGACAGGTGCGCGAAGGTGCGTTCGGACAGGCAGACGCGGACCCCGTCGGCCATGGTCCGGTGGGTGCGCTCCGGTGCCCAGGCGACCAGGCGCCCCTCGCGCAGGCTCTCGGCGGCGTCGGCCGCCAGCTCGGGCTCCACACCCACCACGCGCACCCGTGGGTGCGCCGCCCGCGCGGCCGTGGCCACGCCGGAGGCCAGTCCGCCGCCACCCACGGGCACCACGATGGTGGCGACCTCGGGCGACTGTTCCAGGACCTCCAGGCCCACGGTGCCCTGCCCGGCGATCACCCGGGGATCGTCGAAGGGCGGGATCAGCGCGCGGAGTTCACGGTCGCGAAGCTCGGTGGCGGTGGCCAGGCGTTCGGCGGGCGGCACGGTCACCACACGCGCGCCGTGTGCGCGAATCCGCTCCACCTTGACCTCCGGGGCGCCCTGCGGCACCACGACGGTGCAGGACACACCCTGACGGGCGGACGCGAGGGCCAGCGCGAGACCGTGGTTGCCCGAGGAGTGCGTGACCACCCCGCGTTCGCGCTGGACCGGGGTGAGCTGGGCGACGGCGTTGGTGGCGCCGCGCAGTTTGAAGGCGCCGGTGGGTTGCAGGCTCTCCGGCTTGAGGAGGAGGTCCGTCCCGTGGGGACCCACGGTGAGGGGCGTGCGCACGACGTGGCCCCGAATCCGGGAGGCCGCGGCGCGGACGTCTTCGGCGGTGACCAGTTCCATCCGGTGGGTATGCCCGCCCCCACCCCCGGCACACGGGATACTCGTCGGTGATGCGTACCGAACACACCCCCGCCGCCCTGCCCGGCCGGGACTTCTACAAGCTGATGTCGTCGGTGATCCTCCCGCGCCCGATCGCGTGGGTCTCCACCACCTCCGAGTCCGGCGTGGACAATTTGGCGCCGCACTCCTTCTTCACCATCTCCTGCACCGAACCGCCGATCGTGCAGTTCACCTCGGTGGGGCGCAAGGACTCCCTGCGCAACGCCGAGGCCACCGGGGAGTTCGTGGTCAACCTGGCCACCGAGCCGCTCCAGGACCAGGTCAACGCGACAGGGACGGAGTACCCGCCACACCTGAGCGAGTTCGACGAGCTGGGCATCGAGCGGGAGGCGAGCACGACGGTGCGGCCTCCCCGGGTGGCCGCGTCGCCCGTGGCGCTGGAGTGCGCCCTGCACTCGACCCTGCGCCTGGGTGACTCCACCGTGGTGTTCGGCCGGGTCCAGACGGTGGCCGTGGACGAGTCCGTCGTGGTGGACGGGCTTCCCGAGGCCACGCTGCTGCGTCCGATGGCGCGGCTCGGGCGCAACGAGTGGTCCACCCTGGGAGAGGTGCGGGCCGTCGACCGCATCCCCTACAGGCCCTGACCCCCGGAAACCCACTCGATTACCGGCAGGCAGTGAACCGGCGGAGGCGTTGTGGCATCTACCAGGCTGCATTCTGAATTCGCCCCCCATCTCTGGCCCCGGCGCCAAGGAACGATTGGATCATGGTGTCCCCCCGGTCGAATGAGCCACAGAACCAGTCCGATCCGGTGTTCGAGGAGCACGCTCCCCCTCCTCCCCTGGATTCACCGGAGCGAGTCGTACAACAACAGAAGGGTGAGGACCTCCTCAGCCTGGACGGCAGCATCCGTGACACCCCTCAGGCCAAGACAATCGCGATCGAAGCTCTCGCACGTCGTATGCGATCGGCCACACGGGAGCTCGCTCTCTCCGCATTCGGTCTCAAGGTCGGCACCGACATGATCGAAAGGCTCGGGGACGAGGACTACTACCTGGTCCCCGAGAACGAGAAATACCCCTCGATGGGTGCGGAGGTCCGCCATCGGGACGAGCTGAGCCCGGAGCAACGGGACCAGGCCAGCTCGAAGGCGATACGCATGGACCTGCCGGAGGCGGACACACTGGTTCGCCAGATCTCGGTCAGTGAAGTGATGGGCGCCTGGTCCTACGGTTCCAACAACAACATCCGCGTGTTGGCCATCCAGGAGGCCACGAAGGAGGAGTTCGGCCTGACTGAAGCCATGGACTGGCACATGGATCCCAAGGATCGTCAGGCCGTGCGGTTGGAACTCCTCTACAACCGCAACGCGCTGAAGGACTTCGTGCGCACCCAGTACGAAATGACCCAGGAGCTCCTGCGGGAGCGCGGAGTGACCGAGGTCGTCGGCTATCGGGCCATGACCTGGCCTGAGGGCGCTCCACGTCCGGAGTGGTCCGGGCTGGAGGTCGGCGAGAGCTTCGAGGCGCGGCACAGACCACTCGCGAGTTGGTCCGCCGACCGCCAGATCGTCGCCGACTGGCTGGAAACCCGTGGCGGCCCCGGAGTCGTTCTCGTGGACCGCACCCCGGCAAGCGACGTCCTCTCCGTCCCCTCGACAGGTATGGGCTACTTCGGTCAGAAGGAGTGGGTCACCCTCCCGGGTAACCGTCCGAGCACTCTGGACGGATTGTCTGCAGGGCAGTCACGAGATCTTTCCGCGGAGAGGACCGCGGCGAGCAGCGTGAACGTCGGAGCCCCTGCTCTGGGCGACGACACCGCCTCCCCTTCAAGCAACTCCGGCCAAGCCGCTCAGGAAGCCGGCAAGGACTGGCATCCCATGAGGATCACCGGCGAACTCGACCCCAGCAACCCGGACGACATCCAGGTTCTCCGGTACCTCGACGGAAGGGGCAACCCGCCCGAATGGTGGCCGAAGGACGACTCGGGTTATTCCATCACCAAGCGTGATCTCGACTTCCTGGGAATCAGTCCCATCCAGCTGCGGTGGATGGGCAAGAAAGAGGCCCCCATGGGCATGACTCCGGCGCTCTACGACCGTTTCGGCTCCGAGATGATGGAAGCGCTGGGTCGTGACGGGTTCGATCCGCGACAGGTCGACATCCGGCTGAAGGGAACCGGCTCCGGGTTCTTCTCCGGAAAGCACAAGACGCTGCCGACGGAACAGGAGATCGCCAACGACCCGGAGGCCAGTCGGCGGTATCGGGAGTGGTTCGGAGACACTGACGTCCGACCTCTGAGGCGACCGCACGACGCCATGTTCAGACTCGGGCTGGAGGAGGTGCCGAGCGACTTCGACATCGACATCAACAGCACCGCCATGATCCGCTCGGCTCGCAGGAAATGGCAGGAGAAGAATCTCGACAGATACTCGGGCGACTTCATGGGTGGCCATGGTTACCTCGACAAACAGGCGGTCCACGACGCCTTCCCAGCGCTCACGCAATGGGCGAAGAAGTGGGAGGGGCAACTGGGTCGGGAGATCTCCTTGGGCGCCTTCGAATCCAGCGGACCCGTCAACACAGCCAAACTCGGGCGCAGCATTTCGGGTCACCACAGCGACGCCGACTGGATCATTCACAATCCTGGACAGCCTCATCCGTCACTGGCCATGAAACCCGCTCGGAGGAAGCCGCAGCGGGAATCTCCCGGAGCGGGACAGGGGGGCGGGCGAGGCACCACGGCGGCTCATCTGGCGAATCTGGCGAAACGCAACCAGGGTTCTCCGGCCAGCAGGCCGCCCAGGGGCAGCGGCCGCAGTGCCGGCCAGCCCGGTGGAGGGCCCGACAGGCACCAGGGTATGGACCGCTGACGAAGTGGCACCCGTCTCACCACCGACAGCTGCCGAGTATTCCACGCTGCACGCACGGCACCGCACCGAACACCGCGTCTCACCCCGCAGTCCTCATCTCTCGACTACCTGACTGACGAAGGAACGCCCATGCTTCTGCCCGCACTGGTGGCTCTCTCCCACGGGAAACTGACGGACGAACGCCTGAACCAACTGCATGACATGCTCCAGCTCCAGCGGGGCACGGCCCGAACCGAGGGCCACGGAGCCGAGGCGAGCATCGCCCACCGCGGGTTCACGGACGAAACCGGGAACCCGCTGGTCCTTGATTTGGGACGGCTCGAGGACGACGGATGGATCTTCGCCCTGTACTTCGACGGCCGGCGGCCCTCACCCGCGACGGTGGAGGCTCACCGCGCCCTCTTCCGTGGACTCACCGAGTGGTTCGGGCTGGAGCTGATCGAGATCACCCCGGCGGCGACCGCGGACGAGGTCCATGTCGTGTCGGTCCCGCCTGTGGCTCTCGACGAGGACAGCGTGGGTGCGACCTGGGACTTCACCTATGACCGTCTGGAGCAGCTGTGGTCCCATGTAGGACTGGCTCGGGACGCTCCTCGTGAGGTCAAGGAAGTGAAGCTGCGCGCCCTGATGACCCTCCCGATCTGGGCTGTCGCTCCCGAACCGCTTCGCAGCGAGGCCGAGCAGTTCCTCCGCGAGGGCTGAGGCCACCCGTCCCCGGGGCCGTCAGACGGTGAGGTCGGCCTCGGGCGCGGGGAGGGTGGGCAGGAGCGGGGCCACGGTCGCGGGGTCGCCGCCGGTCCAGTCCATGGCCAGGATCTGGCGGACGCCGCGCCGTCCGGTCACCGCCCTCGCCAGCTCGTAGGCGGTGCCGCGCAGGGTGAGCCGGGGGTCCTCTCCGAGGACCCATTCCTGCCCGGTGTCGGTGGCGACCACCCGCACGGCGGGGCGGTCGGCCGACCAGACCTTCGCCAGCCCGCCCAGCGGGAAGTCCGCGAGCTGGTCGGCGTCCTCGGTCAGCGCGGCCAGGCCCAGGGCGCCCCGCAGGTCGTTCTCGTGGTGCCACAGGTCCAGGGCGAGCAGGGCGTAGCGCCTGCGCGTCCGGGTCCGCAACAGCTCCAGCAGGGCTGGAGCGCTCTCGCGCCACTGGTCGGTGATGGCACCGATGTCCAGGTGGGCGCGGTCCGCGACCTGGCGTGCCGTCACCTCGTCGCCGACCGGCGGGGTGACCGCTCCGCTCACCACGTCGGCGCCGAGCCCCGTGAGGTGGGCGTACACCTGCTGGACGGTCCAGTCCGGGCAGGCGGGGACGACGGTGGAGAGCTGGTCACGGTCGAGGGTGGGGGCCAGGTCGAGGAGGCGGTCCTGGCAGTTCTCGTAGATGCGCGCGGAGTCCATCGGCCCAGGCTACCTAACAGCGTTAGGAAGGGTGGGGCCGGTCCCGGAGCACGACGCCCCGGGACCGGTCCGACGTGTCACCGGTCAGGGCCGCTGACACTCCACGCCGGGCAGGATGTTGGCTCCCTCGAAGGTCGCGGTGAACCCGAAGGAGGTGGAGTCACCGGCGGCGAGCGTGCCGTTGTGGGCCACGTTGGAGGCCTCGAAGTGCGCGCCGTGGTTGACGAGCGAGGCGTTCCAGACGTTGGTGATCTCCTGGCGGTTGGCGAACACCCAGTCCACCATCCACCCGGTCACGCCGTCCTCGCCCGCGGTGACCTCGACCTCCGCCTGGAAGCCGTCGCTCCACGCGTTGGTGACCCGGTACTCCGCCGTGCAGTAGTCCTGCGCGGGCGGGTCAGTGGGGTCGGGGCCGGGCGGGTCCGTGGGCTCGGTGACGGGCGGGTCCGTGGGCTCGGGCTCCGTCGGGTCCGGGCCGGGCCCGGGTTCGGACCCCGGGTCGTCGCCGAAGACCACGTCGGAGCAGTTGTAGAAGGCCTCGGGGCTGTCGGAGCGCTCCCAGACCGAGTAGACGAGGTGACGCCCCTCCCGGTCGGGGAGGTCCACGTCCCAGTAGTACTCGGCGCCCGCCACTCCCCCGCTGCGCAGCGGGGGGTCGACGACCTCGTCGATCAGCTCCAGGTCGTCCCAGGTCAGGGGCGAGTTCGGGTTCCAGCCGTCCACCGTGACGTAGGTGAAGAAGGTTCCCGGGTGGGGCGCCCACGCGTTGTGGTGGAACTCCACGGTCGTGTTCGGCTGCAACGGGGTGGACGGCCAGTCGGTGCGGGCCGCGTTGAAGGCCGCGAACTGCTCGGTCGGGCCGCACAGCTCTCCGTCGGCCACGAACTCCTGGTGCTGGCCGGCGGAGTTGCTGATCAGGTTGCCGAACCAGTTCCAGAAGGCGTAGTCGCCGCCTTCGGAGAGGGCGTCGGCGCAGGCGGCGTTGACGGGCTGGAGGGCGCCCCCGGAACTTCCCCCGGTGGCGTCCTGGAAACAGGCGTAGGTGCGGGACGCGGGATAGGTGAAGGCCCCGTGGGCCTCGGCGGGTTCGGGCGCGGCGACGACGGCGTAGCCGACGGCCAGGCCTCCGAGCGCCAGGGCGGCGATGGTCTGACGTGACCGCATAGGTCACTCCTCGTGTGTGCGTTGGGGGAACCCGGCCGCGCACGGCGCGCGGCCGGGGGTCTCACGTACGTGCTCGTGGGCCGGGCTGCTCCGCTCCGTAGACGGGAGCCCGCACCGAGGTCTCGACGATGCCGTCGGGCCCGTGGAAGATCCGGTCTCCCCAGGGGGTCAGGGAGTCGACGTCGAAGTCCTCGACCATGTCCAGGTAGGCGACCCCGCCGCTGTTTCCGCTCCACGACCAGCCCACGTAGCCGAGGCCGAGCCGTTCGGTGTGCCGCATGATGGCGTCCTCGTCGGGGTCGCCGTCACTGTGGTCGAACCCGAACTCACCGACGACGAGGGGCAGACCACGGTCAGTGAAGGACTCCAGGTAGTCGACGATCACCGACTCCTGTTCGTAGACGCCGTACATGTGGATGGAGAACACGGTGTTGGCGTGGGGGTCGGCGTCGAAGACTCCCTGGGCGCCGTCGCGCATGGTGTGCGTCCAGTCCTGTCCCCAGTTCGGGGCGTCCACGACCAACGTGTGGTCGAAGCCCGCCGCGCGCAGGCGCTGGATCGCCTCCGAGGTGGCGGAGGCCCACGACGCGTTGGTCGCCTCGTCGTTGCCGAAGGGCTCGTTGGCGATGTTGACCAGGACGTGGTCCTCCTCCCCCGCGACCGCGTCCTGGATCCGCAGCCAGTAGTCGACGGCTTGGTCCAGCGTCGCGGCCTCGGGGTCCTCCCCGTAGCCGGTGGTGTCGTGCACCTCCAACATGCAGACGAGTCGGTTCTCCTTGCAGTCGGCGACGACCGCCGCGACGTCCGCGACGTCGTTCTCCTGCCAGCGGTCGCCGCTGCTGAGGACCACGCGGACGGTGTTGGCGCCCAGCGACCCGATGTCGGCCAGGGCTCCGGTCTCGTGGGTGAACCAGGTGTGCGGGTGGCTGACCCCGCGGATGACGAAGTCGTTCCCCGCGGCGTCGACCAGGCGCCCGTCGCTGACCCGGAACCCGGTGTCGGCGTGGGCGGGGATCATGTGTACGAACAGCGCGGTCACGAGTGCGAGGACCGTGGTGAGGGCGAGTGTCAGGCGTTGCTTCACGAGGGCTCCGTTCGGAGGGGTGGCCCCTGCCGGGCGCCCGCCGCGGGGGGACGGCGGCGGGCGCCCGATCCGGGAGGGCCTCCTACTGGACGGGCGGGTGCGCGTTGGCCAGCAGCTCCTGGAACTGTGCGGAGAACCAGTGGCCGGAGACGGGCGAGTCGGGCAGCGCGCCGCTCATGTTGTGGTTGTTGCGGGGGTTCCCCTCGTAGGTGGGGTCGCACATCCGGTCGAACCCCTTGCCCTCGTCGTTGGGGATCTCCGTGCTGGAGCCGTCCGACTCACCCGGGGGCTTCATCCACACGTAGGCGTCGATCCCCGGCTCGGGCGCGGTGGTGGGCCGCTCGCCCAGACCGGCACCGGCCTGGTTGCACCAGTTCCCGTACTGGATGCGGCGGTCGAAGCGGCCGCCGTCGACGTAGGCGTTCACGTCAGTGGTGGGTCCGGCACTGGTGGGCCGTTCGGCACCGCCCCAGCCGTTGCGGGAGGTGTCGATGAGCATCCCGATGCCCGGGTCGAACCCCTGGGAGACCAGTTCGCCGCGCAGGGCCTGGGCGAAGGAGAGCTCGTCGACGTAGTTGTTCCAGTCCACCCAGCTGGACTGGCGCACCGGGGTCCCGTTGATGGTCTCCCCGATCGCGAAGTGCTCCTCCTTCAGGGCCGAGTAGTTGGCGGTGTTGGCGATGAAACCGTGCACGTCGTCGGGGGTGGCCCCGTTGGCGTTGGCGGCCTCGTGGAACAGGGCCGCGGAGGGCGCGAAGTTGTCCTCCCAGCCGATCCAGCCGTGGTGGCCGGCGTCCACGTAGTTGTAGACGTTGTCGATCGCGCCGAGCTGGGCCAGCGCGTAACCGACGCCGTTGACGTAGTTGCCGTTGGCCAGCATGACGTCGCACTCGGGGGTGGCGGTGTTGCGGGGGGACACATTGGTAATCAGATTGGGCAGCGAGTCGAGCTCGATCGTCGTGACGATCCGCAGGGAGGTGTCCTCGTAGTCGCTCAGGATGTCCGCGATCGGGTCGATGTACTCGGACTCGTAACGGTCGATCTCGTCGGGCCCGAGCTCGCCGTTGGAGGCCAGAGCGGCACAGTCGCGACCAGGCAGGTTGTAGACGACCAGCTGGAAGACCAGCGGTTCTCCGGCGGCCTGCGCGACCGCCTCGTCGAGGTGGTCGCGCAGCCCCATGTCACCTGTGGTGGGACTGTCGTTGCCCTCGATGGCGCTGATGCGGTCCAGCCAGATCCCGGTGGGCTCGTCCGCGACGGCCTCACCGCCGGGTTCAGCGGCGGCGTTGGCGGACCAGATCGGGTTCACGTAGACGTCAGCGCCCACGTACGGGTTGTCCACCCGTTCGTTGGCGGCGGACGCCCCGTCGGGGGCGGCGACCGCGGGGGCGGCGGTCAGCGCGGTGGTCGCGCCCAGCAGGAGGGCGGAGGCCGTGGCGAGCGCGCGCCGCGACCTGGTCGGGTGTGCGTGGGAAGAGAATCTGCTCATCGTCGTTTCCTCGCGTAGGGGGGTGCCAAGGAGAGTGAGCTTGCGGGGGCGTCGCACGGTCCCGGAGGGGGCCGGGAGGGCGACGCGACGTGCGGACCCGGCCGGGGTTGACCCCTCGGATCCGGTCGCGCACCGGTCGGTCGTGGCGCTGTCCGGACTGCGAGCCGAGGGCGCCACCCCGGATTCGGGAGCGCTCCCATGCTTCGCTTTCCGGAAAGTTAACACCATTGAAAACCGGCTGCAATGGGTGACGGACAGAAAACTCTGCGGAGGTTTCGTCCGATTCCGGAAGCCGCTGGTCCGCCCGCCGAGCTGTGACCGGTCCGTACCACCTCCGGCCTACGGAGCCCCGTGCCCTCCGCCCGAAGTGTCCACGGCCCGGCCGCCCAACTGGGCAGACACCCGGGCCGCCACGGCGGCGACCTCCGGCCCCAGCCCGCGCACCCGCGCCACGGGCAACTGGCTGGCCAGCGCGGACACGCTGATCGCCGCCACGGGATCGCGGTTGTGGTCGAAGACCGGCGCGGCCACGCACCGCACCTCGGGCTCGTTCTCGCGGTCGTCGATCGCGTACCCCCGCTCGCGCACCCGGCGCAGCTCCTCCGCGAGGACCACCGGATCGGTCACCGTCCGGGCGGTGACGGCGGGCAGCCCCGCCGCCACGACGTCGGCCACCAGGTCGTCCGGGCCGAAGGCCAGGATCGCCCGCCCCACCGCCGTGCGGTAGGCGGGCATCCGGGCGCCGATCCGCGACGCCATCCGCACCGTCGCGGCGTTCTCGACCTTGTCCACGTAGACGACGTCGTGTCCGTCCAACAGCACCAGGTGGCAGGTGTGACCGGTGTGGCGCATCAGGCCGCGCAGGTGTTCCGAGGCGACCGAGCGCAGGTCCATGTGGTCGAGGTAGGACTGCCACAGCAGCAGCGCGGCCGTGCCCACCCGGAACCGGCCGGTGCGCCGGTCCCGGGTGAGCAGGCCGTACTCCACCAGCGGCACGGACAGGCGCAGCACGGTGCTCTTGTTCACGCCCAGGCCCTCGGCCAGTTCGGTCAGGGTGGTGCCGCCGCGCTCGGGCGGGGTGGAGCGGACCTGCTCCACCACCGCCAGGGCGCGACGCAGCGACGCCGACGCGTTGCGGCGGGGCGCGGGCTCGGAACTCACCCCTTGACCGCCCCGCCCAGACCGTTGGCCAGCCGGTGCTGCACGAACAGGAAGAACACCAGGACGGGCAGGGTCATCAGGACCGACCCCGCCATGATGCCGCCCCAGTCGTTCTCGTCCGGCTTGAACAGGGACAGCAGCGCGATGGGCAGGGTCTGGTTCTCCTGCGCGGAGATGATGAAGGTGCGGGCGAACAGGAAGTCGTTCCACGTCATGATGAACGAGAAGATACTGCACGCCACCACGCCGGGGGCGACCAGCGGGAAGAGCACCCGGGTGACGAAGGTGAGGCTGCCCGCGCCGTCCAGCCAGGCCGCCTCCTCCAGCTCCCGCGGCACCGACGCGACGAAGGCGCGCAGCATCCACACGGCCAGCGGGATGGCGAAAGCGGTGTGCACGAGCATGAGCGAACCCAGCTGGTTCAGCCCGATCCCCGGGATGCCGTACCCCAGGGTGCGCATCAGGAAGAACAACGGGATGGTCAGTGCCTCCACCGGCACCATCTGCGCCGTCAGCACCATGACGAGCAGGGTCGTGCGCAGCCGGAAGCGGTAGCGGGTGAGCGCCACCGCCGCCAGGAAGGCGCACAGGGTGGAGGCGGTCACGACCACGACCGCCACCAGCACGCTGTTGAGCAGGTACTGCCCGAAGCCGTCGATCAGCAGCACCCTGCGGAACGACTCCAGGGTCGGTTCGAGCGTGTAGGGGGTGGGGTCACCTGCCTCCAGGGCCGCCCGCGGCTTGAGCGCCGAGAGCAGCATCCAGTACAGCGGCAGGGCGACGACCAGCGCCACCAGCAGCCCGGCGACGTCGTTCCTGAGTCTGCGGAGCGTCACAGTACCTCCCCTTGGCGGCGCAGCGCGCGCAGGTACACGAGGGTGATCAGCAGCAGGAGCAGGGTCGTGATCACGCCGATCGCCGATCCCAGGCCGTACTGCCCGGAGGCGAACGCCTTCTGGTACGCGTACACGTTGAGGACCAGGTTCTGTCCGGCGATCCCGCCGCCCCCGGTCATGACGTAGATCTGGGTGAAGATCTTGAAGTCCCAGATGATGGACTGGATGGTGACGATGGTGACGGCCGGGCGCAGCATCGGCAGCATCACCGACCACGCGATCCTGGACGTGGAGGCTCCGTCCAGCCGGGCGGCCTCCACCACCTCCTCCGGAATGGCCCGGATCCCGGCGTAGAGCGTGACCATGACGAACGGGAACGAACACCACACCACCTGGGCTCCGACCAGGGCGAACGCGGACCACTTGTCGTAGGTCCACGAGTGCCCGGAGAAGTCACCGAGGCCCAGCCAGGTCAGGGCCTGGTTCACCGGACCCAGGGTGGGGTCGAACAGGTGCAGCCAGACGGCGCTGCCGGTGACGGCGGGGGTGGCCCAGGCTCCCAGGGCCGCCAGGAAGAGCACCGTGCGCACCCACGGGGTCAGGCGGGTGGCCAGCACCGCGAGCGCGCCGCCCACGGCGAGGGTGCCGAGCACGCAGGCGGCGGCGAAGCCGACCGTGTTGAGCAGCACCTCCCAGAACTGGGGGTCGGCCAGCAGCGCACGGTAGTTGGCCCAGCCGACGAACTCCAGGGGTTCGGCGCCGGTGACCTGGGGCTGGCCGTAGTCGAAGAACGACACCAGGACCAGCTGGTAGAGCGGGTAGACGAGCATGACGCCCAGCACCAGCGCGGCTGGCACCAGGTACATCCAGGGTTCGACGCGGCGGCTCCGGGATCCCGGAGGTCGACCGGTGGGGCGCCGTACGGCGGGGGCGGGGGCGGAGACGGGGGGTCTGGCGTCCACGGGCGTCACTCTCCCCCGAACGCGGTGTCGAGGGCGCGCGCGGCCTCGTCGGTGGCCTGGTCCACGTCGGTGTTCCCGGCCGCCACCCGCTGCACCATGCCGGGCAGGATGCCCTCGGCGTCCACCGTGGCCCAGGCGCCGGTGACGGGAACGAACCGCGTCCCGGCGTCGATGGTCTCGACGAAGGGGCCGATCTCCTCGTCGGAGGAGGCCAGCTCCTCGCGGACGTCGGTGTAGGCGGGCAGGTTGCCCATCGCCTCGTACATCTTCAGCTGGTACTCCTTGCCCGCCAGGAGTTTCACGAACTCGACGGAGAGGGTGCGGCGCTCGGTACCGGCCAGCACGCCGAGGTTGTTGCCCCCGGCGAAGGCGGGGGCCACGGTGCCGGGTTCGGTTCCGGGAAGCGGGACGACGGCGGCGTTCTCGGCCACCTCGCTGTCGCGCAGCGCGTTGAGGTTGAAGTTGCCGCCGATGGTCATGGCGGCGTTCCCGGCGAGGAAGTTCTGCACGGAGGCGTCGCCGGTCAGCTGTGAGCAGGTCTGGGGCGGGCAGACGTCGTCGGACAGGATGCGTCCGTACAGCTCCAGGCCCCTGCGGGACTCGGCGGAGTCGATGGTGGCGGCGTAGGTGTCGCCACGGAGCTCCGCGATGTCGCCGCCGTGCGCCCACACGAACGGCATCATGGCGTAGGTGTAGGCGCCGCCAGCGGAGATCCCCAGCATCCCGGGGCGGGCCTCCCGGACGGCGCGGCCGGTCTCCACGACCTCCTCCAGCGTCCGGGGGACCTCCAGGTCGAGCTCCTCCAGCACGTCGGTGCGGTAGAAGAGGGCGCGGGCGCCGAGGAACCAGGGCACACCGTAGGAGGCGCCGTCCACCTGTGCGGTGGCGGCGACGTCGGCGGCGATGTCCTCGTGCGGCTCCCAGTCGGCGAGGTCCTCGGTAAGGTCCACGAACCCCGCCGACTCGACGTATCCCGCCAGGTCGGTGTTGCCGTACTCGGCGACGTCGGGGGCCGATCCGGGGTCGAGGAAGGCGCCCTGGAAGCGTTCGGCCCGGGTCTCCACGGGAATGTACTGGACCTGGACGTCGACCCCGTCGTGCGCGGCCTCGAACTCCGCGACGGCCGCGTCGACGACCCGTTCCTTCGGGGCCTGGTCGACCTCGGAGAAGAGCCAGACGCGCAGGGTGCCGTCCGGCTCGTCCACACCGGAGGCGGCCCCGGGGGTCTGGAGGGGCGCGCAGGCGGTGGTCAGGGCCGCGAGTCCGAGGAGCGCGCACAGGCGCGCGGGGGTAGTGAGTCGCATCGAAACTCCCCAGGTCGGAGGTAGGGAAAGCGGGAGCCGACCATCGGTGGGATGACTCTAGGGACGCGCTCGGACCAGGCAGAAGGGAGCGGGGACAAAGTTGTGCCCTGCACAACGCGGGATGCGCAGTGCAGGGCACGTGGTCGCGGAGCGGGCTCCCCTGAGGGGGTCGGGTTCACCGACCCAGACCGGACATCAGGTCCGCGAAGGGGGTGGGCTCGTCGTAGGGGTCGGTCCCCGTGGGCGCGCTGTCGGTGACGAGCAGCGCCAGCTGGCGGGCGGCCCGCGCGATGCGCTCGGACAGTTCCCGACCGCCGCCCTCGCCCGCGCCCCAGTCCTCGGAGGCGGCGTAGACGCCCGTGGGCACCACCACCGAGCGGGTGTAGGTGAACATGGGCCGCAGCGCGTGCTCCAGCACCAGGGAATGGCGCGGACTGCCCCCGGTGGCGGCCACCACGACCGGCTTGCCGTCCAGCGCCTCGGTGTCGACCACGTCGAAGAACGACTTGAACAGCCCGCTGTAGGAGGCGTTGAAGACCGGGGTCACCGCGATGATCCCGTCGGCCTCGGCCAGGTCCGCCAGGACCCCGGGCAGGTCGCCCGTGGGGACACGGGTGGTCATGGCGTTCATGATGTCGTGGGCCAGGTCGCGGAGCTCGACCACCCGGACCTCGACCTTCTCGTCGCGGTCGGTGAGGGCCTCCTCGGCGGCGGCGGTCAGCCGGTCCGCGAGCAGGCGGGTCGAGGAGGGGTTGCTGAGCCCGGCCGTGACGGTGACGAGCCTGCGGGTCATTCCTGGACCTCCGTGTTCGTGGTGGCGCGCTCCTTCGCGGCCAGGAGCGAGGCGTGGTTCGGGGCGTCGGGCACGTGGTCCGGCTTCTTCGCGGCGAACTCCCTGCGCAGCACCGGGACGACCTCCTCACCGAGGAGGTCCAGCTGCTCCAGGACGGTCTTGAGCGGCAGACCCGCGTGGTCCATCAGGAAGAGCTGGCGCTGGTAGTCACCGAAGGACTCCCTGAAGCCCAGGGTACGGTCGATGACCTCCTGGGGGCTGCCCACGGTGAGCGGGGTCTCCCGGGTGAACTCCTCCAGGGAGGGGCCACCGCCGTAGACCGGCGCGTTGTCGAAGTAGGGCCGGAACTCCCTGACCGCGTCCTGGGAGTTCCTCCGCATGAACACCTGGCCGCCGAGCCCGACGATCGCCTGCTCGGCCCTGCCGTGGCCGTAGTGCTCGAAGCGGCGCCGGTACAGGGAGATGAGCTTCTTGGTGTGGGTGGCGGGCCAGAAGATGTTGTTGTGGAAGAAGCCGTCGCCGTAGAAGGCGGCCTGTTCGGCGATCTCCGGTGAGCGGATGGAGCCGTGCCAGACGAACGGCGGCACGTCGTCGAGCGGGCGCGGGGTGGAGGTGAAGCCCTGCAGCGGGGTGCGGAACTTGCCCTCCCAGTTGACGACGTCCTCGCGCCAGAGCCGGTGCAGGAGGTTGTAGTTCTCCAGCGCCAGCGGGATGCCCTGGCGGATGTCCTGTCCGAACCACGGGTAGACCGGGCCGGTGTTGCCCCGGCCCATCATCAGGTCCACGCGCCCCTCGGCCAGGTGCTGGAGCATCGCGTAGTCCTCCGCGATCTTAACCGGGTCGTTGGTGGTGATGAGGGTGGTGGAGGTGGACAGGATGATCTTCTCGGTCCGCGCGGCGACGTAACCGAGCATGGTCGTGGGCGAGGAGGCCACGAAGGGCGGGTTGTGGTGCTCACCCGTGGCGAAGACGTCCAGCCCCACCTCCTCGGCCTTCAGCGCGATCCGCACCATCGCCTTGATCCGCTCGCCCTCGGTCGGCGTACGTCCCGTCGTGGGGTCGGTCGTCACGTCGCTGACCGAGAAGATTCCGAACTGCATGGCCGTTCCCCGATCCAAATAGCTTCCTAGGAAAATGCTTTCGATGAAACTATCATGCGGAACCCCGTCCGGGAGCCAGGTATTCCCGCCCGCGTACCGTGCGGGCGCGGGGTCGTGGCGCGCACCCCGCGCCACAGGGAACGCCCGTCAAGGGTCACTATGCCCCGGATTCCACCGAACCGAGCGGAACCGACACCATCCCGCTCCCCCGTCGACCCCGTCCCGAGCAGGAAGGGACCGCGCCGACTCGCTCCCACCGACAAGGTGCGCGTGGAACGCGACCCACTCCTCGGCGGGCACACACGGCTGCCAGGATCGTCCCGGCCACCCGTCGGGCGGAGTCGCGGCGGGACGCACCCGGCCTCCAGACGCCCGTGGGTGACGTGTCCCTCACCGCCGCGTGTCAGGCTCCACTTCCGGGCGGTCCGCGTCACGCGGTCCTGGTTCCCAGGGGACGTCAGCGGATGCGCGCGAACGGGCGCCGCGACCACTCCCCACCAGCCGGGATCCCCGACCAGGGCGCGTTCCTCGGCCCCGGCGGGGCGCACCGGGAGACGTCGTCCCGGACGTGATCGCCCCCCATCCCGGACCCGAATCGGGGGAGCTTAGGACGCCCGTGCCCGAGTCCGCACCCGCTTTTTACCGGCCGGACCGAAAATCGGTCCACTGGCCGGGAACACCTATGCTCAGAGAAGCGTTCTCACAGGTGAAGCACCCCAGACCGACCCCGACCCCAACACACCCACCGAGTCTGTGCGAAGCTTCTGAGATCACCTCAAGACCATGCGCGGTTGTACGCGTTCGTGTCGGCAATGGGGGTTTCTGACACGAAACCATCGCTACAACCGCCTTCCCAGCGGCCAGACCGCACCTAGTGCGCAGGCCGCGCGGTCGGGTCCCACGTTGGGGGACGTGGGACCCGGCCAGGCTTCAGGGGGCGCGCCTCAGGGCGCGCCCCCTTTCTCTGTGCCGGACCAGCTGGATCAGGCCCGTTCGTGGAAGTCGATCAGGGTCACGGGGCCGAAGTCGACCTCCGAAAGCCTGTTGAGAGGATCGCTGTCGTCCCGTGACAGCACAGCGGACTCCTGACACGGCCCGTACTCGTAGGAGGGAGCGGGGTAGCTCTCCGGCCTGACGTACTCGTTCCAGTAGATGCCGCAGGTCATCGAGTCATCGTACTGCCAGATGCCGCTCCTGGTGCCTCGGGAACCGTGCAGCATCTCCGACCGGTCCGGGCTCAGACTCGAATCCTCCCTCAGCTCCGCCAGGTCCATCGCGTCGTCGCAGTCCACGCCCCAACCGCTGGCCTGGACGTCCCACACCTTCGCCGCGTCCCACTCGTCGGCCCATTCCGGCAGACCCACCGAACCGCAGACGGGGGCGTGCACCACTTCCCAGCCGAAGCCGTCGTTCTCGGCCGCCCACACCTGCGGGTCCTCCATCGGGGTGTCGACGTCCACGTCCTGGAAGTCGAACCGCACGTCCCAACGGTCCGAGCCGTACTCGGCCCACACAGGTGCGCCCTCCGCGTCGAGTTCGGTTCTTCCGATCGCGTCCTCCTCCACGAGTTCCCCTTCGACCAAGAGCGGAAGAACGGTGGCTCCCTCGTAGACCCGGTCCTCACCCTTCACCGCCTCGGCGCCACCCGTGTCGGCGAGAGCCCTGAGCCCTGCGGTGACCAGTGTGGCGGCCACGGAGTCAGGACTCACATCGGAGCCGAGTCCGTGTGGCTCCGCCGATGGCCGCCACAGGCCGTGGTCCCCCTCCTCACCGAAGGAGAGGCTCACCCCTTCGGACGTCACCGACAGCTGCTGCGGTGAGTCCTCCCACAGCCCGGGCGCCGCCTCGCGAGGTGCGTACACGTACAGCTCGCCCTGGTGGCTGGCGACCGCCGTCGTGTCGGGTCCCATCGCCGCGCCCCGGATGAGGAAGCTCTGGTCCGCCGCCGAGTACAGGTACTCCTCCTCGGCACGGCTCTCCTCCAGCACGGCCTCCACCGGCTGACCCGTCTCCTCCTCGACCCGCTCCGCGTGCGCCCGGGTGTAGCTCCGGGTCACCCGCGCGGTGAACCCCGGACCCTCCTCCAACAGGCTCGCGGCGGCCGCGACCCTCTCCGAAGGACCGCCGACCACCTGCTCGTAGACGACGTAGCCGCCCGCGGCCACCGCGGCCACCGCGAGCACACCCGCGGCCGCGAGGCCCGCCTTGGAGGTGGCGACCGCGCTCAACAGCCCGCCGGTGGTACCGCTGCCAGCCGAGGCGGAGGCCGTGGCCGTTCCCGCACCCACGGAACCCCCCGCTCCCGTTCCCGCCCCCGCCGCGCCGGTTCCCGCCGAGCCGCCCGTGCCCAGCGCGCCCCCACCCACGACGCTCGCGCCCAGACCGGCCGCGGAGACGGCGCCCAGCGCCGCCGCCCAGCGTCCGGGGTCGTGTCCGGCGTCGTCCACCCCACGCCAGTAGTCGCGGAGCATACGGCGCAGGCCGTCAGTGACCGCGCCCCCGCCGGTACGGCCGTCCGGCTCCGCCTCGGGCAGCAGCGCCCGGACCAGTTCCTCCGAGGTCGGCCTCCGCAGCGGGTCCACCGACAGCGCGGCCTCGACCAGGCCCCGCAGTTCCTCCGGCACACCCGTGACGTCGTACTCACCCTGACGGACGCGCCGTGCCAGTTCCCCGGCGTCGCCGGTCCCGAACGGGGCACGCCGGCTTGCGGCCAGCGTGACCAGCCCGCCCCAGGCGAACACGTCGGCGGCCGGATCCGCGCTCACCCCGGTGTAGCGTTCGGGCGCGCTCCAACCCGGTGTTCCATAGGAGGCCGAGGCGTCCGTGGTCCTGTCCGTGCCGATGTCGACCGCGATGCCGAAGTCCACGATCTTCGGTCCGCCCGGAGACAGGATCACGTTGCCCGGCTTGATGTCACGGTGCGCGATCCCCGCCGCGTGGAGGGCGGCCAGACCCTCCGCCGTGCCCAGCGCGAAGGTGCGCAGCATGTCGCCCTCCAGTGGCCCGAACGCGCGCACGTGGCGGCGCAGGTCCCGCCCCGCCACGTAGTCGAAGGCCAACCAGGGGACCGTCGCCTCGGTGTCGGCGGCGTGCAGCCGGGCCGTGCTGATCCCGTCCGCCCGCCCCAGCATCTCGACCTCCCGGGCGAAGGCCTCCCGGAACCGGGGCCGCCCGGCGAAGTCGGCGTGCACGGTCTTGACCGCCACGCACACCCCCTGGCCGTCCAGGGCTCCGAAGACCGCGCCCATCCCTCCGGCGCCGATCCTCCCCACCACCCGGTAGGGGCCGATCGTGGCCGGGTCGCCCGCCTCCAGCGGCGAGAGTCCGTGCGGCGGGGGGACGGTGTCAGGGGTGGGGGACATCGGGGCCCTTCAGACAGGGGTGGGGGAACTGCGTGCGGTCACTCTGATGCGTCCGTGACACGCGGGGTTCGCGGGTCGACGGCTCCCACAGACGGTACGATGCGCCTGCGCGGGAGGGGGCACGATGGCGACTGGCGGACGACCGACGATGGCGGACGTCGCGGCGCACCTCGGCGTCTCCCGGCAGCTGGTCTCGTTGGTCCTGGCCGACCGGCCCGGTCCGAGCGCGGCCACCCGTGAACGCGTGCTGCGCGCCGCCGAGGAGCTCGGCTACCGTGCCGACACCGCGGCGCAGCTGCTGCGCCGTGCCCGCAGCCGCCAGGTGGGGGTGCTGTTCACCATGGAGCACCCGATGGACGCCGACCTCGTCGAGGCGCTGTACCCGGAGGCGGCCCGGCTCGGCTACGGCGTGGCCCTGAGCGCGATGCTCGCCAACCGCACCGAACGGCAGGCGATCGACGAGCTCGTGGGGCTGCGCTGTGAGGCGCTGGTCCTGATCGGGATGTCGGCACAGGCACCGGAGGACCTGGCCAGGGTGGCCGAACGCGTGCCGGTGGTGGAGATCGGCCAGCGCACCAACGCGGCCGGGACCGACAGCGTGCGCACCGACGCCGTGTCCGGGGTGCGGCGGGCCGTCGACCACCTGGTCGCCCTCGGTCACCGGCGGATCGCGCACGTGTTCGGCGGAGACCTGCCGAGCGCCCCGGAACGCCGGACCGGCTACCTGGAGGGGATGCGCGCGCACGGGCTGGGGACGTACGTGGACCTGGTCCCGGGCGCCTACACCGAGGAGGCGGGGGCCCGAGCGGCCTCGGTGCTCCTGGACCGGTCCGAGCTGCCCACGGCCGTCGTGTGCTGCAACGACCAGTCGGCGCGCGGCCTCATGGAGACCCTGATCCGCGCGGGCCGTTCCGTCCCGGGCGAGGTGTCCGTGGTGGGGTACGACGACAGCCGGGCCGCCCGCCTGTCGTTCCTGAGCCTGACCTCGGTCCGCCAGGACGTGACCCGCATCGCGGAACTGACTCTCGGGGCGGTCGCGGAGCGCCTGGAGGAGGGACGCACGGAGAGCACGCACGTGCTGCTCCCGACCACGCTCACCGTGCGGGAGAGCACCGCTCCCCCTCGGACCTGAGCCCCACGCGAGGCAGATCACGTACCGGGCCGTTGGAATTTCTCCGGAGCGGGTGTCATTGTTGATTTAGCACGTGCCAAATCATCACGTCCCCTCCCCACCGGGCGACCGGTTCCCCGTCGCCGCACCACTCCATGCCGCGAGGTCCGTCCCGGCCCGTGCGCACGCCGTCCACCCTCCGGAAGGGGGCACCGCCATGCCTCTGGCCATCCTCGCCCTGGCCCTCGGGGCCTTCGCCATCGGCACCACCGAGTTCGTGATCATGGGTCTGCTTCCCGAGGTCGCCACCGACCTCGACGTGCCCATCTCCACCGCCGGATACCTGATCTCCGCGTACGCGCTCGGCGTGGTGATCGGGGCTCCCCTGCTCACCGCCCTGGGCACTCGCCTGCCGCGCAAGACCATGCTGCTCGTCTTCATGGGTGTGTTCCTCGTCGGCAACCTGGCCACCGTCCTGACCAGTTCCTACGGCGCCGTGTTCGCCTCCCGCGTCCTCGCGGGACTGCCCCACGGCGCGTACCTGGGCCTGGCCGCGCTGGTCGCGGCGCACCTGGCCGGCCCGGCCCGCCGAGCGACGGCCGTGGCGCGCGTGATGCTCGGCCTGACCGTCGCCAACATCGTCGGGGTCCCGGCCGGAACCCTGCTCGGGCAGCTCCTCGGCTGGCGGGTGGCGTTCCTCGTGGTGGTCGCCCTGTCCGCACTGACCATCCTCGGAGTGGCCCGCTTCGTGCCGCACACCCCGGCCTCCCGCGTGGGCGGCCTGCGCGGCGAGCTCTCGGCCCTGCGCCACCCGCAGGTGGTCCTCGGGCTGACCACGGCGGTCTTCGGCTTCGCCGGGGTGTTCGCCGTCTACAGCTACATCTCACCGATGATGACCGAGCTGGCGGGCATGCCCAGCGCGGGGGTCCCGATCGTCCTGGCGCTGTTCGGCGTCGGCATGACCCTGGGATCGCTGGTGGTGGGTCCGATCGCGGACCGGTGGCTGCGTCCGACCATCTACGTCTCCCTCGCCTCGCTGGCCGGGGTCCTGGCACTGTTCACGCTGACCGTGCACAACCCCTGGACCGCGGCCGTGACCGTCGTGGTGCTCGGCGCCGTCGGCTTCGGCGTGACCGCGCCGCTGCAGGTCCTGGTGATGAGCAAGGCCGAGGCGGCGCCCACCATCGCCTCCGCCACCAACCACTCGGCGTTCAACCTCGCCAACGCCGGTGGCGCCTGGCTGGGCGGCCTGGGCATCGGCATGGGGCTGGGGTACGTGTCCCCCGCCGTGATCGGCGTGGTCCTCGCCCTGGTCGGGCTCGGCATCGCCGTGACGGCCGGACTGGTGGACCGCGAGGGCCCGGGCGCCGCCCCGACCCCCGAGCACCGGGACCGAGCGGCCGGGGCGGACGCCGAGCCCGTGTCCCACGGCTGACCCCACGCCGATCGAGCGCCCGTACCCCCAGGGGGTGCGGGCGCTCGGTCGTGGAACGACGGAGTGGGCTCGGGGGGTTGACTTCATGGATTGTTAACGCCAACAATGTTGGCCAGCTCACACTGATGGCCCCAGGTCTCGGAAAACCGAGCCTGGGAGGAACCATGCAGCACGCGCAGCCGCGAAGGGACCCCCCGTTGCCCACGAATGTTAACGCCCACAATTCTGACGCGGACGTCGGGGAGGGCCGCGCGGCGCCCGACTCCGTGGTGCTCGGAATCGACTTCGGGACCCTCTCCGGCCGTGCCGTCGTGGTCCGCGTCAGCGACGGGGCCGAACTGGGCACGGCCGAGCACGTCTACCGGCGCGGGGTGATCACGGACCACCTGCCCGGCGACGACCGCCCCCTCGAACCGGAGACCGCCCTCCAGGACCCCGACGACTACCGCGAGGTCCTCAGGCGCGCCGTCCCCGCCGCCCTGCGGGAGGCCGGGGTCGCGCCCGAGCGGGTCGTCGGCGTCGGCACCGACTTCACCTCCTGCACCGTGCTGCCGGTGACCGCCGACGGCACCCCGCTGTGCGAACTGGCCGACCTGGCCGACCGCCCACACGCCTGGCCCAAGCTGTGGCGGCACCACGCCGCCCAGCCCGAGGCCGACGAGATCAACGCCCTGGCCGCCGAACGCGGCGAGTCGTGGCTGCCCCGGTACGGCGGAAGGATCTCCTCGGAGTGGCAGTTCGCCAAGGCCCTCCAGGTGCTGCGCGACGATCCCGGGGTCTACGAACGCACCGCGCGCTGGATCGAGGGCGCCGACTGGATCGTCTGGGAACTGTGCGGCCGCGAGACCCGCAACGTGTCCAGCGCCGGTTACAAGGGCATCCACCAGGACGGCGCGTGGCCCTCCCGGGACTTCCTCGCCGCCCTGGACCCGCGTTTCACCGACTTCGTCAGCGAACGGCTCGACCACCCGCTCTCCCAGCTGGGCGGGCGCGCGGGCGGGCTCACGGCCCGCGCCGCCGCCTGGACCGGGCTGCGGGAGGGCACCCCCGTCGCCGTCGGCAACATCGACGCGCACGTCACGGCGGCCACCGCCCGGACCACCGGCCCCGGTCGGATGCTCGCCATCATGGGCACCAGCACCTGCCACGTGATGAACTCCGAGGTGCTGGCCGAGGTGCCGGGGATGTGCGGCATGACCCTGGGCGGGATCACGCCGGGCATGTGGGGCTACGAGGCCGGGCAGAGCGGCGTGGGCGACATCTTCGGCTGGTTCGTCGACACCCACGTTCCCCCCGCGTACCACGAGGAGGCCGCCTCCGAGGGGGTCTCCGTCCACGAACTGCTCTCCGACAGGGCGTCCCACCAGGCCGTGGGCGAACACGGCCTGGTGGCCCTGGACTGGCACAGCGGAAACCGCTCGGTCCTGGTCGACCACTCCCTGTCCGGGGTGCTGGTGGGCATGACGCTGGCCACCCGGCCCGAGGACGTCTACCGGGCCCTGGTGGAGGCCACCGCCTTCGGCACCCGCACCATCGTCGAGGCCTTCACCGGTGCCGGGATCCCGGTGCACGACTTCACTGTGGGCGGCGGGATGGTCCGCAACCCCTTCGTCCTCCAGGTCTACGCGGACGTGCTGAACAGGCCCCTGCACGTGGTGGACACCGAGCACAGCTGCGCGGTGGGGGCCGCGATCCACGCGGCGGTCGCGGCCGGGGCCCACCCGGACGTCCACGCGGCCTCCCAGGTGATGGGGCGGGTCCGCGCGGACACCGTCGACCCCGACCCGGATCGGGCCGCCGCCTACGACGCGCTCTTCGCGATCTACTCCGAACTCCACGACCACTTCGGCCGGGGCGGCAGCGACAGCCTGCGTCGGCTGCGCGCCCTGCGCGGCGCCGCGTTCACCACCGGCTCCACCCCCGAAGGGAAGCGATGACCCCCACCGACCCGCTCCGCACCGACACACGGCAGCAGCTGGACCGGCACCGCACGGAGGTCGAACGCCTCCGACTGAGGGTCTGCGAGCTCCACGCGGAGCTGCCCCGCTGGAACCTGGTCACGTGGACCAGCGGCAACGTCTCGGCCCGCGTCCCCGGTACCGACCTGATGGTGATCAAGCCCAGCGGCGTCTCCTACGACGACCTGCGGCCCCGGGACGTCGTCGTGTGCGACCTGCACGGGCGGCTGGTCGAGGGGGACCACAACCCCTCCAGCGACACCGACGCCCACGCCCACGTCTACCGTGCCCGGCCCGACGTCGGCGGGGTCGTGCACACCCACAGCCCCTACGCCACCGCCTGGGCCGCC
The DNA here is from genome assembly GCF_042745575.1 of Nocardiopsis sp. NPDC058789. Lineage (NCBI taxonomy): Bacteria > Bacillati > Actinomycetota > Actinomycetes > Streptosporangiales > Nocardiopsidaceae > Nocardiopsis > Nocardiopsis sp. NPDC058789. The sequence continues at coordinate 286,268 of NZ_JBHYOW010000003.1, forward strand.
CGGGGGGAGGCCATCCCCTGCGCGGTCACCGCCATGGCGGACGAGTTCGGCGGCGACATCCCGGTGGGCCCGTTCGCGCTCATCGGGGACGACTCCATCGGCCGGGGGATCGTCGCGACCCTGGAGGGCCACCGCTCCCCCGCCGTCCTCATGCGCGGCCACGGCGTGTTCACCGTCGGCGCCTCCGCGAAGGCGGCGGTCAAGGCCGCGGTCATGTGCGAGGACGTGGCCCGCACCATCCACATCGCCCGCCAGGGCGGCCCCGTCGAACGCCTGCCCCAGGCCGACATCGACGCCCTCCACCACCGCTACCAGAACGCCTACGGACAGTAAGGAAGCCCCGTGCCCCCACCCACGCCCCCCGCGAGCAGCAACCCGGCGGTGCGCACGCGCCGCCCCCGGATCGGGCTCCTCGGCGTCATGCAGCCGCTCTACGACGCCATGATCCCCGGCATCACGGAGCACCAGGCCGCCTACGCCCGACGGCTCACCGAGAGCCTCTCCGACGTGGCCGAGTGGACCCTCGCCCCACCGGTCCGTGGCCGGGAGGACGCAGAGGCGGCGATCCGTGACTTCGAGGGCCGGGACCTGGACGGGGTCCTCGTCGTCATGCTCACCTACGGCCCCTCCCTCCGTGTGACACGGGCCCTGACCGGGACCCGACTCCCCCTCGCCCTCGCCAACACCCAGCCCGACCCCGCCGTCAGCGCCTCCTGGGACATGGCCGACATGACCTACAACCAGGGGATCCACGGGGCCCAGGACACCGCCAACGCACTGGTCCGGGCCGGGGTCGACTTCGAGGTCGTCACCGGTGACTGGCACAGCCCCGACTTCGCGGAGCGGGTGGACCGCTGGGCCCGGGCCGCGCACACCGTCAGCGCACTGCGGCGGCTGCGCGTGGGCGTGTTCGGCTACCCGATGAACGGTATGGGCGACGCCCGGGTGGACGAGACCGCCCTGCTGCGCGCACTCGGCCCCGAGGTGCACGTGATCGCCCCCGGCACCCTGCACCGCACCATGGCCGACCTGCCCGAACAGGCCGTCAACGACCTCCTCTCGTGGGAGGACGAGGTGTTCGACGTCGACGTCCGTCTGTCCCGGGAGGAACGCGAGGACCACGCCCGCATGCAGCTGGGCATCGAACACCTCCTGGAGGAGTCGGGGTGCGGTGCCTATTCCACCCACTTCGACGCCATCGGTGAGGACGGCCGTTTCGCCCGCCTCCCCATGGCGGCCGCCTCCACCCTCATGGCCCAGGGCTACGGGTTCGCCGGGGAGGGCGACGTCCTGGCGGCCGCCATCGTCCACGCCGGGCACCGGCTGGCGGGGGACGGCCACTTCACCGAGATGTACGCGATGGACTTCCCCAGCGACTCCATCCTGATGAGCCACATGGGCGAGGGGAACTGGCGGCTGGCCCGCGAGGACGAGCCCACCCGGATGATCAAACGGCCGCTGGGCATCGGGGGCCTGGCCGATCCGCCGACCATCCTGTTCCGGTACCGGCCCGGGCCCGCCACCCTGGCCTCCCTGGTCTCGTTGGGCGGCGAGCGCTTCCGCCTGGTGGTGGCCGAGGGCGAGGTTCTGGACTCCCCCGAACTACCCGCCCTGGAGATGCCCTACGGACAGTTCCGCCCCGCGTCGGGTGTCCGGGGATGCATGGACGCCTGGCTGCGCGCGGGCGGCACCCACCACATGGTCATGAACGCCGGTCGGATCGCCCAGGACTGGAAGGTCCTGTGCGAGCTGGCCGGGATCGAGTACGTCCAGGTCTGAGACGGCCCGGGCCCCGCAGCGGACCGGCGCCCCCGCGCCGGCCCTCCCCCTCACGACACTCCCCAGGAAAGCAGGACCGATGTCACGACCACCACTCCTACCCCTCGCCGCGACCCTCGTCGGCGCGACCCTGGCCCTGACCGCCTGCGACGGGGTCGGTGACGCCGCCCGCCCCCAGGGTGAGAACGGGGTCATCGGCATCGCCATGCCCACCCAGTCGTCCGAACGCTGGGTCAACGACGGCGCCAACATGGTCGCCGAGTTCGAGGAGCGCGGCTACGGCACCGACCTCCAGTACGCCGAGGACGTCGTCCAGGACCAGATCTCCCAGATCGAGAACATGATCACGCGCGGAGTGGACCTCCTGGTGATCGCGTCCATCGACGGTGAGGCCCTGGGCGACGTGATCGACACGGCCGCCGACAACGACATCCCGGTGATCGCCTACGACCGGCTCATCATGGGCAGCGAGAACGTGGACTACTACGCCACCTTCGACAACTTCGAGGTCGGTGTGCTCCAGGGCCAGTACATCGTCGACTCGCTGGACCTGGAGAACGAGGACGGTCCGTTCGACATCGAACTGTTCGGCGGCTCCCCCGACGACAACAACGCCTACTTCTTCAACGACGGCGCCATGTCGGTGCTCCAGCCGCACATCGACGACGGCACCCTGGAGGTGCGCAGCGGGCAGACCTCCATGGAGCAGATCGCCACGCCGCGCTGGGACGGCGCCGTCGCCCAGTCGCGGATGGACAACCTGCTCAGCGCCAACTACTCCGAGGAGGAGGTGGACGCGGTCCTGTCACCCTTCGACGGCATCAGCCTCGGGGTGATCGAGTCCCTGCGGGCGGTGGGCTACGGCTCCGACTCCCGCCCGCTGCCGATCGTCACCGGCCAGGACGCCGACCTGTCCTCGGTGCGGTCCATCATCGCCGGGGAGCAGACCCAGACCGTCTTCAAGGACACGCGCGCGCTGGCCACCCAGACCGTCGACATGTCCGAGGCGATCCTGGCGGGCGACGAGGTGCCGGTCAACGACACCGACACCTACGACAACGGCGTCAGGGTCGTCCCCTCGTTCCTGCTGGAGCCGGTCTCGGTGGACCTGGACAACTACCACGAGGTGCTGGTCGAGAGCGGCTACTACGAGGAGACCGACCTCGAATGAGTGCCCCGAACCCCGCGTCTCCGCTGCTGCGCATGCGGGACATCCGTAAGGAGTTCCCCGGCGTACGGGCCCTGGACGGAGTCGCGCTGGACGTGGCCCACGGAAGCATCCACGCCCTCATGGGCGAGAACGGTGCGGGCAAGTCCACTCTGATGAAGGTGCTCAGCGGCGTGCACCCGGCCGGTTCCTTCACCGGGCTGGTGGAGGTGGACGGCGAACCCCGCGCCTTCTCCGACGTCGCCGCCAGCGAGCGGGCCGGGATCGCCATCATCCACCAGGAACTCGCCCTCGTCCCCCAGCTGTCCCTCAGCGAGAACGTGCTCCTGGGCCACGAGGAGACCCGGTACGGCGTCATCGACTGGGGCGCCACCCACGCCCGGGCGCGCGAACTGCTGCTGCGGGTCGGGCTGGACGAGAACCCCGCCACCGCCGTCTCCGCGCTGAGCATCGGTGCCCAGCAGATGGTGGAGATCGCCAAGGCGCTGGCCAAGGACGTCCGGCTGCTCATCCTCGACGAGCCGACCTCGGCGCTCAACGAGGCCGAGAGCGACCGCCTGCTGGACCTGCTCCTGGACCTGCGTGAGCAGGGGGTGGCGTGCGTCCTCATCTCGCACAAGCTCGGTGAGGTGATGCGGGTGAGCGACGAGGTCACCATCCTGCGCGACGGCCGCACGGTGGAGACCCTCGCCGTGGAACGCGACGACCGGGGCGGGGCCTCGATCGACGAGGACCGCGTCATCCGGGGGATGGTCGGCCGGGACCTGGACCAGCGCTACCCCGACCCCGACGGGGAGATCGGCCCGGTCCGCTTCGAGGTGCGCGACTGGACCGTGGACCACCCCACCCAGGCGGGTCGGCGCATGGTCGAGGGCGTGGACCTGACCCTGCGCCGGGGCGAGGTCGTGGGCCTGGCCGGACTCATGGGGGCGGGGCGCACCGAGTTCGCGATGAGCCTGTTCGGGCGCTCCTACGGCCGCTACGTCCGGGGCGGCCTGTTCCGCGACGGCGCCGAGCTGCGAGTGAACGACGTGGCCGCCGCCATCGCCGCGGGCGTCGCCTACGTGCCGGAGGACCGCAAGTCGCTGGGCCTGGTCCTGGACGACGACATCCGCCACAACACCACCCTGGCCGCCCTGGACCGGGTCTCCACCCGAGGCGTCCTCGACCCGGGCCTGGAGACGGTGGAGGCCAGGCGCATGAGCGAGCGCATGCGGGTGCGCAGCCACGGGATCGACCAGACCGTGCGCACGCTCAGCGGCGGGAACCAGCAGAAGGTCGTGCTGGGCAAGTGGATGTTCACCCGGCCCGAACTGCTGATCCTGGACGAACCCACCCGCGGCATCGACGTGGGCGCGAAGTACGAGATCTACCTGATCGTGCGCCGACTGGCGGCCGAGGGGGCCTGCGTCCTCCTCATCTCCTCCGAGCTGCCGGAGATCCTCGGCATGAGCGACCGCGTCTACGCCATGTGCGAGGGGCGCGTCACCGGCCAGGTCGCGGCGGCCGACGCCGACCAGGAAACCCTGATGAGACTCATGACCCGAACCGGGGACCCGACGTGAAACTCCCGACCCGATCCCTGCTGCGGGGCAACACCCGCCAGTACGGCATGGCCATCGCCCTGGTGGCCGTCATCATCCTCTTCCAGGTCCTCACCGGGGGCCTGCTGCTCACCCCGCTGAACATCACCAACCTGATCATGCAGAACTCCTACATCCTGATCCTCGCGATCGGGATGATGCTGGTGATCATCACCGGCCACATCGACCTCTCCGTGGGTTCGGTGGTGGCCTTCACCGGCGCGATGTCCGCGATCATGCTCACCTCCTGGGGGCTGCCGACCCCCGTGGTGGTCCCGATCGCGCTGCTGCTGGGAGCGGCCATCGGTGCCTGGCAGGGCTTCTGGGTCGCCTACGTGGGCGTGCCCGCGTTCATCGTGACCCTGGCCGGGATGCTGATCTTCCGGGGCGCCACCCTCGCGGCGCTGGGCGGGGAGTCCATCGCCCCGCTCCCGCAGTCGCTGCGGGTCATCGCCAGCGGATTCCTGCCCGGACAGTCGGACGGGCTCCACCTGCCCACCCTGGCCCTCGGAGCGGCCGGAGCGGCGGCCATCGTGTGGGTCCAGTGGCGTTCGCGGGCCCGCTCCCGCGCCCGCGACCTGCCGGTGCCTCCCACGGCGGTGACGGCCGCGAGCTCCGTGGTGGTGTCCGCCGCCATCGTCGCGTTCACCTACGCGCTGGCCGGGCACAACGGTCTGCCGCTCGTCGGTGTGCTGCTCATCGCGCTCATCGGCGGCTACGCGTTCGTGATGCGCTCCACCACCATGGGACGGCGCGTGTACGCCGTGGGCGGCAGCGAGCGGGCCGCCGCGCTGTCGGGGATCCGCACCAGGAGGGTCACGTTCTGGGTGTTCGTGAACATGGGAGTGCTCTCGGCGCTGGCCGGGCTCATCTTCACCGCCCGGCTGAACGCCGCCACCCCCGGCGCGGGCACCATGTTCGAGCTGGACGCCATCGCGGCGGCCTTCATCGGCGGCGCCTCGGCGTCCGGCGGGGTGGGCAGTGTGATCGGAGCGGTCATCGGCGCCCTGTTCATGGGCGTGCTCAACAACGGCATGTCGCTGATCGGCCTCGGTGTGGACTGGCAGCAGTTCATCAAGGGCCTGGTCCTGCTGCTGGCGGTGGCCTTCGACATCTACAACAAGAAGCGGGTGGGCGGTTCCGCGCCGATCCTTCCGGGGCTGACTAGGCGCTCTCCCGCTCGACGAGAGTCGGGGTGACGATGCGGCGCTCGGCCCGCTGCTCGCCGGAGATCCCGGAGAGCAGCAGGCTGAGCGCCTCGGCGGCCACAGTGTCGAAGTCGGGGCGCACGGTGGTCAGGGGCGGGATGAAGTAGCCCGCCTCGGGGACGTCGTCGAACCCGACCACGCTGACGTCCCCGGGAACGGAGCGGCCGCGTTCCGACATGGCGCGCAGGATTCCGAGGGCCAGGTGGTCGTTGGCGGCGAAGACCGCCGTGACCTCGGGCATGCGGGCGAGCATCAGTCCCGCGCGGTAGCCCGAGGCGGCGCTCCAGTCGGCGGGGCTGACCGGGGGGACCTCGACGCCCGCCTCCTCCAGGGTCTGCCGCCAGCCCCGTTGGCGTCCGGCGGCGTCGAACCAGTCCTCGGGACCGGAGACGTGCCAGACCGTCTCGTGCCCCGCGTCCAACAGGTGCCGCGTGGCCAGTCGGGCCCCGGCCTCCTGGTCGACGGTGACCAGGGCGGCCCCGGCGCGCTCGGGATCGCCGTCGACCGTCACCAGGGGCACGTCGGTCGGGACCTCCGTCAGGGCCGCGTCGGCGGCGGCGGTGGGGGCTATCACCACGATTCCCGCGGCCCGCTGCTCACGGTGGTGTTCCACGGCCGCGGTGATGGAGCCCCGGTCCAGGACCCGGACCCGGCGCACGCTCACCACGAAGCCCTGGGCGGCGGCGGCCAGTTCGAAGGCGGCCAGCAACGAGGACGGGCCGAAGAGCGTGGAGTTCTGCGCCACGACACCGATGAGCTGTGACCTGCCGGTCGCCAGTGTGCGGGCCGCGCGGTTGGGGCGGTACCCGAGCTGTTCGATGGCGGCGCGCACCCGCAGCCTGGTCTGTTCGCGCACGTTGGGGTGCCCGTTGAGCACGCGGGAGACGGTCTGGTGGGACACCCCCGCGAGCCGGGCGACGTCCGTCATCGCGGGGTCGCGGTTGGTCCGGGTGGAGGAGGAGGTGTGGTCCACCCATGACTCCTTGGCTGCTGCTATCGGGGGCTGAGTTGGCGCTAACATATCCCACTCACCCCAAAGGTTCAATGTTCCGGGGCCCTGCGAGGACCCTCCAGCACTCAACTTGTTAGCGCTCACGGAACACCGCGGTGCGCTCCGGCGAGGCGCTCGGGCCGGATCTGGGGCCGGGGATCGCTGGGACCCGGGCAGGGTGGTCACCTGAACGGTGCCGCGATCGGCGCTCCGGGCAGAGCACAAAGAGCACCGGGACCGGTTCGTCGCGGGGCTCGCCGGGCACCATTCCCTCAAGGTGACCGAGTACGTACGACCGGTTCCCGCCCCTGACCCGTGGAAGCCACGAGTAGCCCAGCCCCCGCAGCCCCCAGCCCCGACCGCCGATCGGTCGGTGTCCGCCACGTCCAGGAGGAGGCCCTACGTGGCCCGACCCAGCAAGTACGTCTCCCGGTCCGACCTGGGATGGGGGACGTCCCCAGCCGCGTCCGCCGATCCCCGGTCCGGTCTGGTCGTCCACTACGACAGCAGCAACCAGAACCTCGCCAACCGGGACCACTCCGCCTGTCTCACCTACTGGCGCAACACCCGCGCGTTCCACACCGGCCCCTCGCGTGGCTGGGTGGACATCGGCTACAGCTGGCTGGCCTGTGCCCACGGCTACGTCATCGACGGGCGCGGTCCCCGCCGTGAGCAGGCCGCGCAGCCCGGCGGGAACCGGACGCACTACAGCGTGACCCTGGCGACCGGTCCCACCGACACCATCACGGATGCTCAGATCAACGCGGTCCGCGAGCTGCGCCGGTGGCTCGCGGACGACTACTCCAACGCGGGCACCGTGCTCGGGCACCGCGACTTCATCGCCACCTCGTGCCCCGGCGACCGGGCGTACTCCATGGTGCGCGACGGCACGTTCACCCAGGCCCCCGGGCCCATCACAGGAGGAGAAGGTTCGTTGCTCGGACTCAAGGAAGGCGACGGCCTGCTGCCCGGCGCCCCGGTCGAAGGCGTCAAGGCCGTCCAGCGACTGATCGTGGCCGCCGGATTCGGCTCGACCCTCGACCCGGACGGCGTCGACGGTCGATGGGGCCCGGCCACCTCGGAGGGTCTTCTCCAGGCCCGCCGGTACGTCGGGTCGGGTGTCAGCTCGATCAAGAGCATGACCGGCGAGTCCTACGCACAACTGATCCGGGCGTGTGCCCGCCGGGAAGCGGAGCGCGCGGTCAGTGGATTGGGCGCCCCGGTCGACGGCGACCACGGGAGCTGATCCCCTCCCCGGAAGTGTCGTGACCATGCCCGAAGCACCGGGGTTCAGGCTCCAATGACGACCCGGGACCCCGATCCCGGGGCCTGCGCCCCCTGCCCGCAGGGTTCACCTGTCTCTGGCTCCGCCGCCTGACGTTCCCGCGAACGTGTTCGTCGGCCCATCCCCGCGTGCGCGGGGCTCACTGCGCGCGTCGAGGCCGGAGCGCCCCCGTGGATCGGTCCATCCCCGCGTGCGCGGGGCTCACACCCCCGCCTCGTCCGCGCTCGGGCCCCCGACCGGTCCATCCCCGCGTGCGCGGGGCTCACGGCCTGCAGCTGCGGTTGGGTGGCCACCAGCCCGGTCCATCCCCGCGTGCGCGGGGCTCACACGGACTGACCCCGTAAGAGGTGCCCTCCCGTCGGTCCATCCCCGCGTGCGCGGGGCTCACGCTTGACGACCTGCGACAACGCGGGCCGTTATCTCCGCTTGACCTTCGTGGCCGCACTTCGTCCTCATGATGGCAGACGCCGGGATCCCGGCCTCCCCGGACCTCAACTCCTCTGCGGCAGACTCCGGCTGCGGCCACGGAACTCCGCGACGACCTCGTCACCCCGGCGGACGGTGACGTCGTACACGCCGCTGCGCCCGAACCGGACCCTCTCCTCGGCGGTCGCCACCAGCAGGTCCCCCTCCTTGGTGGGGGCCACGAAGGTCACGTCCGCGCCGGAGGCCACGGTGACGTCGCCGCCGTCCAGGTTGCACGCGCAGGCGAAGGCCGTGTCAGCGAGCGCGAACACGAACCCGCCGTGGGTGATGTCGTAGCCGTTGAGCATCAGGGGCCCCACGACCATCTCCACCACGGCGAACCCGTCGCGGGCCTCGACCAGGCGCATCCCGAGCCCCTTGGAGGCCCGGTCGGCCTCGAACATCCGCCACGCGGTCTCGTTGCGCCCCTCGGACGCGGTGCCGCTCACGAGTCGAAGTCCACGGTCAGGGTGTCGGTCTGCGGCAGGGACTGGCAGGCCAGCGCGTACCCGGCCTCGACCTCGGCGGGGGTGAGCGCGTAGTTGCGGCGCATCCTCACCTCACCGTCACAGACCCTGACCCGGCAGGTCCCGCACACGCCGCCCTTGCAGGCGAACGGCAGGTCCGGGCGGTAGCGCTGCGCGGAGTCCAGCACCGGCACGCCCTGGGGCAGGGTGAGCGTGGTGGTCCGTCCGTCCAGGACGACGGTGACCTCGCTGGCCGGTCCCTCGACCCCGGGGTCCTCGTGGCGGGCCTGGGGCGGGGGTTCGGCCCCTTCCACGAAGAACAGCTCCTGGTGGACGCGCTCGCCCTCGACTCCGTGGCGCGCCAGCACCTCCTGGGCGTCGGTGACCATTCCGTAGGGACCGCACAGCCACCAGTGGTCGACCGCGTCGGCCGCGATGATGGTGGACAGCAGCGCCTCCAGCTTCGCGCCGTCGAGGCGGCCGGTGAACAGCTCCGACTCGCGGGGTTCACGGGAGAGCACGTGGACCAGCTCGAAGCGGGGCCCGAACGAGTCCTTGAGGTCGGCGATCTCGTCGGCGAACATCACCGTGTCACTGCGGCGGTTGCCGTACAGGAGGGTGACGTGGGAACCGGTCCGGCGCAGCAGCGACGCGGCCATGGACAGGACCGGGGTGATCCCCGAACCGGCGGCCACGAGCACGTGGCGGGCGGTCTGGGTGAGGTCGGGGCTGAACCTCCCGGTGGGAACGCCCACCTCGATCTCCTGGCCCGGCTCCACCTCGCGGACCAGCCAGTTGGAGAAGAGCCCTCCGGAGACCAGGCGCACACCCACGCGGGGTGCCTCTCCCACGGGGGCGCAGATGGAGTAGCTGCGCCTCTCCTCCACGCCGTCGACCTCGCGACGCAGGGTCAACGACTGGCCCGGCGCGAAGGCGAACTCCTCGACGAGGTGGTCGGGGACGTCGAAGGTGACCGCGACGGCGTCGTCGCACAGGCGCTCGACGTCGGCCACGCGCAGCCGGTGGAACGCGGCGCGACCGCGAAGCGGCGCCCCGGCGGTGGTGACGGGTGTGGACACGGTCAGATCTCCTTGACGTGCTCGAACGGTTCGAGGCAGGACCGGCAGCGGTGCAACGACCTGCAGGAGGTCGCGCCGAACCGGGACAGTTCCTCGGTGTCGGCCGCGCCGCACAGCGGGCAGCGCGGGACGGTGCGGGTGGGCATCAGGGTGAGCGGGACCGGTCCCGCCCCCCTGCGGGGCGCCTCTCCGGGAGGCGAGATGCCGTGCTCGGTGAGTTTGCGCCTGCCCTCGTCGGTGATCCAGTCGGTGGTCCAGGCCGGGGAGAGCGCGGTGCGCACCTCCACCCGGTCGAACCCTGCGGCGCGGACGGCGCGGTCCACGTCGACCCGCATCTCCGTCAGAGCGGGGCACCCGGAGTAGGTGGGGGTGATCCACACGGCGGCGGTGCCGTCCTCCTGCACGGCGACCTCACGGAGGATGCCCAGGTCCGCGAGGGTGAGCATGGGAAGTTCGGGGTCGGTGACCGAGGCGGCCGCCTCCCACAGGCGCTCGCGGGTGGCTACCATGTCGCCTCCGGGTGCTCCCGGGCCACGCGCTGGAGCTCCTCCAGCAGCGGGGCGAGGTGTGCGGAGTGCTCTCCGTCGCGTCCGGCCACCGTCTGGCCGGGGAAGGGCTCGGGGGCGGGCAGCGTCGCGGCGGTCAGCACCCGGGTGACGACCTCGTGGACCTCGTCGCGGACGGAGGCCGGGTCGACGCCCACGCCCTGGGCGGCCAGCGCCGCTTCGAGGGGGTGGGTGGCGAACAGCTCACCGGTGAGCGGCCACACGTCCGCCACGGCGGTGCGCAGGCGTTCGTGGGAGTACGGGGTGCCGTCGCCCAGGCGCAGGGTCCACGCGACGGCGTACTCGCGGTGGTACGCCAGCTCGTTGACGCCCTTGGCGGCGATCGCGGCCAGCACCGGGTCGGCGCTGTCGGCGAGCCGGGTGAACACGGCCAGCCGCCAGGAGGAGAGCACGAGGAGGGTGGCGACGGCCCGGGCGAAGTCGCCGCGCGGGGCCTCGGTGAGGTGCACGTTGCGGAACTGCTCGGGGTCCCGGTGGTAGGCGAAGGCGTCCTCGTCGCGGCCGGAACCGTCGGCCTGACCGGCGCGGGCCAGCAGGAGGCGGGCCTGGCCGAGCAGATCGAGGGCGATGTTGGCCAGCGCGACCTCCTCCTCCAGTTCGGGGGCGTCGGTCACCCACTGGACCAGGCGCTGCGACTGGACGAGGGCGTCGTCGCCGAGCATCTGGCAGTAGACCGCCAGGTCCGCACCGTCGACCCCGGCGGGCAGGGTGGTGTCCACGCCCGCGAGCGCCTCGGTGAAGCCGGTGCCGAAGGCCCAGCGGGCGTCGCCGTCGTGCTCCTCGGTGAGTCCGGTGAAAATGTTCTCGCCACTCATGCCTGTTCCTTGAAGAATCGTGCCGACCGTCGTCCCCGTCGCCTAGATGTGCGGGACGTCCTCGGGGATGGGGTAGAAGGTCGGGTGGCGGTAGACCTTGTCGCCGCTGGGCTCGAAGTAGGGGTCCTTCTCGTCCGGGCTGGAGGCCGTGACGTCCTCCGCGAGCACCACCCAGATGCTCACGCCCTCGTTGCGGCGGGTGTAGAGGTTGCGGGCGTTGTGCAGCGCCATGGTCGCGTCGGGGGCGTGCAGCGATCCCACGTGCACGTGGTTGAGGCCGCGCTTGCCCCGGACGAAGACCTCGTAGAGGGGCCACTCGGGACGGGCCGGGGTGGCGTCGTCGTTCCTGCTCATACCGTGGCCTCCTGCTGCTTCCTGGCGTAGGCGGTGGCGGCCTCGCGGACCCACGCGCCCTTCTCGTGCGCGGCGCGCCTGCGGGAGACGCGTTCGGCGTTCTTGGGGCCGTCGCCCTTGATGACCTGCTTGAGCTCGTCCCAGTCGGGGGTACCGAAGTCGTGGTGGCCGCGTTCGGCGTTCCAGACCAGGTCGGGGTCGGGCAGGGTGACGCCGAGCCTCTCGGCCTGCGGGACGGTCATGTCGACGAACCGCTGGCGCAGGTCGTCGTTGGTGTCGATCTTGATGCCCCAGGTCATGGACTGCTGGGTGTTGGGCGACTCGGCGTCGGGCGGGCCGAACATCATCAGGGACGGCCACCACCAGCGGTCGACGGCGTCCTGGACCATCCGGCGCTGGCCCTCGGTGCCCTCCATCATGCGCATGAGGAGTTCGTAGCCCTGCCGCTGGTGGAAGGACTCCTCCTTGCAGATGCGCACCATGGCGCGGGCGTAGGGGCCGAAGGACGTCCGGCAGAGCGGGACCTGGTTGCAGATGGCGGCGCCGTCCACCAGCCAGCCGATGACGCCGACGTCGGCGTAGCTCAGCGAGGGGTAGTTGAAGATCGAGGAGTACTTCTGGCGGCCCTCGATGAGCCGCTCGGTGAGGTCGTCGCGGTCCACGCCGAGGGTCTCGGCGGCCGCGTACAGGTAGAGGCCGTGCCCGGCCTCGTCCTGGACCTTCGCCAGGAGGATCGCCTTGCGGCGCAGGCTGGGTGCGGAGGCGATCCAGTCGCCCTCCGGCTGCATGCCGATGATCTCGGAGTGCGCGTGCTGGGAGACCTGGCGGACGAGGGTCCTGCGGTAGGCCTCGGGCATCCAGTCGCGCGGCTCGACGCGTTGGTTGGCGGCGATCCGGGCGTCGAACTCCGCCTGAAGAGCCTCGTCGGCGCCGGGGGGCGCTTCCTGGGCCGTGGTCGGCATTGATCCCTCCCCATTCATAACCGAACGTTCGGTCAGTAATTAGTATCCCCGGACGCGGGGGCCCGACGCAAGTCCCCGGACCCCCGCGATCAGCCGAAGGGCGAGCGGGCCCGCTACTGCCCGGTGAAGGTGGGCTTCTGCTTGTTCAGGAAGGACGAGACCGCACCGACGTGGTCGGCTGTCACCCCGAGCTGGTTCTGGAGGTCGGCCTCCTCCTCCAGCAGCTCGGGCAGGTCACTCTGACCGTCGGCGGCCGAACGTACCTCGCGCTTGGCCGCGACGAACGCCGCCGTGGGCCCCGAGGCCAGTCCCGCGGCGACCTCACGGGCGCGCGCCTCCCAGTCCTCGTCGGCCACGACCTCGGTGACCAGGCCCAGCTCCAGGGCGCGCTCAGCACCGAACACCGTGCCCAGCAGCATCAGCTCCATCGCGCGCGCCTGGCCCAGCGACCGCACCAGCCGATACGCCAGGCCGGAGTCCGAAGCCAGGCCGATCCCGGTGAACGCGGTGCCGAACTTGGCCCGTCCGGCCGCCACGCGCACGTCCCCGGCGAGGGCGAACCCGAGGCCGGCGCCCACGCAGGCACCGCCGATCCCGACCACCACCGGCACCTGGACGCTCTCCAGGGCCAGCACGATCCTGTTGTAGTGCTCGCGCACCGTGGTCAGCGCCTGCCCCGGGGTCTCCTCCAGGATCCGCGCGTGCTCCGCCAGGTCCTGGCCCAGGCAGAACGCCCGGTCCGACCCCAGGAACAGCACCGCGCGGGCAGTGGTGGACTCCGCCGCCCGGGTCACCGCCTCCAGCAGTTCCTCCTTGGCCCTCCGGGTCAGCCCCGGACGGTTCAGCCTGACGGTGGCGACCCCGTCGACCTCGACGAACTCCGCGGCCCTGTCCTCGCTCACGCCTTGTCTCCCTTGTCCCAGAGGTGGAATCCCTCGCCGCTCTTGCGGCCGAGTCTGCCCTCGGCGACCTTACGGCGCAGGAGCTCCGGGGGCGAGAACCGGTCCCCCAGTTCGCTCGCCAGGTGCTCCGCGATGGCCAGGCGCACGTCGAGTCCGACCAGGTCGGTGAGCTTGAGCGGACCCATGGGGTGGCGGTAGCCCAGTTCCATGGCGGTGTCGATGTCGGCGGGCGAGGCCACACCCTCCTCGACCATGCGGATGGCCTCCAGACCCAGCATCACGCCGAGGCGGCTCGTGGCGAACCCGGGAGAGTCCCGGACCACGATCTCCGTCTTCCCGAGGGCACCGACCCAGCCGCGCACCGCCTCCAGGACGTCGGGGTCGGTCTCGGGCGCGGTCACGATCTCCACCAGCTTGGAGGCGGGGACGGGGTTGAAGAAGTGCGTGCCCAGGAACCGGCCGGGACGCTTCAGCGCGGCGGCCAGGTCGGTGACCGACAGCGAGCTGGTGTTGGAGGCCAGGACGGTGTCCTCGCCGACGGCGGCCTCCGCCGCGGTGAGCACCGCGATCTTCAGCGCCGGCTTCTCCGGGACGGCCTCGACGACCAGTCCGGTCCCGTCCGGGAGTTCCGAGGCGTCGGTGACCAGACCCAGGCGGGCCAGGTAGGCGGCGGGCTCGCCGTCGATCCTGCCCCGGTCGCGAGCCCGGTCCAGCCCGGCGGCGACCCGCCCGAGCCCGGCCTGGGCGGCCTCGGCGGTGGCCTCCAGCAGGACCACGTTCGCCCCGGCCGTGAGGAACTGCTGGACGATCCCGGCCCCCATGGTGCCGCCGCCGATGACGGCGACGGTGTCGGGGACGCCCTGCGGGGTGATCTCGCTCAACGCTTCTTCCTCTCCAGGAAACGGGTCATGCGGTCGTGCTTGTCTGCGCTCTCGAACAACACCGCCTGTGTGAGGTCGTCGGCCAGGGGGTGCACACCTTCGGCGTCCAGCACGAGCTTGGTCATCCGCAGCGCCGTGGCCGAGGAGGCGGCCATCCGGTCGATCACGGCGTGCGCGCGCTCGCGCAGCTCCTCGGAGGGCACGATCTCGGCGACCAGACCGTGGCGCAGCGCGGCCTCGGCGTCGAGGCGGAACCCGCCCAGCAGCACCTGCTTGGCCACCGACGCGCCCACGAGCTCCTTGAGACGCCAGCAGGCGCCCGCCCCCGCGATGATGCCCAGACCCGGCTCGGGCTGGGCGAACACGGCGGTGGGGGTCGCGACGCGGATGTCGCAGGCGTAGGAGAGTTCGGCGCCGCCGCCCAGGGCGAACCCGTCGACGGCCGCCACGGTGGGGGCCGGGAGCCGGTGCAGGCGCTCGAACAGGCGGCTGTTGATCCCCGCCAGGGCCTCCTCACGGCCGCGTTCGCGCAGTTCGGAGATGTCGGCCCCGCCGGCGAACACGGTGCCGTGACCGGTCAGGAGCAGGGGTCGGGGGTCGGCCTCGATCCGGGCGCACACCTCGTGCAGCTCCGCGATCATCCGCCCGTTGATGGCGTTGCGGGCCTCGGGGCGGTGCAGCTCGACCACCACGCGGTCCTCCCGCCAGTCGACGCGCAGGGTCTCGAAGTCCATGGTCGGGCCGTCCTCGTTCGGGGTCGTGGCGTCGGCCCGTTCGGAGCCGGACGGGTCGGGGGCGGAGGTCACGGGCGCTCCACCAGCAGTGCGGTGCCCTGTCCCACGCCCACGCACAGGGTGGCCAGGCCGCGCCCGACGTCCTCGCGCTCCATGCGGTTCATCAGGGTGACCACCAGACGGGCACCGGAGGAGCCCAACGGGTGGCCCAGAGCGATCGCCCCACCGTCCGCGTTCACCCGGGACTCGTCCAGGCCGAGCTGGCGCACGACACCGAGCGACTGGGCGGCGAAGGCCTCGTTGAGTTCGACCGCGCCGACCTCGTCGAGCGACCATCCGGCCCGGTCCAGGACCTTGCGGGTGGCCGGCACCGGACCGAGCCCCATGACCTGCGGATCCACCCCGGCAGAGGCGGAGGCGACGACGCGGGCGCGCGGGGTCAGGCCGTACCGGCGCACGGCGTCGGCACTGGCCAGGACGAGTGCGGAGGCGCCGTCCGCGAGCGAGGAGGAGTTGCCCGCGGTGACGATCCCGCCCTTGCGGAAGACCGGTCGGAGCGTGGCCAGGCTCTCCATGGTGGAGCCCGGGCGCGGCCCCTCGTCCTCGGTGACCTCGTGGGTGCGTCCCTTGCGGTCGTGGACCGTGACGGGGACGATCTCGTTCCGGAACCGGCCCGCCTCGGTGGCGGCCACGGCCCGCTGGTGGCTGCGCAGGGCGAAGGCGTCGCTCTCCTCGCGGGTGATCCCCTCCAGGGTGGCGACCTCCTCGGCGGTCTCCCCCATCGACAGCGTGTAGCGCAGTTCGTCGGGGGCGGCGTCCGGGGACACCTCGGCGTCGGCAGCGGCGAAGCGCGGATTGGTGAAGCGCCAGCCCAGGGACGTGTCCGCGACCTCGCCCGGTTTCGCCCACGGGGTGCCGGGCTTGGCCATCACCCAGGGGGCGCGGGTCATGGACTCCACGCCTCCGGCGACCACGAGGTCGGCCTCGCCCGCCCTGATCGCCTGCGCGGCCGAGGCGACGGCGGTGAGCCCGCTGGCGCACAGCCGGTTGACCGTGTAGCCGGGGACCGTGGAGGGCAGCCCGGCCAGCAGGGCCGCCATCCGGGCGACGTTGCGGTTGTCCTCACCGGCCTGGTTGGCCGCGCCGAGGATGACCTCGTCCACGTCCTCTCCGGGGACCCCGGCGCGTCGGACCGCCTCGGCCACCACCCGGGCGGCGAGGTCGTCGGGGCGGACGGCCGCGAGGGCGCCCCCGTACCGCCCCTGGGGGGTGCGCACCCCGTCGACCACGTAGACGTCGCTCACGAACGGCCTCCCTTGTCGATGGCGGTGGCCTGTGCCACCGTCCTGTGTGAAGTCTTCAACACGTCTCCTTGACACGGCCACGCGGAGACTGAGTAAATGCATTAGTAACCGAACGTTCGGTCAGTAAGCAAGTCGGCTCCTCCACGGACCGGCGAAGACCCACCTCAGCGCGGTTGGACCGCCGGAAAGTGCGCCGCGGCATCGCACGGCGGCGCCGCTCCGTGTCCGGGGACGACGCGTCCGTCCCCGGTCCGGCGGAAACCCCGTGCACAGTACCCGGAGAGGCCCATGGCAAGCCAGGACACCACCACGCATTCGGCCGGTACCGCCCTCCGGAGGCGCCTCGGACGGGCCCCCGAGCCCGGTTCCCTGGACGCGGCCGAGCGCATGAGTGTCGACGAGCTGCGCTCCCTCCAGTTCGAGCGCCTGCGCTGGACCCTGGAACACGCCTACACGAACGTGCCCCTGTACCGGCGCAGGTTCGACGAGGCCGGGGTGCGCCCCGAGGACCTCAGGTCACTGGAGGACATCGCCCTCTTCCCGCACACCACCAAGGCCGATCTGCGCGACAACTACCCGTTCGGGATGTTCGCGGTCCCCCAGGGCCAGGTCAGCCGCATCCACGCCTCCAGCGGCACCACCGGAAAGCCCACCGTGGTCGGCTACACGCGCGAGGACATCGACACCTGGGCCACCGTGGTGGCGCGCTCGATCCGCGCCTCCGGCGGGCGCCCCGGGCACAAGGTGCACGTCTCCTACGGCTACGGCCTGTTCACCGGCGGCCTCGGCGCCCACTACGGAGCGGAGAAGCTGGGCTGCACCGTCATCCCCGCCTCCGGAGGCCAGACCGCCAAGCAGGTCCAGCTCATCCAGGACTTCCGGCCCGAGATCATCATGGTCACCCCGAGCTACATGCTGACCCTGCTGGACGAGTTCGAGCGGCAGGGCATCGACCCGCGCACGACCTCGCTCAAGGTGGGGATCTTCGGCGCGGAACCGTGGACCGAGCGGATGCGCCTGGAGATCGAGGAGCGCTTCGACATCAACGCCGTGGACATCTACGGCCTCTCCGAGGTGATGGGCCCGGGTGTGGCCAACGAGTGCGTGGAGTCCAAGGACGGCCTGCACGTGTGGGAGGACCACTTCCTCCCCGAGGTGCTGGACCCCGTCACCCAGGACGCGCTCCCGGACGGGGAGAACGGTGAGCTCGTCTTCACCTCGCTGACCAAGCAAGCCATGCCGGTCATCCGCTACCGCACCCGCGACCTCACGACCCTGCGCCCGGGCACCGCCCGTCCGATGCGCCGCATGGACAAGATCACCGGCCGCAGCGACGACATGATCATCCTGCGCGGGGTCAACGTCTTCCCGACACAGATCGAGGAGATCGTCCTGGGCCTGGACGGTCTCGCCCCGCACTTCCAGCTGGTGCTCACCAAGGAGGGCCGCCTGGACCGCATGTCCGTGCGCGTGGAGGCGGCCCCGGACTGCACCACCGACCGCCGCACCGTCCTGAGCAGGGAGATCACCGGGATGATCAAGGACCGCGTGGGTGTGAGCGTCACCGTGGACGTGGTCGACCCCGAGCAGATCGAGCGTTCGGTGGGCAAGTTCCGCCGCATCGTCGACCAGCGCCCGAAGGAGTAGGCCTCCCCCGCACCGGCCCCGCGCCCCCCACGGTCGCGGGGCCCCGGCACGTCCGCGACGCGCGCCGCCCGACTACGAGGTGGCGGCGGAGCGGTAGTCCCGGGGGCTGGTGCCCAGCAGGCGCGCGAAGGCCGCCGAGAACGCCGCCGGGCTGTCGTAGCCCAGATCCGAGGCGACCCGCGCGACCGCCTCACCCCGCGCCAACGGGGGCAGGGACCGCAGGACGCAGGCCCGCTGCCGCCACCGCGCGAACCCCATCCCGGTCTCCGCCCGGAACAGCCGGTTCACCGTGCGCTCACTCACGTGCAGGCGTCGCGCCCAGCGGGCGAGCGGATCGTGAACACGCGGCTCCTCCAGGAACTCCTCGCACAGGGCGCGCAGCTCCTCGTGGCGCGGCAGGGGCAGGTCCAGCGGCAGGGGCACCAGCCCCCGGAGTTCGTGGAGGAGGAGTTCCACCAGGGCCGCGTCCCGGCCGTGGCGATCGTGGAGGGGGTCGATGTCCACCGCCGCCAACAGCAGCTCGCGCAGCAGCGCGGACACCTCCACCACCTGGCACCGGGCGGGGAACCACGGCACGACGGCCGGTTCCACGTACAGGCTGCGGGTGCTCACCCCCTCCATCGTCACCTCGTGGTCGGTTCCGGCGGGCACGAGGACCGCCCGCTGCGGCGGCACGGTCCACGCGCCGTCGTCGGTCACCACCCGCATGACCCCGGTGGCGCCGTAGAGGAACTGGGCCCGGCGGTGCCGGTGCCTGGCCAGCACGAACCCGGGCGGGTAGTCGGTGCCGATGGCCAGCACCGACCGGTCGACGTGGTCCACTTCGGAGACGGGGACGTTGCGCACGGACACCGACGCTACCCTGTCCGTTGCGCGATCGTTCCTGTCCCTTCGTCGAATGCACGCCAAGCCACCGTCTCCCTACCGTGGTGCGGGTGCTCTCCTCGATCCTCGTCCTCCTGGCCCTGGGCTGCCTGACCGGCGTCACCACGGTCGTGTTCGGCTTCGGCGGCGGCTTCGTGACCGTTCCGGTCGTGTACGCCGTCACCCTGGCCCGCGCCGACCCGGGCGTGGACGCCATGGCGGTGGCCGTGGCCACCTCCACCGCGGTCATGGTCGTCAACTCCCTGGTCGCCACCTGGGCCCAGCACCGCGCCGGACGCCTGCGCCGCGCACACCTGTGGCCCCTGGCCGCCCCCATCGGGGTGGGCTCCGCCGTGGGAGCGCTGGTGGCCACGGCGGCGGGCGGCACGGTCCAGCACGCCCTGTTCGCGGTCTACCTGGCGGTGACCATCCTCGACAGTCTGCTGCGCCGGGGCTTCCTCACCCCGCCGTCGGGGACCCCAGCCCGCGTGCCGCGCCCCGGAACGACCCGGGCGGTGGGGCTGGGCATCGGCGCCGTCACCGGCTTCCTGGGGGTGGGCGGCAGCGTCATGACCGTGCCCCTGCTGCGTCGGCGCGGTCTCCCCATGGGTGAGGCCACCGCCATGGCCAACCCGCTCACCGTGCCGGTCGCACTGGCCGGGACCCTCGTCTACGCGCTGTGGGGGACCGGCGGCGCCGGTTCCGGGCAGGGACACCTGGGCTCGGTGGACCTGGTGGCCGGAGCACTGCTCCTCGCCGGTTCCCTGCCCACCATCGCCGTGGTCCGCCGCCACGTGGGGCGGATCCCCGACCGGGCGCACGCCGTGTCCTACGTGAGCCTGCTGGCGGTGGTGCTGGTCGTGTTCCTGGTGCTGTGAGCACGGGGTGACGAGGGTCCGCGCGGGGCACGGGTGCGTCAGCCGTTCCCGGCCCTGACGCGGGGAACCGCCCTCCCACCCAGGTACAGGTACTCCTCCCCCGTCTCCAGCGCGTGGATCCGCACCGGCACCCAGGTGCGCCGTCCCTCGGGGCGGAACACGAACTGTCCCTCCGTGCCCCCGGCGGGCAGGAGCGGCCACTCCTCGACCGGATCGGGATCCACACCCGGCAGCGGAGCCCGGTCGATCACCCTCAGGGTGCGCCGCTCCCCCTCACCCAGGATCTCCAGTCGTTGGGCGGTGCTCTCGTAGACGGCCGACACCGGCGCCTCGTCTGCCACGGGTCGGGACCCCGGGTCCGGTGCGGGGTCGGGCCCCAGCGGCGTCGGCACCCGGACGTCCGTGAGCTCGCGGAACACCTCTCCGTACAGCTCCTGGTAGAGGTCGCGTGTGCGGCCGCCGTTGGTCAGGAGCACCACCGCGAACCCGGCGTCGGGAAGCAGGCGGAGGAACGCCGACTGGCCGACGGTGTTGCCGTCGTGCCCCAGCACCAGGCGCCCGTCCCAGCCGAAGCGGATCCAGCCCAGCCCCCAGGAGTCCCCCAGGGTGTGGGGGTCGGGCAGGGTCACCTCGTGGTCGCCCATCGCCCGGGCCGAGGCCTCGGAGAGCACCCGGTCGCCCTCGGCGCCGAGGCCGCGACGCAGGTGGGCGGCGGCGAAGCGCAGCACGTCCCCGGCGTTGGCCAGGACGGTCCCGGCGGGCCCCATCGACCGGGGGATCCCCCACACCGGCGCCGTCTCGGGTTCGGGCAGACCCTCCACGTGACCGACCGCCGCCCCGTGGAGCAGGGCCTCCTCCGGCAGGGTGCAGGCGCGGGTCATCCCGAGGGGCGCGAAGAGCCGCTCGCGCACCGCCCGGTCCCAGACGAGGCCGGTGAGCCGTTCGACGATCCGGCCCAGCACCACGTATCCCGCGTTGCAGTAGGAGAAGGCGGCGCCCACGGGGTGCACCGGCTCCGTGTCGGCCAGCAGGGCG
The DNA here is from genome assembly GCF_042745575.1 of Nocardiopsis sp. NPDC058789. Taxonomy (NCBI): domain Bacteria; kingdom Bacillati; phylum Actinomycetota; class Actinomycetes; order Streptosporangiales; family Nocardiopsidaceae; genus Nocardiopsis; species Nocardiopsis sp. NPDC058789. The sequence goes on from NZ_JBHYOW010000003.1 coordinate 307,235, forward strand.
ACGTAGCGCTCCAGCGCGTCGTCGCCGCGCCCGGTGTCGGTGAAGACGTCCCCGTCGATCCCGCTCGTGTGGTTGAGCAGGTGCCGCACGGTCACTCGCCGGGCCGGGTCGGGCAGCCGTAGTTCGGGCAGCAGCTCCGCCACGGGTGTGTCCGGCGTGAGCAGGCCCTCGTCCACGAGCCCCATGACGACGGTGGCGGTCCACACCTTGGTGACGGATCCGATCTGGAAGACGGAGCCGGTGTCCACCGCGTGCCCGGTCGCGGCGTTGAGGACCCCGTGGGCGACCTCGACCGCCTCGTCGGCGGCAGCGTCGGCGCCGATCCGCAGGAGGCCGAGCTGGGCCCCGGGGACGCCGTGGCGTTCGCTGAGGACCGCCAACCGCGCACGCCAGTGCTCGGGGTCGATCGGTGCGCGCGGCTGGTCGGCCACGGGTGTCCTCCGGTTGCGATCGGGGTGGATCGGTCAGGCCTTGCGGGCCACACCGCCGTACTCGGCGACCGGTCGGAGCGTGCCCACCTCGGTCGGGCCCGGCCGCCACAGCGAGCAGGACACCAGGCCCGGCTCCAGCAGTTCCAGGCCGTCGAAGAGCCCCTCGATCTCCGCCGCCGTGCGGATGGTGATCTTGGGCGTGCCCTTCTCGTTCCACGCGGCGGCCACCTGGTGGGCGCGTTCGTGGTCGATGTCGTCGGTGGGGTGCGAGACCACCAGGTAGCTGCCGGGGGCGAGCGCGCCCAGCAGCCGGTCCAGGATCGAGCGCACCTCGGCGTCGTCGGCCACGAAGTTGACCACGCCGAGCAGCAGCAGGGCCACCGGCTGGTCGAGGTCGAGGGTCTTGCCCGCCGTGGCCAGGATGGAGTCCGGGTCGCGCAGGTCGGCGTCGACGTAGTCGGTCACGCCCTGGTCGGAGCCGGTGAGCAGGGCCCGGGCGTGGGTGAGCACCAGCGGGTCGTTGTCCACGTAGACCACGCGGGAGTCGGGCGCCACCGACTGCGCCACCTCGTGGGTGTTGTTGTGGGTGGGCAGGCCCGTTCCCACGTCCAGGAACTGCCGGATCCCCTCCTCACGGGCCAGGTGGGTGACGGCACGGACGAGGAAGGCGCGGTCAGCGATCGCGTTGTCGACGATCTCGGGGAAGAACGAGCGAATCTGTTCGCCCATCTCCCGGTCAACGGGGTAGTTGTCCTTCCCGCCCAACCAGTAGTTCCAGATCCTGGCGTTGTGGGGGACGGTGGTGTCGATCCTGGCTTCGGTGTTCTCGGGGGGCACGGGTCCTGCTCTCCACTGCCGGGCCCGGCCGGTGCCGGGCGGGGTACGGGACCAGCTAAACGGAAGCACGGTGCGCCGGGCAAGAACCTTAGGTCCTGGTTTGGTGTGAAATCGGTGTTTTGTTGTCTCCGGTACGCCCGTGAGCCCTCTGATGGGGCTCGTGCCACGCCGGAGGCGACCGAAAACGGCTCGTGGCTCCCACCACCGCCCCGATAGGTTGCGCAGCACGATCCACCGCACCGGGAGGACCAGGTGAAGCACTCCACCGAGGAGTTCGCCCGCATCGCCGCACAGGGCACCGTCCTGCGCTGCCAGATCGGCTCCGTCGTCCACGGCCTCCATCTGGAGGGCCAGAACGACCGCGACGAGATGGGCATCTGTGTCGAGCCGCCCGAGTACGTCATCGGACTCCGCGACTTCGAGCAGTTCATCCTTCGCGACCAGGGCGAACACGGACGCTCGGGCCCCGGCGACCTGGACCTCACCGTCTACTCGCTGCGCAAGTGGACCCGCCTGGCGCTGGAGGGCAACCCCACCGTCCTGCTGCCGCTCTTCGTCCCCGAGGACGAGTTCGTCACCCTCACGCCCGTCGGCCGTGACCTGCGCGCCAACGCCCACCGCTTGCTGTCCCGCCGCGCCGGTGAGCGCTTCCTCGGCTACCTGCGCGCCCAACGCGACCGCTTGGCGGGCATCCGGGGCGGCCGTCACACCAACCGCCCGGAACTGGTCGCGAGGCACGGCTTCGACACCAAGTACGCCTACCACATGGTCCGGCTGGGCCTCCAGGGCGTGGAACTGATGGAGTCCGGCGACATCACCCTGCCCATGCCCGAACCCGACCGGAGCTGGCTGCTGGCTCTGCGCCGGGGCGAGCACACCCGCGACGAGGCCCTGGAACGGGCCGGGGAACTGGAGAGCCGCCTGGAGGACCTGTGCCGGACCTCGCACCTGCCCGCGACACCCGACACCGACTGGGCCGACCGCTGGCTGGTCCGGACCTACCAGCGGTTCTGGAACGAGAGCTGAACCACGCTGGTCAGAGCGGGCACCCGACGCGGCGTCCCCGCGACGGAGAGATAGGGTGATCCATCGAAGAGGTAACATGCCGCGCCCGAGACTCCGGGTGTCCCGGTGTGCCGGGCGCCGGGGAAGAACGGCCCACGGTGCCCGGGGGACGACACAGTGAAGGAAACACCATGATCGGAACCATCGCGTTCGTGCTCATGATCGTCAGCCTGTCCATGATGATCATCTCCGGTCTCATCGCGACCCTGGTGAAGACCCGCTAGGGCGGGCTCGGAGGGTGCCGCCCGTCGCGAGCGGTGGACGGGGGCCGCTCCGCGGGCGCCCGTCGAGGTGGTGAAGGGCGGGCGGCACCGGTACCGGTTCGGCGGGTGCGCCCTGAGGGCGCCCGTCACCCGCCCCTCCGCCGACGGCGTGGGGCAAGGGGGGATGTCAACGGAGCCGCCGCGTGACAGGGTGAGGGCGGCCCGTTACCGGGTCCACACCCCCGCTCACGAAGGACCCCCATGCTCACCCTCCCCTCCGCCGCCACGGCGCTCCCCCGACGTACCGGGCCGGTTCTGACGGCCCTCCTCCTCGCCGGTTCGCTCCTGTCCGCTCTCTCCCCCGCGGCCCCTGCCGCCGCCGAGGAGAACCCGTCGGCGGCGCGCACCGCGTGGATGGACGAGATCCCCGACGGCACCAGCCTGGCCGCGCTGTCCATCCCCGGCACGCACGACACCGGTGCCTGGACCGGCTCCGTGTTCTCGCGCACGCAGGACCTCACCCTCTCCGAACAGCTCGGTTCCGGAGTGCGCTTCCTCGACGTGCGCACCCGCCACTACCGGGACGCCTTCCCCATCCACCACGGCGTCGAGTACCTGAACCTGAACTTCACCGACGTGGTCACCGACATCGGCGCCTTCCTCGACGCGAACCCCTCCGAGACCGTGCTCATGCGGATGAAGAAGGAGCACACCGAGGAGGAGAACACCCGGAGCTACGAGGAGACGCTGAACCACTACATCGAGGAGGACCCGGACACCCGGGACATCCTGACCGAACGCCTGTGGGTGCCGGAACAGGGCGCGGACCGGGTCCCCGACCTCGGTGAGGTCCGGGGGCGCATCGTCATCGTGCAGGACTTCTCCGCGTCCCGGGACTACGGCGTGCACTGGAACGGCGCGTCCCTGGACATCCAGGACGACTACCGGGTCCCCACCCTCTTCGACGTCCCCGCCAAGTGGGAGAAGGCCCGCGACCACTTCGAGCGGACCGCCACCGGCGCCGACGACGTCCTGTACGTCAACCACCTCAGCGGCAGCGGCGCCCCCTGGGCCAACCCGCGCGAGGTCGCGTGGGGCGCGCTGGGCATCCGGGGTGTCAACCCCCGCGCGGTGGACCACCTGCGTCCGGTGGCGGCTCCCCGCACGGGCGTGGTGGTCATGGACTTCCCCAGCCAGGAGCTGACCGACCTGGTCATCGCGCACAACGCCGGCTGAGCCGTTCGCGCGCCCGGGCCGGTGCGGACCACCCGTTCGGCCCCGGCCCGGGCGTGGTCCGTTCTCCCCACCGATGGGCGGACCGGCTCCCCGACAGCCGGGACCTCAGGTCGTTCGGGCGGCGATGGGGTGGTAGGCGCGCTCCAGGCCCCCGAGGACGTCCGTGACCACGGCCCCCAGGCTGTTGCGGATGTGCGAGCGCACCAGGGCGGCGGCGGCCGTGCCGTCACCGGCGACGACGAGTTCCAGGATCCTGTGGTGTTGCTGGAGGTCGAGGGTGCGCGGCTCAGCGCCAGCGGGCAGTTCCAGGCCGATCCGCCGGTACCGGTCGGCCTTGTCCCACAGGTCGTCCAGCTGTCTGACCATCACGTTGTTGTGGGAGGCGGCGTAGATCGCCCGATGGAAGGCCCGGTGCGCCGTGATGGCGTCCTCACCCCAGGTACGGGTGACCGGCAGGAGTTCGTCGGCCGCCGCCCGCATCGCGGCGATCTCGCTCTCCGTCCTGCGCAGGGCGGCGAGCTCCGTGGCCGACGGTTCCAGTGAGAAGCGGACCTCCAGCAGTTCGCGCGCCTCGGCGGCGCTCATGGGCGCCACACGCACGTCTCGGTGGGCGTCCATCACGACCCACTCCTCACTGACCAGTCGCCTGATCGCCTCGCGCAGCGGGGTGATGCTCATCCCGAGCTCCTCAGCCAGTGCGTACTGCGACAGGCGCGACCCCGGGGCGAGCTCTCCGGAGGTGATCCGGCGACGCAGTTCGGTATAGGCCAGCCCGCCCTTGCTGGAGAAGGCGCTCTCGCTGGTCATCGTGACCTCTCTCACAGAATGTCCACTCACGGGCTTGTGACCCGCGTCTCATGCAGCCTAGACTCCGCCTCGTACTTATAAGGGAGTTATAAGACCTGCGACAGAAGGAGGTCCATGAGAATCGTCTCCGCCCATGTCGGCACCATTCCCATCAGCTCGTCGATGCGCAACGCGTACATCGACTTCAGCAGGATGGACTGCACGATCCTGGCCCTGGTCAGTGACGTGGTGGTCGACGGCAAGCCCCTGGTGGGCTACGGCTTCAACTCCAACGGGCGCTACAACGCCACGGCCATCCTGAACGAACGGGTGCTGCCACGGTTGCGGAACGCCGCGCCGGACGAACTACTGGACGAGCACGGTGCGCTCTCCCCCTCCCGAGCGTGGGAGGTCATGATGCGCAACGAGAAGCCCGGTGGACACGGAGAACGCTCCGTCGCCGTCGGCGTGGCGGACATGGCGCTGCACGACCTCGCCGCCAAGGCGGCGGGCGTGCCGCTCTACCGGTGGATCTCCGACCACCACGGGGACGGCGACCCTGACGAGGACGTCTTCGTCTACGCCGCCGGCGGCTACTACGCCCCCGGCAAGACCCTGGGTGACCTCCAGGACGAGATGCGCGGATTCCTCGACGCCGGATACGAGATCGTCAAGATGAAGATCGGCGGCGCCGATCTGGCCGAGGACCTCAGGCGCATCGAGGCGGTCATCGACGTCCTGGGCGGCGACGGGTCCCGCCTGATGGTGGACGTGAACGGCAAGTTCGACCTGCGGACCGCGCTGGACTACGGCCGGGCCATCGACCAGTACGGCCTGTTCTGGTACGAGGAGGTCGGCGACCCGCTGGACTACGGCCTGAACGCCACCCTGTCGGAGCACTACCGCCACCCCATCGCGACCGGAGAGAACCTGTTCTCGTTGCAGGACGCCCGGAACCTGATCCGCTACGGGGGTATGCGCCCGGACCGGGACTTCATCCAGGTCGACCCGGCGCTGAGCTACGGACTGACCGAGTACCGCCGCGTCCTGGACATGCTCGCCCTGCACGGCTGGTCCTCCCGCCGGTGCGTCCCGCACGGCGGCCACCAGTTCTCGCTGCACATCGCCTCCGCCCTCAAGCTCGGCGGCAACGAGTCCTACCCCGGGGAGTTCCAGCCCACGGGCGGCTTCACCGACGACGCCGTGATCACCAGAGGCCGTGTGGCCCCGGGCGACCTCCCGGGCATCGGACTGGAGGGCAAGGCCCGGTTCCACGAGGTCCTCCGGGGCCTGCACGACTGACTCTCCGACCGACGGGCGCTCACGTCCCCTGCGCCGTCCCCGTCAACGTCCGGCCGCGTCGAGGCGACGTGCCGGGGCCCGGTCACCCGCACGACCGACGCTCCCCCGAACTCCCGAACGACCTGTGGCGGGTCGAGCCGAGACCAGAGAAGGTGCAGCCATGGCACTCTCCCATCCGCGTTCCCTGTGGGGAAGCCTGTGGGATTCACACCGGCAGATCAAGGAACTCCTGACGTTCTCCTGGCGCGGCGCGCCCCGACGGACGGAGCTGGTGGCGTCCACCGCGGGCGGGGGCGGGGACAGCGGACCCGCTGAGGCCGTGGGTGGAGCCGAGGCCTCGGAGTCGGCCGAGGAGCCCGACGGCTCCGACCCCGGATACACGCCCGCCCGGATCGTCGGCCTGGTCCTCGGGCCGCTGCTGTTCGTGCTGACGCTGCTGTTCTTCCACCCCGAGGGGCTCTCCCCGGAGGGCCGGGCGGTCCTCGCCACGACCCTCTGGGTCGCGACCTGGTGGATCACCGAGGCGATCCCCATCCCGGTCACGTCCCTGCTCCCCATCGTGCTCCTGCCGCTGTCCGGGGCGCTGGACGGGGACGCCGTGGTCTCGGCCTACGGCAACGACATCATCTTCCTCTTCCTGGGCGGGTTCTCCATCGCGATCGCCATGGAGAAGTGGAACCTCCACCAACGCATCGCCCTCACGATCGTCTCGGCCATCGGCACGAGTCCGCGCCGCATCGTCCTCGGCTTCATGGTCGCGACGGGGTTCCTGTCGATGTGGGTCTCCAACACGGCAGCCACGATGATGATGATCCCGGTCGGACTGGCGGTCGCGTACCAGGCCGCCCGCACCCTGCGGGGCGGGGAGTTCGCCGACGACCTGCCGAAGTTCGAGAAGTCCATGGTCTTCGGCATCGGCTACGCGGCCACCATCGGCGGCCTCGGGACGCTGATCGGCACCCCGCCGCTCGCCATCCTCGCCGCGACCTCCAACGAGCTCTTCGGACAGAGCATCTCGTTCGGTGGCTGGATGCTGTTCGGCGTTCCGATCGCCGTCGCCCTCCTCGCCTTCACCTGGTTCTACCTGACCGGCGTCAAGTTCAGGGTCCGGTTCAGGCACCTCCCCGGGGGCAAGGAGATCATCCGGGAGGAGCGGAGGTCCCTCGGCAGGACGTCCACCGAGGAGAGGGTCGTGTTCGCCGTCTTCCTCGCGGCGGCGTTCCTGTGGGTGACCCGCACCTTCCTCTGGGAGGACCTCCTCCCGGGGATCAGCGACGGTGTGATCGCCATCGCCGCCACGGTGGCCCTGTTCACGCTGCCGACCAGCGGCGGCAGGGACAAGAGGATCCTCCAGTGGGAGGACTCGAAGAGGATCCCCTGGGGCATCCTCCTCCTGTTCGGCGGCGGCCTGGCCATCGCCGCCGGGTTCGTCGAGACCGGCCTCTCCTCGTGGATAGGTGAGCAGTTGCGCGCCCTGGACGGGATCAGCATCGTGCTGATCATCGTCATCGCCACCGCTCTCGTGCTGTTCCTCACGGAGATCACCTCGAACGCCGCGACGGCGACGATGATCCTCCCGGTCATGGCCGCCTTCGCGGTCTCGCTGAACATTCACCCGTACGCGCTGATGGTCCCCTGCGCGATGGCCGCGAACTGCGCGTTCATGCTCCCGGTGGGCACACCGCCGAACGCGATCATGTTCGGCACGGGGAAACTGACGATCATGGAGATGGTGAAGGCCGGTTTCTGGCTGAACTGGGTCGCCCTCGCCCTCATCGTCGGGGGCACCCTCTACGTCCTGCCGTGGCTGTGGGGTATCGACCTGATGACCCTGCCTCCCGCTTTCCAGTGACCCAGCGTGAGGCCCGTCTCCCGGGCCGCCCGCGACCGGACCCGTGGAAGCCCGGGGTGTCCGTGAACCGGTGATCGGGCCCGGGAGACTGACCGCCACGTGGAGTCCACCGGTCTCCGAGGCCCCCGCGTACCACCGACCGTCGGCCTTCCGGGCGTGCTCGACCGCCCGGAAGGCCGGCGCCGCGAGGCACCGTCCCGCGAGCGCGTCACGCCGCCGCACCAGGCGATGGCGGTCACGAGCACGTCCCACACGTCGGCACATCCGTACGTGCGGGCCGCCCCTCAGGCGCCTCCACGAGGCCGACCGAGGGCACGGCTCCGCTGGGCGCCGGTGCGGATCACCCGTCCACCGCGTTCCGCACCGGCGGTCACGCGGGTCCAGGGTACGGACTCCCTCCCTGTTCCCGTGCGCGAATTCGGCAAGATTCTCGTGTGGATCACGTGAGCCGAAGCGGCACCTTTATGTCGTAGATTTCCCGTTTGCGCACCTCGTTCACCTGGAGTTCGGGATCTCCGTCGGTGACCAGTGAATATTTCCGGCCTATCGGACACGAATTCTCGTTCGGGTGATCCCGCCGCACCGCTTTCCCTAGGCTCGCTCCGAAATACCCCTTCTGACGAAGCCCCCCTTCCGCCTAGGAGCGTCATGCCCCCGACACCGGAGACCGTCCTGCCGCGCAACCCCTACCGGAACCTGGTTTTGCTGGCCCTGGCCACGCTCTCCGGGCACGGTGACTCTCCCGGCCTGTGGGAGGACGCGCACCGACTGGTGACCGGGGCGCTGCCCCGGGGCCGCCGCCACCCGCGCCCCCACGAGTACGCGAGGACCCGCCGCCGGGTGCTGCGCAGATCGCTCCGCCCCCGGAGCTGGCACCCCCGTGGCCGGGCCGGGCTGCGCGTCTCCCCCTGGGACGGGGCGGGTGGTGAGGCACGCGCACTGGACGCGCTCGACGGGCTGGACGCGCCCGCCCGCGCCGCCTACACCCTGATGCGGCTGGAATCCCTGGAGGCGCGGGCCGCCGCCGACCTTCTCCGGTCCGTCGGGGTCCGGGACGCGGCCGCCGCCGTGGAACGGGCCCGGCGGGCACCGTCCACCCCTCCCCTGCCCGACCCCACGGTGGTGCGGGTGAGCGGCAGGGGGTCGTGGCTGCAGCGGCGCGGACTGGTGGCGACGACCGTCGCCCTGGCACTGGGGGTGGCCGCCGCCCTGGGTCTCACCACCGCCGACCCCGGTGGTGGGACGAGCCCCGCCGTTCTCGCGGGCGCGCCCCGCCTCTCCCCCGCCACCGCCCCGGACACCTGGCGGGAGAGCTTCCGGCTGGACCTGAACGCCTGGCACCCCCGGGGCGGCGCCGTGGAGGACGACGCGCTCCTCCGTCGCGCGCTGACGGCCTGGTCCGAACAGGAGTCCGAAGAACGGGGGCTGCCTCCCGGCGCGCCCCGGGTGCTGTTCGCGGGCACCGTGGCCGACCGTGAGGTCGTCCTGCTGCACGACGGCCCGCGGGTCGCGCGCTACACACGAGGGGACGGAGCGGGAACGGAGGTGGTCGAGGTCTTCCCGGAACCCCCGAACGGTGTGGCCAACTGGCCCGCCCTGCGGCTCGCCGACACCGACGAGGGCACCCACTACCTGCTCCCCCCGTGGGTGACGGAGGCCGCCACCGCCCCGCTCGGGCATCCCGACGCCGACTGGTCCGAGGTGCGCCTCCAGCACGGGGTGACGGAGGCCCTGCCCACCGGCGGGTACTGCGGCGTCGGCCCGGTGCTGCGCCTGCGCGCCCCCGAGGTGGCGCACGGCGAGCCGTACTCGGCCATCGACCTGGGCGGTCCGGACACCGCCCACCTGGGGTACATGCCGCCCCCGCCCTCGGAGATCAGGCGACTCGGCCCGCACGAGGTGCTGGACGCGGAGCGCGGCTTCGACCTGTGGGGAGAACTGGCCTGCGCCGGTGGGACACCGGAGGAGCCGGTGCGGACGGTGACCGCGTGGGAGTTCGCGGTCCAGGAGCTGCCCGGAGGCGGCGAGGGCCGCTGGACCTGCGTGCGCTTCGGGGCACACGACGGCGGCGGGCTGGCCCGCGCGGTGCTGGTCACACGGACCGACGAGGGCACCCGAACCGTGGTCGCCGGTGAACGCGACGGCGGCTGGTCCTGCAGCAACCTCGACCGCCAGGTGGCGGCGGGCACATGGTGGCAGGACGACGGGAGCCGGTGGCACTACCTGGCCGCCGCCTCCCGCGAGGCCGCATCGCTCACGGTGGCGGGCGGCGCGGAGGGCGCGGCCGACGACGGTGAGGGCGTGCTCGCGGTGAGCGGTCCGCGCTCGGAGGAGCCGCCGGGCGGGGAGGTCGATCTGACGGCCCTCGACGCGCACGGTGAGGAGATGACCGTCCTGTCGCGCTGAGGCAGAACGCCCGCCCTACCCGGATTCGCCCGGGATCAACGGGCCGGAGGTCACCTCCCGTGCCCGTGACCGCTTCCGGCCATACTCACATGCGTATGCACGTGCAACTGCACCGTCGGTGATATCACTGGGTACAGAGTCCCCCATTCCGGACGGGAGCCAGGGGGTGGCGAACCGGGTGTTCCAGGTCGGGTTCGCTTTGCCACGAACCTCCCGAGATCCCACGGCGCCGCGGTCTCGGAACCGGAGCGGATCCGCTTTCGGCCACGCGCCGTAGTTAGGGTGAACGCATGTCGATTTGGGCGCGGGGAGATCGTACGGGGCGAGTCGGGGAGGCCCTCCTGATGCTGGAGGGGCAGGGCATCATCGACGGGCTGGAGTTCCTGCCCGCCGAGGAGAAGCCCTACCGTGTGCGCGTCCCCGCCGGGATCGTGCACATGGACGAGGACGAGGCCTCCATGTTCGCGTTCGGGGCGGTCGTCGGGTCCTTCGGCAAACTGGCCCGGCAACCGGCCTGACGCCGCTACCTACGGCCGATCGTGCGCAGGATCGCGTCGAGCAGGAGGTCCCGGACCATCGTCCGGTGTTCCGGGGTGTGCGGCACGGTGAGTTCGTTGTTGAGGGTGGACAGGCACAGCCCCACCGTCATCTCGGCGAGCGGCAGTGCCGGGCGTCCGTCCCTGGGCAGTTCCTCCACGAAGCGGCCCACCTCGATCGCCTCGCGGACCGCCTCGATCCAGGGTCCGATCCGCTCGCGCCACCACCGGCGCTGCTCCCCCGGCTCCGCGCCCAGGCCCGAGGCGGCGGCGAGCAGCGCGCCCGACTCCACCCACAGCTCCGTCCAGGCGTCCACCAGACGGCCCAGGTATCCGTCGATGGACTCCATGCGGCCGAAGGTGAGGTCCACCTGGGAGGCGAAGGCGGTCAACCGCACGTCCACGGCGGCCTGGAGCACCTGGTTCTTGTGGTTGTAGTAGCGGTAGACGGTGGACCGGTCGATGTCGACGCCCTCGGTGATCTCCTTGTAGGTGATCTGACTGAAGGGCTTGGTCCGCAGCAGCTCCACCAGACTGTTCTGCAACTGGAGCATGCGCTGCGCGGCCCGGAGGCTCCCGCTGGTCCCGGAACTCGCGTCCTGCGGCGCCGTCATGTGAGATCCGTCCGTCATGAGCCCCCGCGGCCCTCGTGTGCCAACGCCCTCCAGCTTGCCCCAGATCGGGACGTATGCCAACACGCCGTTGGTCCCCCAGGGAAGCCTGTGGGTCGCCCCCGCTACCCTCTGCGGGCCCGGTGCCCGGCCAGGTAGTCCCGGTACCAGTGGTAGCTGTCCTTGGGGTGCCGCTCCAGGCTCTCGTAGTCCACGCGCACCAGTCCGAACCTGCGCTCGTACCCGTAGGCCCACTCGAAGTTGTCCAGCAGCGACCACACGAAGTAGCCCCGGACGTCCACCCCGGCCTCGATCGCGCGCCCCAGGGCCGCCAGATGGTCGCGCAGGTAGGCGACGCGCTCCGTGTCGTGGACCCGGCCGTCGTCGTCCGGGCGGTCCGGTTCGGCCGAACCGTTCTCGGTGATGAGGAGGGGCGGGAGACCCGGGTAGCGGCGGTTGAGGTCCACGAGGAGCTCCTCGAAGGTGTCCGGCACGACCGGCCATCCCATGGTGGTGCGCCGCCACGGGCCGGTGAACTCCACCTGTTCGGCACCGACGTCCACGGCGGTGCGCAGGGCCGGGTCCGGTTCGGTGTGCGGGGCGTCGCGGAACATGAGGGGCCGGTAGAAGTTGACACCGAGGAAGTCCAGGGGACGGCCGATGATCTCCAGGTCACCCTCCCTGCGGTGGGTGGCGTCGGCCAACGGCCCCCAGACCTCGCGTTCGTTGTCCGGATAGGCGCCGGTGAAGAGGGGGTCGAACCAGGTCCGGTTGTGCGGGGTACGGACGCGTTCGACCGCGGCACGGTCCGCCTCGGAGTCCGTCGCGGGGACCAGGTGGTCGGGGTTGAGGGTGATGCCGACTTCCCCGGCCCCGGCGTCCCGGAGTTCGCCCACGGCCAGCCCGTGGGCGAGGAGCAGGTGGTGGGCGGCGGCGAGGGCGCCGACGCCCTCCCTGGTGCCGGGGGCGTGGCGGCCGACCGCGTGTCCCACGAAGGCGCTGCAGAAGGGCTCGTTGAGGGTGATCCAGCGGTTGACCCGGTCGCCCAGGTGGTCGGCGACGATCCTCGCGTACTCGGAGAAGCGGTGCGCGGTGTCGCGGACCCGCCACCCACCCTCGTCCTCCAGTGCCTGGGGCAGGTCCCAGTGGTAGAGGGTGAGGGCCGGTTCCACGCCCGCGTCGAGGAGGGAGTCGACCAGGCGGTCGTAGAAGGCCAGGCCCCTGGCGTTGGGGCCGCCCCGTCCGTCGGGCTGGACGCGGGGCCAGGAGACGGAGAACCGGTACAGGTCGACGCCGAGCCCGGCGATGAGGGCGACGTCCTCCTCGTAGCGGTGGTAGTGGTCGCAGGCGACGTCGCCGGTCTCCCCGCGGGCCACCCGGCCGGGCGTGCGGCAGTAGGTGTCCCAGATGGACGGTCCGCGGCCGTCCTCGGCGGCGGCGCCCTCGACCTGGTAGGCGGCGGTGGCGGTACCGAACAGGAGGTGCGCGGGGAGTCGCGGTGCGAGCATGGGGACCCTTCTCTTTGGGAGCGCTCCCATACTGACGGTCGAACCGGCCCCTGGCAACCCCCGAACCAGAACGGGTCCGGACCCGTCACACTCCTGGGTGCGCCCCGGCGACCGCCGGAACGCAGGGAAAGGGACGGTATGAGCCACACCGACTACTCGCGCATCCTCCTGTCCAGGGACGGTTCCCAGGACCGGAGGATCCGCGAGCTCCAGGAGGACCTGAGCGTCGCCCACGCGCGGATGGACCGCGAGCGCAGCCGCATGCGGTCCGAACTGGGGCGGGTCAGGGGCACGCTGGAGCAGCGGCTCGACCGGGTGTCGGCCACCCTGGACGCGTTCATCGAGCTCAGCGACGTCCGTGCCACCCTCGCGATGTACGACGCTGCCGCCATGGCCCGTCACCGCACCCTCCAGATGCTGGACGGGACCCCCCTTCCCGGCCTGGACCTCACCGACGTCCCCGGGTACTGGCTGGTCCCGGCCGCACGGGGCCTGCACTCCCTCCTGCGGGACGACCTCCCCCGGGCCCGCATGCACTTCGACGAGGCCGCGAGCGTCGACCCGCCGCGTGCCCGCACCTTCGCGGCGCTGGTCGGCGCGCTCACCCGCGCGGAGCACGCCCGCGCCCTCGGCGAGGGCGTCTCCGCGGACCTGCTGCCCCGGCTTCCCGACCCCGACTCCGAGGTGACCCGCGGCCAGCGCGCCCTGTGGATCCTCACCGCCGACGGCTCCTTCGGGGACGACGCCCGCGAACACCTCCTGCTGTCCACGCTGCGCGGCTGGTCGGTCGAGGAGGTGAGGAGCTCGCTGGTCGTGGAGTGGTCCGTCACCGGCCCGGCCACCCAGGGCCGTGGCGCCCGAGCCTCCCGGAGCGGGGGCTCCACGAACGCCACGCCACGGCGTGAGGCCGCCTCGGCACTGGCTCGCCTGCACGAGCGGATCAGCCGGATCACCGCGCTGGGAGGTGAGGACTCCACCGTCGACGCGCTCAGCCCGGACCAGGCCAGTTCCGACTTCCTCCGGGACTCCCTGCGACTGCTCGTGGAGGAGGGCAGCCCGGAGGAGGCGCCCCTGCTGGCCGAGGCCAACCGCCTGCGCGCCGTGATCGAGAACAGCGGCCGGGAAGGGGTCCTCCCGGCGTGGGGGGACGAGGTCGGCACCGTGGGCTCACTCCTCCAGCGGGACCTGACCCGGGAGGACGCGCCCCCGCACCGCCGCACGTTCTCGCTGGTCCTCCTACGCTCCGGCGTCCTGGAGGCCGCCGAGGGGCTGGCGAACCAGGCCGGCGGCGCACTCTCCGAGGAGACGGAGGTGAGACTGCACGGGGTCGCGGTTCGCGTCACGTCCTCCGGAGCCGACCGCCAGCAGGTCGAGGAGGCACGTCGGCGGCTGCGTCAGCGCACCGTCCCCGACGGCGGGCACCGGAGGCTCCTCTGGGGCGCAGCGGCCACCACCGGAGCCCTGCTGTTGCTGTCCCTGCTCTCGGGGAACGGCTTCCTGTGGGCGCTGACAGCGGTCGGCGCGGCCGTCGCCGGATACGCCTTCCTCGTGTCCCGACGGGAGGCGGAGGAAGCCGAGACCGTCCTCCGGCACCAGAGCCGCACGTTGGACCGGCAGGTCGACACGGCGGTGGACGACTGGCGCCGGACCCGGGCGGAGGCCGAGGAGCACGCGGTGACGGCCCGGCGCGACCTGGAGGCGATCCGTTCCCTGCTCGACCCGTGAACCGGCGTCACAGCCAGTCGTTGCGACGGAACAGGAAGTAGAGGAGCAGTGACGAGAGGAACATGAACGCCAGGACGAGCGGCCAGTTGAACACCCAGTGGAAGCCGGGTTGGGGCGCGATGTTCATGCCGAAGACCGACGCGATCAGCGTGGGGACGACCAGGATGCCGCCCCAGGACGACACCTTCTTCATGGCCTCGTTCTGGGCCCGGTCGACCAGGTTGCTCTCCACGGTCATGATGTTGCTCAACAGCTGGCGGAACCCCTCGACGTGGTCCCGGGCGGCCGCCACGTGGTCGGCCACGTCGCGGAGGTGTTCGCGCAGCTCGCCCCTGTGGTGCTGGCCCGGCCGGGGCATGTTGGGTCCGAACCGCTCGGGTCTGTCGAGGGGTTCCATGATCTCGGCCAGGACCTGGCCGAGCGGATCGACGGCCCGTTGCAGCAGGATGATCTGCCGGGCCAGCCGGTAGGTGCGCTGGGAGGCGTTCCTGGCCCCCGCGAAGACGGCGGTCTCCACCTCGTCGATGTCCTCCTGGAGCGCGGCGACGACCGGCGCGTAGTCGTCCACGACCCGGTCCAGGACGGCGTAGATGACCCCGAGGGCGCCGTGGCCCATCATGTGGGGGTTGGACTCCAGCCGGGAACGGATCTGCTCGAAGTCCACCGAGGGGTCGTGGCGGACGGTGATGACCACGTCGCGGGTGCCGAAGACGTGCACCTCCCCCACCTTGATCGTCTCCAGGCGCTCGTCGTAGGTGGCGGGGCGGAGCACCAGGAAGAACACGTCGCCGTAGGTCTCTGCCTTGGGCCTCTGGTGGGCGACGATCGCGTCCTCCACGGCCAGCCGGGGCAGGTCGAACTCCCGGGCGGCCTCCAGGAGCTGGTCCCGGTTGGGTTCGGTGAGGCTGACCCAGGCCCCCAGTGTGGGGTCGGCGCGCACCGCCGCGTGCGCCTCCGCGAGGGTGGCCGCCTCCTGCTGGCGCTCGCCGGAGCGGTACAGGATGATCCGGCACTCACCGGGGGGCGCGTCGGCGGGGAGCGCCGCCTCCTCCCGGCCCAGCGCCATGGTGCGTTCGGGCGCGGATTCGGTCATGGTCTGCCCTTCCCTGGCTGGCCTGACCTGCCCGATCCTGACGCGGAGGGCGCGGGAGGGCGTTCCGACACGCCGGAGCGCGGTCGGACGACCCCGGGGTCAGTCGCGCAGCCCGGAGGCCCGGATGGTGATGTTGAGCCGACCGTTCAGCCCGAGGGCGGGGTCCGCGGTGCCCGGTCGGGTGCGGGGGACCCCGTGGTAGGCCAGTCGGGAGGGGCCGCCGAAGACGAACAGGTCGCCGCTGCGGAGTTCGACGTCGGTGTAGGGGCGGGTGCGGGTCTCGGTGTTGCCGAACCGGAAGACACAGGAGTCGCCGAGGCTGAGCGAGACCACGGGGGCCGGCGACCGTTCGTCGCGGTCCTGGTGCATACCCATGCGCGCGTCGGCGTCGTAGAAGTTGACGAGGGCGACGTCGTAGGGGTCGCCTTCGTACGGGGCCTCGTAGGCGGCCTCGACGGCGCGCCTGGCCAGGTCTCCGAGCAGGTCGGGGAAGGGCTGGACCGGGGTGCCGTCGGGCAGGGTCCGGGAGTAGGAGTACGGAGCCCACTGCCAGCCGAGCGAGGTCATGGACACGCTCATGACCCCGCCGCGCGGCATGGGGTGGCGGCGGGTCCCGGCCGGTCCGCTGGCCCACTCCCGGCACCTGCGGACCAGGTCGGCCTGGGTGTCCGGGGTGAGCCAGCCGGGCAGGTGGACCGCTCCCGGTGCTACGGGGACGGTCGGTGGTCCGAACAGCGCGTCGTCCATGGGTCCATCATGCACGGACGCCCGCGCTCCCGCCCGTGACCGGGCCCGGCGGGGTCGGCACCGCCGGGGCCCGGGACCGAAAGGGGTCAGCGGCGCATGAGGTCGCGGATGTTGACCACGAGCAGGACGATCACGATGAGGACGATGGGCACGGTGATGGCGATACGCCAGTCCGCGATGAAGGCGGCCACCACCCCGACGACGAGGCCGATCACCAGCGCCGCGATCGCGATCCCCGTGAGGTACTGGACGAACTTGCGACGGGCCACGGAGTCGATCGCGGCGAACGCCAGAACCACGCCGAGCATGGCCCAGAGCGTCATCTGCCCGTGGAGCAGGAACAGCGTCAGCGCCAGCGAGATGAGCAGGAGGGGCGTGCTCAACGCGACCCACAGGTGCAGGAAGCGGTTGGCGCGCTGCTCACCCGAGGCGTAGGGCATGTGGGGCGCCTTGAGGTGACCGGTCGGTGACGGCACCAGCGGGGTGTCGCTCTCCAGGGAGCGCAGGAGGGTGTCGCGTTCGTCCGCGAGCAGGGCCCGCTTCTCGTAGATCTCCGCGAGCTCCTTCTCCAGTCCCTCGATCCGCTGGGCGTACTCGCGGGCACGCGGACGGGAGGCGGCCTCCCTCTCGAGGGCCATGCGGGCCGAGTCGAGCTGGCGGAGGCGGTCGCGGCGGCTGACGACGTCGCCGTCCAGGCCCCGCAGGCGCGTCTCCAGGCCGCGCACGTGGGAGCGGAGCTCGGCGCGGGCGGCGCTCTCCGTGGGCGCGACCTTCTGGAGCCCGACCCACGCCAGCGGATCGGCCCAGGAGCGGCGGATGGTGCCGTCGCGCTCGTACCGGGGACCGCTGGGGGCGCGCTCGCCCTCGAAGAAGTCGCGGGTGTCGCGTCCCCACAGGCCACGGAAACCGTGCACCCAGGGGGTGTCCTCGTCGATCAGGACGGCGTTCCACTCGCGGTCGCCGCCGGGGCCGAGACGTTCTCCGTCGCCGCGCGCGTAGTCGACGAAGGGAACACCGATCCCGTGCCGGTTGATGGCGGCGTCGGCGCGGAACAGCCGCTGAGTGAACCTGCGCCACCCGCTCACGAGTCCGCGAAGGAACGCGGGGTCCACCTGGATGAGGTAGTCGCCGGGGAGCATCTGGTGGGAGTGCGAGCCCGCGCCGACGTAGATGAGGGGGTGGACGCCGTCCCGGTGCAGGTCGGGGTCGGCCCAGGAGCGGCGCAGGTCGTCGCCGTGGTACTCGTGCGAGGAGGCGCCGACCCACACCGGCCGGGTGGTGCCGTCGGGGTTCTCCACCACGTAGACGGTGACGCGCTCCCAGTCGGCCTCGTGGTCGTTGACCCCGCCGTAGATCGTGCGCCAGTCGTTCATGGCGTAGAAGAACCAGTACTGGAGGACGATGTAGCCGCCCTCGCGGGTGACGCGGCCGTAGTAGGTCGCGCCGCCGTTGTCCACGCGCTCGCGGTAGCGGGTGACGGCGGCGAAGGTGACACCGCCGGGGACGGCGCCCCGGATGAGGAGGGAGAGCTTCATCAGGATGTCGAGGACGCGGCCGAGCACGCCCACGGCGGCCAGGCGCCCGCTCTTGGGGATGACCGAGCGGGCGATGCCCTTGAACCGCCGGGCCTCCTCACGCAGTGTCTCCTCCTGGACGAAGCGGAGGTGCTTGTGGCGGCCCGGCCACTCCTCCTCGGCCTGGGAGAGCCGGTCGAGGGTGAGTTCGCCCGCGGGGACGATGACGCTCTCGCGTCCGCCGGGCTCCTCGATCCAGAGACTGCAGCTGCGTACGTAGGCGTCCACGTCGGTGGGGAAGAAGAGTTCCCCCTTGGTGCACATGAGCACTGGTTCGTGGGCGCGCAGGAGTTCGAGGTCAGATTTGGCCGCCATGATTCGGACCAAGTTAGTGCATGGGGAGAGGGCCGCGCGCACTGAGGCGCGGTGCGGCGGAGTGGCGCGTGTCATGCCGCCGCCCGGCCCCGGAGAGGGGTGCGGCGACCTCTTCCGGGGCGGGCTCCCGTGGTGGCGTGCCGAGCCCCGTGCCGGAGACCGCGCGGGGCGGTCACTGACCGAGGGCGCGTACCCGTCGCGGCTCCAGGGCGTCCGGGAGGTGCCCCACGACCACCTCGGGAGGTACGAAGCGGTCCCCCGCCGCGCCGCGTCCGCCCTCCTGGGGGCACGCGGTGGGGGACCGGGTTCAGGCGGCCCGTTGGGGCTCGCGGTCCTGCGGGGCGTCGGCCGGGGCCGTGAGGTCCCGCACCTCCACCGGGATCTCCGGAAGCGGATTCCCCTCGTGCTGCGCGCTGGCGGTGGCCAGGGAGTCCGGCGGGAGCTCCCCTCCGGCGGTCGGAGCGCCCTCGGACCCCCGGGTGCGGGCGCGACGTCTCCGTACGGTCTCCCTCTGAGGCACGGCGGGCCTGGACCCCCGGTCCCCCCTGGCGGCACCCACCCCCGCGACCACCACCAGGGCCATGCCCACCAGCTGCACGGCCACCGGCGCCTGGCCGATGACGACCATACCCATCACCAGCGCCACGGCGGGTTCCAGGCTGGAGAAGGTGCTGTACCCGGTCCGGCTCATCCGCTGGAGGGCGATCATCTCCAGCAGGAACGGCACCATCGGGAAGAGCAGCGCGATGAGCAGGGTGAACATCACCAGTTCGAGATCGGGCGCGGCGACGGCCGCCGGAGCGCCCAGCGGCGCGGTGACCAGCGCGCCCACGGTCATCGCCAGGGCGAGACCGTGCACGGCCCCGAACCCGGCCCCGACGCGCTGGGTGAGCACGATGTAGCCGACCACGCAGACCGCACCGGCCAGCGCGAAGCCGATCCCCGCGAGGTCGAGTTCGCTCTGCCAGGGACGGGTCAGGCAGACCACGCCCACGACCGCGGCGACGATCCACACGAGCTCCCGACGGCGACGCATGGCCGCGACGGCGACCACGAGGGTGCCGAGGAACTCGATGGAGGTGGCGGTGCCGAGCTCGATCCGCGCCGTCGCCTCGGAGTAGAACAGCATCATCCCCGCGCTCGCTGTGCCCAGGATCACCACCGCGCCCAGCTCACGCGGGGTCGCGGCGCGCACGGCACGCCACAGGGAGGGGCCACCGATCGCCAGGAGGAGGAGCGCCGCCCACGTCAGCCGGAGCCAGGTGACCGTCGCCGGGCTCGCCTGGTCGAAGGCGGTCACGGCCAGGGCGCTGCCCGTGTGCAGCGTGAACATGGCGACGAGCAGCATGAACGGCGCCGGGACCTGAATCCGGGCACGGCGGGGCGAGGAGAGGAAGGAGCGGATCACCCGACCATTGGACCCATGTCGTTCGTTTCTGTCCACGGACTGATGGTTGATGAACCGTGTAGTTTTGGTTGATGGATTTCACCCGACTTCGACTGCTCGTCGAACTGGAGCGACTCGGGACCATGGCTGCCGTGTCCGAGGTCACAGGCATGAGCACGTCGGCCGTCTCGAAACACTTCGCCGTCCTGGAGAAGGAGGCGGGGGTCCCCCTCCTCGTCCCGGACGGACGGCGGGTGCGGCTCACGCCGGCCGGGCGCAGGCTCGCGGAGCACGCCGTGGACATCCTGGCCCGAGTGGAGGCGGCCCAGGCGGAGTTCGACGGCGACACCGACCCCGTCGGCCGCGTCGACCTGGTGATGTACACGTCGGCGGCGCCGATCGTGCTCCCGGCCCTCCGCCGTCTGCGGCGCGACCACCCCGGGATCGACATCCGCCTGACCGAGTACGAGTCGGACCAGGCGCTGGACCTCCTCCAGGACGGAGGAGCGGATCTGGGGGTGGTGTACCAGTACAGTCTTCTCCCCCGGGAATTCCCGGGCACGCTCACGGTGTATCCGGTGGGAACGGAGGCGCTCCTGCTCTCCCAGCCGTCCCAGGGGGCGGACAGCCGCACGCTGACCCGGCGCCGCCTGCGCGAGCTCTCCGACGCCTCGTGGATCGCCAGCCCCTTCCGTGGCGACGAGGAGGCCCTGCTGCAACGGATGTGCGCCGACGCCGGGTTCACCCCGAGGATCAGGCACCGTGTGGACACCCTGGAGCTGTTCGAGGAGCTGGTGGCCACCGGGGTGGGCGTGGGCGTGGTACCCCGGCTCTCGACCTCCACCCGGCGCGGGGTCGCGCACGCTCCCCTGGGTGAGCTGGGGGGATTCCGTCAGGTGTTCCTGGCCGGGCGCACCGGCGGTTGGGCGTGGCGACCGATCCGTGTGGTCGCCTCCTACCTGCGCCAGGCCGCGGAGGACGTGCTCGACGAGGTCCCGTCGCTCCCGTTCTGAGCCCCGGCCACGCGAGGGTCCGGCCGGGAACCGGACGACGCGGCCCGCCTCCTGGGTCAGCCCGCGATGGCGAAGGGCCCCACTGAGGGGACCGGGACCTTGCTGGCGGCCTCGCGGACGGCGGTGAGCAGCGGCTCGGGGGTGGACCCGGCCCGGGACAGGACGACGATGTGGCGGCGCGCGGTCTCGCGCACCCCGCGTACGACGATCTGCGGGTGGTTGAGTCCCGTCCACGCGAGCCTCGGCATGAGGGCGACCCCGAGGCCCGCCTGCACCATGGAGAAGACGGCGCTGAAGTCGTCGACGGTGTGCACGACCCGGGGCTGGAAACCGGCCTGGTTCGCGGCGGCGGTCACGCAGGAGTTCCACGCCGTTCCCGGCCCGGACATGATCCAGTCCTCGTCGGCCAGGTCCTCGGCCAGGTGCAGGCTGGTCCGGGTGGCCAGGGGGTGCTGGTAGGGCAGGATCGCGTCGAAGAGCTCGACCATGACCGGGTCGCTCCGGAAGTCCGGGTCACCCGCGGCGGGCAGGTGGCTGGTGGACATCGTGACGGCCACGTCCAGGCGCCCGGAGCGCACCATCTCGGCGCTCTCCTCCGGTTCGGCCTGCACGACCTCGAAGGTCCAGCCGGGGTGGCTGGTGCGCAGGCGGGCCAGGGCCGGGGCGACGAGGTCGCTGATACCGGTGGAGAACGAGCCGACCCGCACGACGCCCCGGTCGCCGTCGGTGTACTCGGCGAGGTCGGCGGCGGCGCGTTCCATCTCCGCGAAGATCACGTGCGCGCGCTTGAGCAGGACCCGGGCGGCGCCGGTGAGCAGGAAGCGGCGCCCCTGACGTTCGACGAGGGGGACCCCGGCCTCCTTGGCCAGGGCGGCGAGCTGCTGGGAGACCGCCGACGGCGTGACGTTGAGGGCCTCCGCGGTGGCGGCCACCGTGCGGTGGTGGTCAAGGGCCTGAAGGAGCTGCAACCGCCGAACGTCGATCATGCGTCCCAATTTAGGACAGAACGAACAGGTTTCGATGGTGTTCCGGTCTGATGAACCAGTGTTTCGTGGTGATTCCTTACACATCGTCCACCGGTGCGCCCGCCTCCGACAGCGAGAGCCCAAGAGGAAAGATTTGGCATTTTTTCTCGACAGAGACGTCGCGCTCCCTTTTTCCTCGTGTCACCCCTGTTCCGGTTGATACCGGCACGTACAGTCAGACCCACAGCTCAACCATGGAGTCGTAGAGCGCGACTCCCGGGGGACCGCACCCCATGCTGCTGGAACGGGTGGGAAGAACATGCAAACTTCGCTGATGACCAAACCTGGCTCGACGAACGTCGGCGTTCTCGGCTTCCGCTACCTCGGCGCCCACGAGGTGGAGGAGCTCGCGGACCTGTGGGGCGCCCTGCACCAGCAGCACACGATGACCGCCCCGCACCTTGAGGACATCATCAGCTCGGTGGGCCTGGACGAGTCCTGGCGCCGCCGCCGCGCCCAGTACCTGGACTGGCTCCGCGATCCCGACACCATGGCGATCCTCGCGGAGCACGGCGGAGACCCGGCCGGGTACGCGATGGTCACCGTCCGCGAGAGCGCGCAGGGCAGCTGGGACCGTGGCGAGCGCGTCGCCGTCGTGCAGACGTTCGCGGTCGACCCCGACTACACGGGCACCGGCGTGGGTTCCAAGCTCCTGGAGGAGGTCCGCCGCCAGCTCGCCTCCACGGGCATCCGCGACATCGAGTTCTCCGCGCTGGCCACCGCTTCCGAGGACATCAGCTTCCTGGAGCAGGAGGGCTTCCGCCCCTTCGTCACCACGATGGTCTGCCGCGTGGACGGTTTCGGCGCCCACGACTAGGCCTCCCCCCTCCCTCCCAGGCGGGAGGGTCCGCGGTGACGGCCCCACGAACCAGCCCCCGCGCGGTCATACCCACGTCCCGCGCGGGGGCTTCTCCGCGTCCGGGCCCGGGCCGGGTCCGGGCCTCCGTCCGGCGACACCCCGCGACACACCCCGGCGCGGGCGGGCGACGAAGCGCTACGCTCGGGCCCGTGGCCTCCTCCGACTCCAGCACCTGCATCTTCCCCGGCTGTACCCGCCCGGTTCCCCGGGGGTCCTCCCCCGGACGCCCTCCGCAGTACTGCGACCTGCCCGAACACACGCGTTGGCGGGCTTGGAAGGAACGGCAGCGACTGGCCCAGGAGGCCGAGAACGCCGAGGAGGCGGCCCGCGCAGAACCGGCCGAGAAGTCGGCGGCCACGGCCCCCGCCCAGGGCGCCGAGCCCGTCACCGCCGCCCGGCTGCGCGCGGACGACCTCCTCACGAGGTTCGCGGTCCAGGCCGAACAGCTCAGCGCCACCCTCGACTCCGCGACCGAGGCCTTCGCGACGATGTCCGACCCGGCCGCCGCCGAGGCGCAGGTGGAGGCGGCCCGGCTGGCCGCCGCCCGGCAGGTGTCGGAGGCCGACTCCGCCCGGTTGGAGGCGGAGAACCGCCGCAGGGAGGCCGAGGCCGCCCGCCGCTCGGCGGAGGAGACGACCGCCGCCGCGGTGACCGCCACCCAGGACGCCGAGCGCATGGCCGAGGAGGCCCTGCACCGCAGGGACACCGCCGAGGCCGAACGTGAACGCCAGGCGGAGCTGGCCCGTACCGCCGTCGCCGAACGCGACGCCGCCGTGGCCGAGGCCAACGCCGGGCTGGCGGCCGCCGAGCGCAGGATCACCGAGACCGCCGAACGCGCGCAGACCGAGCTCCTGCAGGAGCGGGCCGTGTCGGCCGAGCGTCTGGAGCGGGTCCTGGAGGAGTCCGAGCGTCTGCGCGCCGACCTGGCCGAGCAGTCCCGCCGCCGGGACGAGGCCGAGTTGGCCGAGCGCGGCGCCCTGGCCCGCGCCGAACACGCGGAGGAACAGGCGGCGCGGAACGCGAGCACCCTGGAGACCGAGCGTGCCCGGTTGGGCACCGAACTGGAGCGCGCCCACCAGAGGCTGGAGTCCGACCGGGCGGCGGCCGAGGCCGAGCGCGGCCGTCTCACAGCCGAGCTGGAGCGCCTGACCAGCGACCTGGACACCCAGCGCCGCAACGCCGAACTCACCCTCACCGAGGCCAGGGAGGCGGCCTCCGCGCGTCTGTCCGTGGCGGAGGAGGCGCGCGACCACGCTCTGGAGCGTGCCGAGCGGGCGGAGAGCGAGCTCGAAGGCGCGAAGGAGGCCGCGGCTCAGAGTGCCTGATAGGGCACATCTGCGGCCTACGTGCCCTTTCGTCACGGTATTTCGGCTTAGGATGGCCACGTGCGAGATCTGGGAACCACTGGCGAGACCGGCCCGCTGAACCTCGGCGGAGACGAGTCCGCCAAGGCCCCGGAGCGTGTCACGGTGGGTGAGCGACCGCGACCGCGCGTCGACCTCAGGGCGATCTTCGGCCTGGAGTCCGGCCCCTGGGCCTGGACCACCGCGCTCCAGGCGACCGTCGCGATGACCGTCTCCTTCGCCCTGGCCTCGCTGATCTTCGGCCCCCAGATCGGCACGCTCGCCGCCTTGGGCTCCATGACCGTCCTCTACGAGAAGAAGACCCCCTACGCGTACCGCGCCGCCGCCCTGGCCCTGGTGGGTCTGGGGTTCGTCGCGGCGGTGACCGTGAACTCCCTGGCCGCCTCACTCTCCCCGTGGGCGGCGGTGGCCTCCATCGGACTGACCGCCGGTATCGCCACCTGGGTGTGCGCCGCCTGGCGGGTGGACAAGCCCGGGACGATGTTCTTCGTGCTGGTCGCCACCATCTCCACCATCGCCCCCGGCGGCCTGGCCGAGGTTCCCCTGCACGCGCTGGTCGCCGCCCTGGGCGCGGCGGTGGGCTGGACCGTGTCGATGTCCGGAGCCCCGCTGCGGGCCCGCCACCCCGAGTACAAGGCGGTGGCCGCGGCCTACCGGGAGCTGGCCACCCTGCTGCGGGCGGTGGGCACCGCAGACCTCGACCACGCCCAGCACGCGGCGTCGGTGGCGCTCGCGGAGGCCTGGCGGATCGTGCTGCTCGGCCAGACGCGCGGCTACCGCACCACGGCCGAGGCCGCGCGCCTGCGGGCGCTGCTGCGCTGGGTCTCCGACATCCACCTGGCCGCGACCCAGGTCTGCATGGCCCGGCCCACCGCGCTGCCCGAACGGGCCGCGGACTTCGCGGACCAGATGGCCCTGGCCGTCGCGGACCCGGCCAGCGCCCCCGATCCGGACTCGCTGGACGACCTTCGCCGGGGCATGCGCCCGCGCTCGCTGGAGGCGCGCCTGTACAATCTGCTGTCGCGCGCGGCCCAGTCCGCGCGACGCGGTTCGGACGAGGAGGAGGACGACAAGCGCACCGCGGACCTCCACGACGACCGCTACCCGGCGCTGTGGAGCTCGCTGCGCTCCAGCCTGAGCGGCGACTCGCTGATCCGCCCGACCGCGCTGCGCATGTGGCTGACGGTGACCCTCGCGGGCGCGTTCGGGCTCTCGATGGGCCTGGACCACTACTACTGGGTGGCCCTGACCACCACGGCGGTCCTCCAGGGCGGCAACGTGGTGCTGACCATGAACCGGTCGGTGCAGCGCTCGCTGGGCACGCTGCTCGGTGTGCTGGGCGGCGTCGCGCTGCTCACCCTCGACCTGCCCCTCGTCGCGGTGATCGTCCTGGCCGGGCTGTTCCAGGGCGCCACCCAGCTGGTGGTGGGACGCAACTTCTTCTACGGGTCGGTGCTGCTGACCCCGATGGCGCTGATGCTGTCGTACACCGCCAACCCCTACCCGGTGGCCGAGCTCGCGGGCTCCAGGATCATCGACACCCTGGTGGGATCGGCCTTCGGCATGGCGGGCTCACTGCTGCTGTGGCGGCGGGCCTCCGCCACCCGGCTGCCGCAGGCGATCGCGAACGTCCTGGAGAGCACCCGCCAGTGCATGATGGCGGTGCTGGACCAGGACGTGGAGATCACCGAGGAGCGCCGCTACCGTCTGCGCCGTGACATGCGGGCCGCGCTGGTCAGCCTGCGCGGTGTCTACGACAGCGCGATCGGCGACGTCCCCCGGGCCGCCTCCACGCGTCCGCTGTGGCCGGTGGTGGTGGCCACCCAGCGGATCGGCTACCTGGCCCTGGCCGCACTGTCGCAGGACCGCAGCCCCGACCCCGCGGGGGCCATCACCCTCCAGCGGGTGGACCTGGCCTTCCACGAGCTCATCTCCGCGATGGAGGAGCGCCGCACCCCGAGGCTGGGCGCCCTGCCGCGCCTGCCCGCCTACCCGAGGATCAACATGGAGCTGCGGGCGCTGGCCAACTCCATGACCAGCGCCGTCGCCCAGGACGAGCGCTCCGCCCAGCAGGAGGCCGAACGTCGGGCCCAGCGCGAGCGGCGCCGAGCCCAGAAGGACGTCGACGCCGACCTCTAGCCCGGCCCCGCGCGGTCGCCCTAGGGAGTGTTTTTCGGATGCTTTCGCCGGTGGCGGCGGAGCCGCCATCGATGCGAGCGGCAGCCAGGCCATCTCTCGCAAGACGATGAGCGAAGGTCAGCCCGGGTTTGGCTGTCCGAGCTTCATCGGCGCGGCGAGAGGCAGCCTGGCAACGCGAGCGCGGAATGATCCAAAAAACACGACCTAGGGGACCACGGCGAAGGCGCGCACCGGGAACGCCGCCACTCCCCGCACCTTGGCGGGGACCGCGTGGAACCGGAAGCCCTCCTCCGGCAGCTGGTCGAGGAGGCACAGGTGGGTGACGATCGGGACACCCGCCGCCAGCAGCGCGGCCTGGACGGGGCGGGAGCCCTCGGTGGAGGGCGCGGTGTCGTCGACGCTGACCGAGTCGACACCGACCAGGATGGCGCCCGACTCCACCAGGGCCTTGGCGGCGGTCTCGGTCAGGTGCGGATGGTCGAACGAACCGTAGGCCTCGGTGCGCCAGTGCCGGTCCCAGCCGGTACGGACCAGGACGGCCCGCCCGCGCAGGTCGAGCCCCGCGAAGGCCTCGGGACCGATCTGACGTCCCTCGGTGGCGGTGACCACCACTCCGGGGAGGTCCGCGACGCGCTCCAGGTCGAGGTCGGCGGGGTCGGCCCCGTCCCGGTAGCGGTGGGCGGGGATCTCGACGTGGGTGCCGGTGGCCCCCACCATGCTGACGCGGCCGCTGCTGTCTCCGTGGCCGGGGACGGCCCCCGCGACGGTGGTGCTCTCCTCGATCACCGGCCGCGGCAGGCCGGGACACGTGCTCATCCCGTGGGTGATCTGGTGGCTGACGTCGACCAGTTTCGCCATGGCTGTCTTCCTCGTTCGCGTCCGGAGGGGACCCCCGACCTGGATCAGAGGTCTAGACCATAAGCCTAGCGCGCGTGTCCCAGGTCACGGCAGTGGTCGGCGACACCGACTTCGACGAACCCGGCCCCGGCGGATCACCACGAACCCGGATAAGCTCTGGTGGCGCGGTCACGGGCGACCCACCCCCTCGTCCCCGCACACCGCGCTCCCACGCGAGTTCCGCGACCCACCGAGAAGGGGCTACCTGTGTCACCGTACGGAGCGGCCAAGGCCGTCGTCGCACCCGTCACCCGTGTGATGTGGCCCCAGAAGGTGGAGGGCGCGCACCTGGTCCCGGAGGACGGCCCGGTGATCCTGGCCGCCAACCACCTGTCGAACTTCGACCCCCTCTTCCTCGGCCTGGCCTGCCCCCGGCAGGTGCGGTTCATCGCGAAGAAGGAGCTCTTCGACGAGAGCACGTTCCTGCGGAGACTGCTCTCCCGCGCCCTCAGGGCGCTGGGGCCGGTCTCGGTGGACCGCCGCCCCGGACAGAGCTCCCAGGAGGCCATGAACAACAGCGTGGAGGTCATCAAGGGCGGCGAGGTTTTCGGCATCTTCCCCGAGGGCTCCCGCTCCCCCGACGGGCGCCTGTACAAGGGACAGACGGGTCTGGCCTGGCTGGCGTTGAGCACGGGGGCGCCCGTGGTCCCGGTCGCGCTCACCGGCACCGGGCACATCCTTCCCCCCGGCCGCAGGCTTCCGTCCTTCAACCGGGTGGGTGTGCGTTTCGGGGCGCCGGTGGACCTGTCACCCTGGGAGGGCCAGGCGGACAGGGCGAAGGCGCGCCGGGAGTCGACCGACGCGATCATGGGCGCGATCGCGAAGCTGTCCGGACAGGAGCGGATCTCCCGGTACGCTGCCTCAGTCAAGGCGGAGCTCGAACAGCAGTGACTTTCCCCACAGCCCCCACGGGGCTGAATCCCCCTTGACGAGGCGTTGACCCCAGACTGAGGGGCCCTTTCGGTGAGGCCACACACGGCCTCTCGCCTGGATCGCGGCCACGGGGTGGCGATCCGGAGCCTTTCCCCTCCCTGGCGGGGAGAGAAGAATTCCCTACCCTTATAGTAGGTTTTTCCGGTGGTGACATCGGATAGATTAGGCAAGCCTTACCTATGGCGTCCGACCCTGGCGCGAAGACTTGGAGCTGTGCGATGACGCGACCACTGCGAGTGGGAATCGTTGGTGCGGGCCCCGCGGGAATCTACGCCGCGGACCTGCTCACCAAGGACGAGACCCTGTCCTCGTGCGGCACGTCCGTCAGCATCGACATCCTCGACAAGCTGCCGTCCCCCTACGGCCTGGTCCGCTACGGCGTGGCCCCGGACCACCCCCGGATCAAGCAGATCCAGGGGGCCCTGCACAAGATCCTCGACAAGCCGGAGATCACCTTCTACGGCAACGTCGAGTACGGCGTGGACCTCAAGCTGGAGGACCTGCGCCGCCACTACGACGCGGTCGTCTTCGCCACCGGCAGCGACCGCGACCGTCCCCTGGACATCCCCGGCGTCGACCTGCCCGGCAGCCACGGCGCCGCCGACTTCGTCTTCTGGTACGACTCCCACCCGGACGTCGCCCCCTCCTGGCACGTCGACGGCACCAGCGTGGCCGTGATCGGCGCGGGCAACGTGGCCGTGGACGTCGCGCGCATCCTGGCCAAGGACGCCGACGACCTGCTGTCCACCGACATCACCGACAACGTGTACGAGGGTCTGCGCGCCAAGCAGATCACCGACGTGCACGTGTTCGCCCGCCGGGGCATCGCCCAGTGCAAGGCCACCCCGATGGAGCTGCGCGAGCTGGACAAGCAGCCCGGCGTCGAGGTCCTGGTGTACGCCGAGGACTTCGACATGGACGAGGGCAGCCTCCAGGCCTGCGAGGAGTCCAACCAGGTCAAGACCAACGTCAAGGTCCTCCAGAACTGGGCGATCCGGGACGAGCGCGGGGCCGAGCGCCGCCTGCACCTGCACTTCCTGCACTCGCCCGTGGAGATCCTCGGTGAGGACCGGGTCAGCGGTATCCGCACCGAGCGCATGGAGCTGACCGGAGACGGCAGCGTCAAGGGCACTGGCGAGTTCGTGGACACCGAGGTCCAGGCCGTCTACCGGGCCATCGGCTACCTGGGCTCGCCCCTGACCGACCTGCCCTTCGACGAGGACCGGGGGGTCGTCCCCAACTCCGGGGGCCGGGTCCTGGACCTGGACGAGAAGCACGTGGACGGCGTGTACGCCACCGGCTGGATCAAGCGCGGCCCGGTCGGCCTCATCGGCCACACCAAGGGCGACGCCCTGGAGACCGTGACCAACCTCGTGGCCGACCGCGAAGCCTTCACCCCCGCCGCCGAGCCCGACCCGGCGGCCTTCCGGTCCCTGCTCGCCGAGCGCGGTGTCGAGTACACCACCTGGGAGGGCTGGAAGCGCATCGAGGCCCGCGAGGAGGAGCTGGGCGCCGAGCGCGGCCGCAAGCGCCTCAAGCTGCTCAGCCGTGAGGAACAGACCAGCGTCGCACGCCAGGCGTAGCCGCGTGTGAGCTTCCCGGCCGGTCCCGTACCCCTTTGCGGGACCGGCCCTTCGTCTTTACCCGATCTTCGCCATGTGGCACCGTGAGATTGCGCATGGAGCTCTCCCCGGGTTCGTGGAACAACTCCTCGGGCGTATGGGTTAGAGTCACTGTTGGTCGGTGTGGTAGCAAGTGTCCCCCGGGCCTCAACTATTGCCTTCGCGGAATACCGTGTCCGGCACCCGCCCCTCGCGGGTGGGCTGATCGGACGGCCAGGAGCCCCGTTGTGCCCCGCGCCGAGAGGCGACCGCCATGCCGACCTCATCCTCGTGCCCCGCTCCCACCGAGGTGGGAGCGGGGCATCGTGGTATCTCCAGGAAAACGCAACGAAGGACGGTCAGGCGTGGACGAACGGTCCCCCCGGCAGCCGGATTCCTCCGGGCCGCCCGAGGATTCGAACGGTACGGAGGCGCGTCGGTCGCGCCCGGAGAACCCCTACCGCATCCCGGAACGGCCCTCGGCTCCCCGCCCCTCGGACACCGGGAACTTCGGGTTCGAACACCCGCGCCCGGTGGACCCGCCGGTGTCGCCGGTCTCCGAACCCGAGGAGTCGTGGAGCGCTGACGCCGGTCAGCACGGCGGCGGCGAGTCCGCGCCCGGCGACGGTCACGACGGGTCGGACGAACCCTGGGGCACCCCGTACCGGGGTGCGCCCCAGGGGTCCGAACGGGATTCCGTGCCCACCGCCGACGAGCCCCGCGAGCCGTGGGACACTCCCGGCACGCCCTCGTCCCCGAGCTGGGGTTCGTCGCCCGAATCCCGGGCGTCGTCGGAGAACTGGGACGCACCCGAGGCCTCCTCCGACAGCTGGGACGCACCTGCCCCGGCCTCCTCCCGGGACGGCTGGGACGCTCCCGCGTCCCCTCAGGTCACTTCGGAGAGCTGGTCCGGTTCGGCTGAGGAGCAGGAGCCGTGGGGTACCCCGGTCCCGCCCTCGAACGAGGACCCGGCGGACAGCTGGGGGTCGCCCCCGCCGCTCTCCGAGTCGAGCCGTGGATCCACCTCCGAGCCACCGGCGCCGCAGACCTCAGCCAACGGCTGGGACTCCCCCACGACCTCCACCGAAAGCTGGGAGTCGACCACCGACTCACAGGCCACGCGGAACGAGTGGAACGCCCCGTCCGGTCCACAGGCACCAGCCGACACCTGGGGAACCACCGCCCCCTCGACCGAAAGCTGGGGATCAGCCCCCGTCCCCCACGCCACGCGGAACGAGTGGAACGCCCCGTCCGGCCCACAGGCACCAGCCAACGGCTGGGACTCCCCCACGACCTCCACCGAAAGCTGGGAGTCGACCACCGACTCACAGGCCACGCGGAACGAGTGGAACACCTCCTCCGGCCCACAGGCACCAGCCGACACCTGGGGAACCACCGCCCCCTCGACCGAAAGCTGGGGAACCACCGCCCAGGCCTCCGAGCCCGGCTGGGGAACCACCCCCGAGCCGCAGCCCTCGACGGACGGCTGGGGCGCGCCCGCGGATGCGTCGTCTGCGCAGTACGGCTGGGACGCCTCGTCCGGGCCGCAGACGCCCTCGGACAGCTGGGGCACGCCGGTCCCGCCTCCGGGATCGCGCGAGGGCGCGCACGCCTCCGTTGAGGAGCCCCACGAGCCGTGGGGCACCCCGGTCGCACCCGTGCCCAGGGACACCCCCGGGCACGCTCCCCAGGACGGCTGGGCCCGGACGGCCCAGGGCCACGAGCCCGTCGGTCCCCCCGCCGAGTCCTGGGAGACCCCGTACGGGGGCCAGCCCGCCTACCAGGGCGACACCCCCTACCCGGGGTCCGCTCCCGATCAGCACGGCGAGCCCGGGGCACAGGAGCGGAACGGTCAGGGTGCTGGCTACGAGTACCTCTACGGCGGAGCCGGAGCGCCCGACGGACCCGGCGGCCCCGAGGGCCCGCGGGGGCCCGGTGGTCCCGGTGACGACGACGGCTACGACGGCTACGACCAGGGGCCGCCGCCCAGGAAGTCCCGGCGTGGACTCGTCATCGGCGTGGTCGCGACCGTGGTCGTGCTCGCCCTGGTCGGCGCGGGAGCCGGTTGGTACGTCTACACGCTGCCGCAGCCCGAGGAGGCCACTTCCGAGTTCGAGGCCGCCTGGGAGGAGCAGGACTTCGCCCGTCTGGCCGCCGTCACCACCGGTGACGACGCCGAGGCGATCCTCGGCGGAATCGACTCCGGCCTGGGTGTGGACGGTGTCGACGTCGAGGTCGGCTCCCCCACCACCGACGGCGGCACCGGCAGCGCCCCCTACGAGGTCACGCTGTCGCTGACCAACGCCAGTGACTTCGGCTGGGAGGGTGAGCTCCCCTTGGTGCGGGAGGACGGCGAGTGGCTGGTCGAGTTCTCCCCCGAGGTCGCCTACCCCGGGCTCGGTGAGGGCCAGATCCTCACCCGCACGGCCGTGTGGGGCGAGCGCGGACAGGTCCTGGCCGCCGACGGCACCCGTCTGGACGCCCCGGACGTGTCCGGTTCGATCCAGATGATCGTGGGCGAGCTGGGGGAGGCCGACGAGGACGACGTCGAGCGGCTGGGTCCGGCGTACGACGTGGGTGACACCATCGGCAAGACCGGACTCCAGCGCACCTACGAGGAGCGGCTGGCCGGGGAGGCCGCCACGACCATCGTGATGGTGGACGCGGCCGAGGTCGAGGGCGGCGAGGCTCCGGAGGTCACAGAGGAGAACACCGTCGCCTCCCTGGACGGCTCCGACGGTGAGTCCATCACCACCAGTTTCGACATGGGCGTCCAGAACGCGGCCGCCAACGCGATCATCGACGCCGACGACCCCGCCGGTCTGGTGGCGGTCCGCCCCTCGACCGGTGAGGTCCTGGCGGCGGTGAACGTGCCCGGCGGCTTCAACCGCGCCTTCGAGGGCCAGTACCCGCCGGGGTCGGCCTTCAAGATCGTCACCTACAGCTCGCTCCTGGACAACGGCCTGTCGGTGGACGCCACCATGGACTGCCCGGAGGAGTACGAGCTGGGCGGGTGGCCGTTCCGCAACGCGGGCGGCGGAGAGTACGGCCAGCAGTCGGTGTCGGAGGCGTTCGCGACCTCCTGCAACACCGCGCTGGTGCACGAGATCGGCCAGATCCTGAACCCGGAGACCCTCCAGGCCAGCGCCGAGCAGTTCGGGATGAACGCTCCGCTGGACATCGGTGTCACCACCCAGGAGCCGAGCTTCCCGCCCGTGGACAGCACCACCATGATGGGCGCCCAGGGCATCGGGCAGGGCCAGATCCTCACCTCGCCGCTGCACATGGCGACGGTCCCCGCCGCCGTCGCGGACGGCTCGTGGCGTCAGCCGGTGCTGGTCACCGAGCCCGCCAGGGACGACCTACGCGAGCCCCAGGCGATCGGGAACGCCGAGGCCCTGCGTCCGATGATGCGCGAGGTCATCACGGACGGCACGGCCAAGGACGCCGGATTCCAGGGAGACGTGTTCGGCAAGACCGGCTCCGCCGAGTTCGGCACCGCCGACGACGCCGACGAGGACGACGAACTGCCCACCCACGCGTGGATGGTCGGTTACAAGGGCGACGTGGCCTTCGCCCTCGTGGTCGAGGGTGGCGGAGGCGGTGGGTCGGTCGCCGGCCCGCTGGCCGCCAAGTTCACCAACGCGCTGTAGCCGGGCGCGCGTGTGGCCCCGCTCGGAGACGCTCCGGGCGGGGCCTTCGTCGTGGTGTGGCGCCGGCGGTCAGTCGGCGGGCGCGGGGACGCGGTCCGCTGTGCCGCCCTCCGGCGCCGGTTCGGTGCCCTGTGAGGTCTCCGCGGGGCGTGGAACGTCCGGCTGCGGGGCGCTCGGCGTGAGCACGAACAGCAGGACCAGCAGCCCGGCGGTGAAAGCGGCGATCAGTCCGCAGGCGACCCAGGGCCGCCAACTTCGCAGACCGGGGTCGATGGGGGCGTCGGGATCATCGCTCCCGAAGGCCTCCAGGCGTCCGGCCAGCGCCGGAGCCTCCTCGCTGAGCTGTCGCTCTATTTCCGCGAGGATGCGTCGTTCGTGCTCTCGCAGGGACATGGAACCCTCCTCGGCCATGAGGGAAGGACTGTCGTCACCGGATGTCCTGAGTCTCCCCCGGGTACGGTCCGGATATCCAAGGGTTCGGCGTATTTTCGCACCGCATTTCACTGTTGATGGCAGATAAAGCGATTTGTTCCATGATGTGAGAACCGCATTCCGCCCCGGGGCGCCTCCGCTCAGTCCGGGTAGCACTCCACCTCGGCGGCCTTGACCCCCGCCCAGACCGTGTCCCCCCGGGCCAGCCCCAGCTCGGCCAGGGCGGCGGGGGTGATGTCCGCCACCAGGGAGAGCGGACCCTTCAGGTGCACGCGGACCTGGTCGCCGAAGCGCTCGATCCCCTCCACCGTCAGCCGCCACACGTTGCGCGTGCTGCCATGGGGGTGCTCCGGGTACAGGGCCACCGCGCGCGGCGGGAAGGCCACCAGGGCGGGGCCCTCGTGCGGTTCGCGCACCGCGACCCGGGCGACGCCGTCCCCGTCCGGACCGGCCGCCAGGGCGACCGACTCCCCCTCGCCCCGACCACGGAAGAGGTTGAGCCCCACCAGGCGGGCGACGTAGGAGGTGCGCGGGCGCCGGGCCACCTCGGCGGGTTCACCACGCTGCACGACCCGGCCCGACTCGATCACGGCGATACGGTCGGCCAGAACCATGGCGTCCAGGGGGTCGTGGGTGACCAGGACCGTCACACCGTCGAAGTCCTCCAGGAGGTGGCGCAGCCTGGCCCGGACGTCGATCCGGGTGCTGGCGTCCAGGGCCGCCATCGGTTCGTCCAGCAGCAGCAGGCGGGGCCGGACCGCCAGGGCACGGGCCAGCGCCACCCGCTGTGCCTGGCCTCCGGACAGCTGCCGGGGCCGCGCGTGGGCGTGGTCGGCCAGGTCCATGTGGTCCAGCAGTTCGGCGGCGCGGGAGCGCGCCTCGGTCCTGCCCGCTCCCTGGCAGCGCGGTCCGAAGGCGACGTTGTCCAGGGCGCTGAGGTGCTCGAAGAGCAGGTAGTCCTGGAAGACCATGCCGATGGGCCGGTGCTCGACGGCGGTGGCGGTCTCGTCGACGCCGTCCACCCGGACGTGTCCCCCGGAGAGCGGGACCAGCCCGGCCAGGGCGCGCAGCGCGGACGACTTGCCCGCCCCGTTGGGGCCGAGCAGGGCGACGATCTCCCCCGGTTCCGCGGACAGGGTCACGTCCAGGGCGAAGGCGCCCCGGGTGAGGCGCAGGTCGGCGTCGAGCCCGCGGGCGGTGGTCGGGGCGGTGGGCCTCACGAGGCGTTCACCCACCTTTCGCGCAGGGTGGCCAGGACCACCAGGGACACCAGGAGCAGGACGAGGCTGAGCACGATGGCGGCCTCGGGGTCGCGCTGCATGGCCATGTAGACGGCCAGCGGCATGGTCTGGGTGGCGCCGGGGAAGTTCCCGGCGAAGGTGATGGTCGCGCCGAACTCACCGAGGGCGCGCGCCCAGCAGAGCACGGCCCCCGCCCCGATCCCGGGCAGCACCATCGGCAGGGTGACGCGGGTGAAGACGGTGACGCGGTCGGCGCCCAGGGTGGCGGCGGCCTCCTCATAGCGGCGGTCCGCACCGCGCAGGGCTCCCTCCACGCTGATCACGAGGAACGGCATGGCCACGAACACCTGCGCGATGACCACGGCGGCGGGCGTGAACGGCAGGGTGAGCCCGAACCAGGCGTCCAGGTACCGGCCCACCAGACCGTTGCGGCCCAGCACCAGCAGCAGGGCCACACCGCCCACCACGGGCGGGATCACCAGCGGGACGGTCACCAGGGCCCGGACGAACCTGCGGCCGGGGAACTCGGTGCGGGCCAGCAGCCAGGCGAGGGGGACTCCGAGCAGGAGCGAGACGACGGTGGCCACGGTGGCGGTGGACAGCGACAGCCACAGGGCCGCGAGCACGGTGGGGTCGGTGACGCGGGCGCCCATGGTGGGCCAGGGCGCGCGGACCAGCATCCCGGCGAAGGGCAGGACGAGGAAGAGCACGCCCGCGACGGCGGGGACGACCAGGATCCAGGGGACCCGCCCGGACTTCGGGCGCGGGGCCCGCCCGCGCGAGGCGGGCCCGGAGCGGCCGGGTGTCGCGGCGCTCACGGTGTGCCGAAGCCCGCGTCCCGGAGGACGGCCGCGCCCTCGTCGGAGGTGACCGCCTCGACCCACGCGCTGGCGAGCGCGGAGTCGCCGGAACTCGACAGTACGCCGATCGGATAGTCGTTCACGGCCTCCTCGGCCTCGGGGAACTCCAGTCCCTCGACCCGGTCCCCCGAGGAGATGACGTCCGTGGAGTAGACCATGCCCGCGTCCACCTCACCCAGTTCGACCTTGGTGAGGACGGCGCGGACGTCCTCCTCGTAGGTGACCGGGGTGACGTCCAGGCCGGAGGCGTCCAGCGCGGCCGTGGTCGCGGCCCCGCAGGGCACCTCCTCGGCGCAGAAGGCCACCTGCACGCCGTCGTCCGCGAGGTCGGCCAGGTTCTCGATCCCGGCGGGATTGTCCGGCGGCACGGCGATCCGCAGGGTGTTGGTGACGAAGACCAGCCCGTCCTCGCCGTGTTCGGCCGCCCAGTCGGCGTCCAGGCCCTCGCCCGCGACCACCTGTTCCATGGTGGCGGTGTTGGCGGCGGCGAACACGTCTGCGGGTGCCCCGGAGTTGATCTGCTGGGCCAGCTCGCTGCTGCCCGCGAAGTTGAAGGTGACCTCGACGTCGGGGTGCCGGTCCCGGAAGTCCTCCGCGATCTCGGTGAAGACGTCGGTGAGGGAGGCGGCGGCGAAGACGGTGAGCTCCCCGGTGAGGGCCCCCGCGGAGTCGGCGCCGTCACCGGGCTCGGTGTCCTCGGCGCCACAGGCGGTCAGGACGACGCAGACGGCCGCGACGGCGGCGAGCCCGGACGCTGGGGGACGGTGGCCGGTGCGGTGGGGGACGCTCTCACGCATGGAGTTCTCCGGTGGTCTCGACGATGACGTTGGTGGACTTCACGACGGCCGTGGCCGCGCTCCCGATCTCCAGGCCGAGCTCGTCGGCCGCCTCGCGGCTCATCAGGGAGACCACCCGGTGCGGTCCGGCCTGGATCTCGACGCTGGCCATGACCTGGTCGCGGACCACCTGGGTGACCAGACCGCGGAAGCGGTTGCGCGCGGAGGAGACGCGGCGGCCCGGGTCCTCGTCGGCCCCGGCCCGCATGAACGCGGCGAGCTCGGCGCCGTCCACGTGACGGCGGCCGGAGGCGTCACGGGTGGCGGCCAGGCGGCCGGAGTCCACCCATCGGCGCACGGTGTCGGCGCTGACGCCGAGCAGGTCGGCGGCCTCGCTGATCTGGAAGGTCGGCATGGGAAAGAACCTACTACTCGCACATACGAGGTTTTGACGTACTTGGACCTGGCAAATCATAGCTTCGTGGCCCGTATTCGGCGAATATGCCAGACGGAGCCCGACGCGCGACAGGCGGGCCCGTTCTCGTGTGTCCGGAGGTGGACCCCCGGACACACGAGAACGGGTCCGCCCCCCGTGTGGGGAGCGGACCCGTCGGCCCCGTCGGTTCGGAGGTCAGCCGCGCGGGGCGGCGATCTCGCTGACCGGGCCCTCGGCCCGGTAGTCGTCCAGGGCGGTGACCACGTATCCGGCGCCGTCATCCAGCGGCTCGGTGTCGGTCAGCGTGGGCTCACCGGTCATGCCGACCAGGTTCTCCGGGGCGAGCGCGGCGCAGTAGGCCTCCTCGTCACCGGCCTCCAGCGCTCGGGCGGCCTCGGCGGGCAGACGGTAGACCGCGTAGAAACGGGCGTCGTCGATGGCCTGCCACTCCACCTTCACCTCACCGTCCCCGACCTCGGCCGAGACCTCGGTGGGAGCGCCGACCCGGGGGCCGTCGTCCTCGGGTGACTCGATCACCGGAGGCAGCGCGGGCTGGGCGTAGTGGGACTCCTTCAGGTGGTCCACCGCGTCCGGGTTGTCGCGCATGCTCTTGATGGAGAAGTAGACGTCACCGGAGACCTCGTCGAGCCCGCCCGAGTAGTCGAGCTGGGTGCTCAGCGCGTCGTCGTCGGTCCAGCCGCTCTCCCCGAGACGGTAGGCGCCCTGGCCCACGTACAGGTCCACGTCGGTGCCCTCGACCTCGTTGGCCCACCAGTCGGTCATGGCCTCGTAGTCGGCGGTGGAGAAGCCCCGCTCCCAGTACAGCTGGGGCGCGACGTA
Source organism: Nocardiopsis sp. NPDC058789 (assembly GCF_042745575.1). Lineage (NCBI taxonomy): Bacteria > Bacillati > Actinomycetota > Actinomycetes > Streptosporangiales > Nocardiopsidaceae > Nocardiopsis > Nocardiopsis sp. NPDC058789. Next base: position 344,918 of record NZ_JBHYOW010000003.1, read on the forward strand.
GTCCACGGTCCCCTCCTGGATCCAGGTGCGGGTGTCCGCGTACTGCGCGTCGTAGGACTGCAGGCCCGAGCTGGGCGAGCCCGACGCGTCGGTGCTGTCGTTGCGCCAGATGCCGAACGGGGAGACGCCGAAGCTCACCCACGGCTTGGTCTCCTGGATCTGGCCGTGCACGTCGCGCATGAGCTGGTCGACGTTGTCACGCCGCCAGTCGCCCCGGTCGTCGAAGTCGCCCCCGTGCTCCTCCCAGGTGGCGTCGTCGTCGAAGGTCGCGCCCTCCTGCGGGTACGGGTAGAAGAAGTCGTCGAAGTGCATGCCGTCGACGTCGTAGCGTTCGACGACGTCCATGATGACGGAGGTGACCCACTCCCGGACCTCGGGGTTGCCCGGGTCCACGTAGGCCTCCTTGCCGAAGTCCACCAGCCAGTCGGGGTTCTGCTTGACGGGGTGGTCGTCGGCGAGGTTCTCGACGTCGGGGTCCTGGAGGCCGACCCGGTACGGGTTGAACCAGGCGTGCAGCTCCAGGCCGCGCTTGTGCGCCTCCTCCACCGCGTACTCCAGCGGGTCGTACCCCGGGTCGCCGCCCTGCTCACCGGTGAGGTAGCGCGCCCACGGTTCGAGCTCGGACTCGTACACGGCGTCCGCGGTGGGCCGGGCGTGCAGGAACACGGCGTTGAGGCCCATGTCGACGGACTCGTCGAGCCACTCGTCGAGCTCGGCCTTCTGCTCGTCGGCAGAGAGGCCCGGCTCGGAGGGCCAGTCGATGTTACGGACGGTGGTGAGCCAGGCGCCGCGCATCTGACGCTTGTCGTCGTCGGTCCCGCACTGGGCGGGCGCGGCGATGCCCTCGCCACCGGGGACGGCGGCCTCGGCTCCCGCCTCGGGGCCACCCTCCTTAGCGGAGCACCCCGCCAGCAGCACCGTGGCCGCCGCGGCGGCCGCCGCCCATCGCACTCCGGCTCGCGGCGTACCCACGTCCCGTGCCTTCGAACGCATCAACAACAGATCTCCTTCGGGAGGTCCGCGTGTCGCCGTCCGCTTGGCGCCACGCCGCGAACCACAGTAGGGCAAGATGTCAATTTTCGGACACGATTCGGCCATAATGTGGATAACGTCGCACGCGGTGCTCAACGGGAATCTTTTGCCAGGTCAACGAAGCACCGCCGGGGCGGCGCTTCCGGCAGGCCACACCCCGGTCCGGGCAAAGTTCTCCCCCGGGGCCACGACCGCGCCGGGGAACGGTCCCACCGTGAAACGCCCTGACGGGACCGACCCGGGACACGACGTCCCAGGCCACGTCCTAGAATCGAGTCCCGTGAACGCCGTGCCGCACCCCCAGAAGCAGAGCCATCCGAACCCCGACGCCAGGAAGCTGTTCGTCCGCACCGTCGCCCTGCGTGACCGCGCCGACAGCAGTCTGGTCCGACGTCTTCCCGACGGGGTACCGCTCGCCTGGCTGTCGGGGGACGACGGCATCGTGGGCTGGGGCGAGGCCGCCCGGCTGGAGTGCGCACCGCTTCCGGAGGGCACCGCGCCCACCGACACCAGCCGGTTCGACGAGGCGGCGCGCTGGTTCGACGCTCTGCTGGAGCGCGCCGAGGTCGAGGACGAGGTCGACCTGCCCGGCACGGGACTGGTCACCTTCGGCACGTTCACGTTCGCGCCCACCTCCGCGGGTTCGACGCTGATCGTGCCGCGTGTGGTCGTGGGCCGCCGTGCCGGGCGCACCTGGTTGACCACCGTCACCGACGAGCCCGGCACCCATCCCGAGGAACTGCTGCGTCCCGGTTCCGCGCCGCGTCCCGTCGGCCCCGTGCGGTGGCGTCCCGGTTCGCTGACCCGCGAGGAGTGGATGGGCGCCGTGGCCGGGACGGTCGCGCGCATCCGCGCCGGTGAACTGGAGAAGGCCGTACTGGCCCGGGACTCCTTCGCCGACGCCGACGCCCCCGTCGACGTGCGCGTGCTGTTGGAGAGGCTGCGCACCCGCTTCCCCGCCTGCTTCACGTTCTCCGTGGGCGGCATGGTCGGCGCCACCCCCGAACTCCTCCTGCGTCGTGAGGGCGACCAGCTCACCTCCCTGGTCCTGGCCGGGACCCGTCCCCGGGGCGAGGACGCCGAGTCCGACCAGCGCCTGGGTCAGGAGATGCTGGCCTCCGCCAAGGACGTCGAGGAGCACGGGCTGGCGGTGGACTCCCTGCGGGCCGCCCTGGAGCCACTCTCCGAGGAGCTGGTGGTCCCGGCCTGGCCGCACCTGCTCAGACTCGCCAACGTGCAGCACCTGGCCACGCGCGCGCACGCCCGCCTCTCCCCGGAGGTGTCCGCCCTGGACGCGGTGGCGGCGCTGCACCCCACGGCCGCCGTGGGCGGTACCCCCACCGCGACGGCGATGCGCCTCATCGCGGAGGTGGAGGGCATGGACCGGGGCGGATACGCCGGGCCGGTGGGCTGGCTGGACGGCGCGGGCAACTCCGAGTGGGGGATCGCGCTGCGCTGTGCCCACGTGGACGGCGCCCACGCGCGCCTGTACGCGGGCGGGGGGATCGTGGCCGGTTCGGACCCGGTCTCGGAGGTGGCCGAGGCCGAGTCGAAGTTCCGGGTGATGCGTGAGGCCCTGACCGACCCCGAGGCCTGAGCCCCGGGGCCAGCCCTGGCCAGGGCTCGGGGGCCGGAGGCCGGGGCCCGTTCCCCGGCCGGGTACGCGCGGTCGGCGGTTCACACGGGGGAAACACGGGCACGGCAGGCTCGCGGTATGCACGTCACACTGGTCCCCTGGGACGATCCCGACGCCGTCGCGCTCCGCCTCGGCCAGCGGCGGGAGATCGCCGCACGCTACGCCACCCCGGACTCCGAGCCGGGGACCCCGCCCTCCGCCGACGACATCGCGGTGTTCGCGGTGGTGCGCGACGACGACGGCACCGCCGTGGGCTGCGGCGGCCTGCGGGACCTGGGTGACGGACGCGGCGAGGTCAAGCGCATGTTCGTGCGACCGGAGAGCCGGGGCTCGGGCGCGGCGGGGGCCCTGCTGAGCGTCCTGGAGGGGTGGGCCCGCGAGCGGGGCTGGACTTGTCTGCGTCTGGAGACCGGCGACCGCCAGCCGGACGCGGTGCGGTTCTACACGAAGGCCGGGTACGGCCCCATCGCCGCCTTCGGCGCCTACGCGGACACCCCCGGCTCACTGTGCTTCGAGCGGGCCCTGTGAGGCGCCGGCCCGTGTGAGGCGCCCGCACGAGGAACCGGCCCCGGTTCCTCCCCCACGACGGAGGGAACCGGGGCCGGTGGTCTGCTCCGGGCCGACACGGCCCGGTCGCACCCTCCGGGTGCGGTGATCAGGTGCCGATGTCGCGGCCGCCCTTGTGCCAGGCGCACACCACGGACGGGCGGGGGAAGTCCCCGTCCGGCCAGAGGCTGGTCGGCTGCTCGACCGTGCCGTTCTCGCCCGGGTGCTGCGGCGCGAGGAAGACGGTCTTCTGGTCCTCGGTGATCAGCGGGCCGCACGTCTCGGCCTCGACCGGGACGGTGGCGAAGGTCCGCAGTTCGCCACGGAAGCGGCCCTCGACCGGGACCACGTGCAGGGCGTCGTTGATGCCCAGGCTGCCCGGCTGTCCGTCGGTGGAGATCCACAGGTTGCCGTGCTTGTCGAAGGCCACGTTGTCGGGCGCCGAGATCGGCATGACCCTGGACTTGTCGAACCCGGCGAAGTAGGTGGAATCGTCCTCGGGGTCGCCGCAGACGATCGGCACGATCCAGGTGAACGTGGTGGCCCCGGAGTCGGAACCGTCCTCGATGATCTCCAGGACGTGTCCGAACTTGTTGGGGCCGCGCGGGTTGGGTTCGTCGGCCTGGCCGGGCTCACGCGCGCTGTTGTTGGTCAGCGCGCAGTAGACCTTGCCGGTCACCGGGCTGGGCTCGAAGTCCTCGGGGCGGTCCATCTTGGTGGGGCCGACCCGGTCGGCGGCCAGACGGGTGTGGATCAGCACCTCCGCCACGGAGAAGCCCTCCACGAAGCTCTCGGTGTCGGTGCAGAGCGGGATCCACTCGCCGGTGCCGTCGAACTCGCCGTCGGAGGGCAGCGCGCCCGTGCCGTCGATCTCGTCGGAGGGGCTGTTGCCCTCCAGCCGGGCCACGTAGAGCGTGCCGGAGTCCAGCAGCGTCATGTTGTGTCTGCGGGAGCCCTCGACGTACTTCTTGGCGCTGACGAACTTGTAGATGTAGTCGAAGCGCTCGTCGTCACCCATGTACGCGGCCACGCGGCCGTCCTCGGTGAGGTTGACGTTGGCGCCCTCGTGCTTGAAGCGGCCCAGCATGGTGCGCTTGGCCGGGGTGGAGTCGGGGTCGTGCGGGTCGATCTCCACGATGTAGCCGAAGCGGTGCGCCTCGTTGGGGTGCTTGGAGAGGTCGAAGCGCTCGTCCACGCGGTCCCAGCGGCGCCCTCCACGGCTGGTGGAGAAGCCGTAGCGGGCGTAGGGCTCGGTGTCGGGTGCGGCGACGAAGTACTGGTTGTAGTTCTCCTCGCCGCTGAGGATGGTCCCCCAGGGGGTGGTGCCGCCCGCGCAGTTGTTGAGCATGCCCAGGACCCGCGTGCCCTCGGGGTCGGCCTCGGTGCGCAGCAGTTCGTCCCCGGCGGCGGGGCCGGTGAGCCGGAACTCCGTGCCGAGGTGGACGCGCCGGTTGAAGGCCCGTTCGCCTTCGGAGAGCACCCACTGGCCGGTGCCGTCCACCCGGTCCAGTTCCACCACGGAACCGCCGTGGGCGGCCATCGCCACGCGGATCCACTCGAGGTCGGCGTCCGCGCCGTCGGAGTAGCCGCGGAACATCAGTTCCTCGTTGGTGTACTCGTGGTTGACCCACAACAGGCCGCTGTCGTCGTCCAGCGGAAGGAAGCCGACGTAGTCGCAGTTGTAACCGAACTGCCGCTCCTGGGCCTCGGCGGTCTGGTTGTCGAAGTCGAACTCCGGGGCGTCGGGCAGGACGGGGTCGCCCCAGCGCACGATCACGTGGTGGTCGTAGCCCTCGGGGACCGTGACCGCGTCGAGGTTGTTGGGCTGGACGCTCTTGAAGGTGGGGCGGGGCGAGGGGTGCGGTCGGCCGGGGCCTCTGTCCGCGGCGGCCGGGCTCAAGGCGGCCAGGCCGAGGGCGCCGGCTCCGGCGCCGACCGCCGCTCCCCTGAGCGCGGTGCGCCGGGAGAGCACGCCCTGGAAGATGTCACCGAAGTAGGCGTTGTCGCTCCTGTTGGGAGCGGGGTGGAAGCAGGCGTTGCCGCACCGGTACTCGCAGGTCTTGGGGGAACGTCCTCCTCCGACTCCGAGCAGGGGCAGGAGGCGGCGGCGGGGCGCGGATGGGGTCACACGTTCTCCTCGGGGATCGTGACCGCTCACGCGCCCCGTCGGGCTGCGGGGCTCCGCTCGGAGGCGCGACAGCGATCGTGCAGGAGGTCCTGCCTGGTCGCTCACGACCTTGGCCGAGTTTTCACACGCGATGGTGAAACCCGGGTGAACGCGTCGACAACTCCCCAGGCACGCCCGGGGGCATCACCCAGCAAAGTCGTACGAACACGCACCGTCGGACCACTTGTGGTGATCCTCGCCTACCGACTCGATCACGTCCAGATGCCTCGCCCGGCGTCGCGGGTGTCTTCTGACGATCTGACCGCATGTGTCACGCCACATCTGCCCCATGCCTCCCCTGAGCCAGTCGCGCTCGAAGCGGTACGTCCCTCCTCGACGGCTCGGCGGGTCAGCGTCCCGCGCGGCCCACGGGGACCACGAGCGGGCCTCCGGAGACCGGGTCCTCGGTGACGACGGCCTCCAGGCCGAAGGCCTCGCGCAGCAGTGCGGGGGTGAGCACCTCGGCGGGCGTCCCGCTGGCCACCACCCGGCCGTCACGCATGGTGATGATGGTGTCCGCGTAGCGGGCCGCGAGGTTGAGGTCGTGCAGGACCATCACGATGGTGCGGCCGCCCTGCCGGTGCAGGTCGCGGACGAGGTCCAGGACGTCCACCTGGTGGACCAGGTCCAGGAACGTGGTGGGCTCGTCCAGCAGCAGCAGGTCCGTGCCCTGGGCCAGGACCATGGAGATCCACGCGCGCTGGCGCTGGCCGCCGGACAGCTCCTGGAGCGGGGTGTCGGCCAGCTCCAGGAGGCCGGTCCGTTCCAGGGCGGTGGAGACGGCCCGGTGGTCGTCCCCCGACCACTGCCGGTACCACTTCTGGGAGGGGTGACGCCCGCGCGCGACGAGGTCCGCGACGGTGAGGCCGTCGGGGGCGGTCGGCTGCTGCGGCAGGACCCCCAGCACCTGGGCCACCTCCCGTGTGGGCACCCGGTGGATGTCGCGGCCGTCGAGCTCCACCACACCGGCGCGTGGGCGCATGAGGCGGCCCAGGGCGCGGAGCATGGTGGACTTCCCGCAGCCGTTGGGTCCGATCACGCAGGTGACGGTGCCCTCGACGATGTCGGCGTCCAGACCGTCGACGATGGTGCGTTCGTCGTAGGCCAGGGTGAGGCCGCGGGCGCTCAGCCGCGCCCTGGGCGCGTCGGCCATGGCGGGCGCCGTGTCCGGGAGCGGGCTCGGGTGGGTCTGTTCGGTGGTCACGCCTGGACCTTTCGGTTGCCGCGGACGAGGAGGTACACGAGGTAGAGGGCGCCCAGGCAGCCGGTGACGATGCCGACGGGGAGCTGGACGGTGCCGAAGAGGTTGCGGGCCACGAGGTCGGCCCCGGCCACCAGGGCGGCCCCGACCAGGGCCGAGAGCAGGACCGGCGGCCGTGCCGCGCGACCCAGTCTCAGGGCGATCTGCGGGGCCGCCAGCGACACGAAGAGGATGGGCCCGGCCGCCGAGGTGCCGAACGCGGCGAGGAGCACGGCCAGCGCGAGCATGCCCGTGCGGGCGGCCTCCACGCGCACGCCGAGGCCGCGGGTGACGTCGTCATCGAAGGAGAGGGCGTCCAGCGTGCGCGCACCGGCCAGGGCCAGCGGCAGCAGGACGGCGAGGGCGACCGCCACGGGCAGGGCGTGGGTCCAGGTGCGCATGGAGAGGCTGCCCGCGATCCACACCATGGCCCGGCCGCTGTCGTTGACCTCCCCGAGGGTGAGCATCCAGAGGGTGACGTTCATCAGGACGGTGGACACGCCCACGCCCACCAGCAGGAGGCGGAAGCCGTCGACGCCGCCGCGCCAGGCCAGCCCGTAGCAGAGCGCCCCGGCGGCCAGGCCGCCGATCAGCGCCAGCGCGGGGACCCCGATCTGGGCGAGGGGGCCGCTGACGATCCCGTAGCTGCCGCCGAAGGCCATCACCGCCACCACGCCCGCGCTGGCGCCGTGGGTGACCCCGAGCAGGTCGGGGCTGGCCAGCGGGTTGCGCATGATCGCCTGGGTGATGGCTCCGGCGGCGGCCAGCGCCGCGCCCGCGAGCAGGCCGACCACTACGCGCGGCATCCGCACCCGCCAGATGGTGAAGTACTCGTCGTAGCTGGTGCCGACGACGTTGGCCCACACCTGGCCGGGGGCGACGAAGACGTCCCCGACGGAGAGGTTGAGCCCGGTCAGGGCCACGACCACCACGGCGGTGAGCGTCGCGACGGCGACCAGGCGCGGGCGGAGCGGGACCGTGACGGGGCCGAGGGTGATCGCCCGGGCCCGGCGTGCCAGGGGGTCGCGCGGGGGCGGGGGGTCGAGGGTGGCGGTCACAGCGCGAACAACCTCCGGCGGCGGACGACGTGGATGAAGAAGGGGGCGCCGACCAGGGCGAGGACCACCCCGACCTGGAGTTCGCCGGGCGGGGCGAGGAACCGGCCGAGGATGTCGGCGGCGAGGAGGAGGACCGCGCCCATGAGGGCCGAGTAGGGGATCAGCCAGCGGTAGTCGGCACCGACGATGCCCCGTGCCAGGTGCGGGACGATGAGGCCGACGAAGGCGATGGGACCGCAGGCCGCGACGGTGATGCCGGTCAGGAGGGTGATGGCGGCCAGGCCGACGAGGCGGGCCCGTCCGATGCGGAACCCCAGGGCGCGGGCGGTGTCCTCGCCCAGGGCCAGGGCGTTGAGGGCACGGGCGTTGACCAGGGCGAGCACGGCGCCGACGAGGACGACGGGGACCATCTGGGGGATGATCGACGGGTCGCGGCCGGAGAGGGATCCGACCCTCCAGAACCGGAAGTTCTCCATGGTGGACTGGTCGAGCAGGACCAGCCCGGAGGCGATCGAGTAGGCCATCCAACTGATGGCGGTTCCGGCGAGCGCCAGGGTGACGGGGGTGGGTCCGCGTCCGGGGACCGAGGCCACCGCGTACACGACGACCACGGCGGCACCGGCCCCGGCGAAGGCGAACCAGGCCTGGGTGTGCAGGGCGGTGACACCGAAGAAGTGGATGCCCGCCACGACGGCGAGGGCGGCGCCGAAGGTCACCCCGAGGATGCTGGGGTCGCCCAGGGGGTTGCGGGTGTGGCCCTGCATGAGGGCGCCGCCGAGGCCGAGGCTGATCCCGGCCAGGAGGCCGAGCACGGTGCGGGGCAGGCGGATCTCGTTGACGATCGTGTCGGCCTCGGGCCCCGCGCCGGTCGTCAGGGCCTGCCAGACGGTGACGGGGTCGAGGGTGCGGGCGCCCACGAGCACGCTGGCGGCGAGGGCGACGGCGAGCAGCGATGTGAGCAGCACCAGGCCGCCCAGTCGGCGCGATCGTCGGGCGTCGACGGCGGAACGCGCCGGTTCCCGGGAACGCGGTGCCCCGCCCGCTTCCTGGGTCGGGACTGTGGTCCGGCTCACCCGGCCTCCCCTCAGAGAAAAGGCCAGGCAGACCTAAGTTAGGTTTGCCTAGCCACACTTGGATGATCTAAGTTTGCCACGGTTCACACCAGAGAGTCACCCCGTCCGACCGTTCGTCAAGTTCCGGCAGCTCGTCGCGGCAACCTCGACGGAGCGGCACCGGGACCACCCACACCCCTTCGGGAGCCCCCACCATGAACCACCCCCTCCTCCCCCGCCGCCCGGGGCTGGCCGCGCTGGCGGCGGTCTCCTCACTGGCGCTGCTCACCGCGTGCGGCGCGGCCGGCCCCGGCGAGGACGCCGACGGCGGTGACGGCTCCGGCGACGGCGGGTCCGCCGAGGGATTCCCCCTCACCGTCGACCACGCCATGGGTTCCACCGAGATCCCGGCCGCCCCCGAGCGGGTGCTGCCGCTGGACTTCACGTACGTGGACGCCACCCTCGCCCTGGGCGGGAACGTGGTGGGCTACACGCAGATCGCGGAGAACCAGGACGGTCTGCCCGAGTACCTGTTCGAGAGCGACTGGAACACCGGCGACGCCGACGGGGCCGAGTCGGTCGGACTGCTGTGGGAGATCAGCCCCGAGCTGGTCGCCCAGACCCGGCCGGACCTGATCCTGTCCGCCGAGGTCCGCCACGGCGACGGCTACGACCAGCTCGCCGAGGTCGCGCCCACCGTGATGTCCGAGGACACCGGCGTCTCCTGGAAGGACAACCTGCGCCTGACCGGCGCGGCCCTGGGCCAGTCCGAGGAGGCCGAGCGCCTGATCACCGAGTTCGAGGACCGCGCGGCCGCCATCGGGGAGGAGATCGCCGAGACCCACGACGGAGGGGCCCCCACGGTGTCCGTGGTCCGCTTCGCCGGGGACGCCGAGGGCGTGCGCCTGTACACGCGCAACTCCTACGTGGGAGTGATCCTGGACGACCTGGGCCTGCCCGCCGGGGAGCACACCGAGACCGACTCCGAGGAGATCGCGACCTACCACAGCCCCGAGCGCCTGCTCGACCTGGAGGCCGACCGGATCCTGGTGGCCACCTACGACGACGGCGCGGGCGAGGTGGACGAGTCCAAGGACGACTACGTCACCAACCCGCTGTGGGACCAGCTGGAGGGCGAGAAGACCGACGTGGACGACGACTACTGGATGTCCGGCGTGGGCCTGATCTCCGCTCACGCGGTCCTCGACGACGTGGCCGAGGTCTTCGACGTCGACCCCCGGAACTGACCACCCTCGCGGGGCCCGGGCTCCGGGCCCCCCTGCCCTGCCCTGACCCGCGCACAGTCCGTGCGCGGACCATGACACGCCGAGAGGGAACCACCATGGAACCGCCCCGCTCCTTCGAGCACACGCCCGCCCTGTCCGCCGACGTCCTCCCGGAGGCGGTCCGCCGGGCCGCCCTGGAACTGGCGGCCTCCCCCGGTTCCGGGTACGTCTACGACCCGGCCCTGGCCGCCGACCGCGTGCACACCCTGCGCGCGGCCCTGCCGGACTGGGCCCGCGTGTACTTCGCGGTGAAGTCCAACGGGTTCGCCCCGGTGCTGTCGCACCTGTCCGAGGCCGTGGACGGGTTCGAGGCGGCGTCGTTGAGCGAGGCCCGCACGGCCCTGGCCGCCCTGCGCGAACGGGAGGGGTCCGAGGGCGCCGACGGCGGTTCCGCCCGCGGCGAGCGGATCGCGGTGAGCGGTCCGGGCAAGACCCCGGAGATGCTCTCGGGCCTGGCCCGGCTGCGGGCCGAGCGGGGCGCCGACGTGGTGGTCAACGTCGAGAGCGAACTGGAGCTGCACCGGACCGCCGCCGCGGCCCGTGCGGCGGACGTCGTGCTCCCGGTGACGCTGCGCGTGAATCCCGAGCGGGTGCCGGTGAGCGGGTCCCTTGTGATGGGCGGCGCGCCGAGCCCCTTCGGTCTGCCCGAGCCCCGGGTTCCGGAGGCGGTGGCGACCGCGATGTCGCTGCCCGAGCTGGACCTGGTGGGGTTCCACGTCCACGCGGTGAGCGGCAACACCGACGCCGTGGCGCACGCCGCCTACGTGCTCTGGTGCCTGGAGTGGGCGGCGGAGACCGCCAAGCGCCACGGCGTGGACCTGCGTGTGGTGGACGTGGGCGGGGGGCTCGGGGTGCCGTTCGAGGAGGGTGACGGTGAGTTCGACCTCGCCGCCCTGGGCGCGGCCCTGGCCGCGCTGCCCGACCCGGGGGTGGAGGTGGTGTTCGAGCCCGGCCGGTGGATCGCCGCGCCGACCGGCTGGTACGCGGCTCGGGTGACCGACGTGAAGTCGGCCTACGGCGAGCACTTCGCGGTGGTGCGCGGCGGCATCAACCAGTTCCAACTGCCCACCTCCTGGGAGATCAGGCACAACTTCGCCGCCGTGGAGGGCGGGGACTGGCCCCGGGACCTGCCGCGCCCCGGGGTGGAGGGTGTCTCGGTGACGGTCTCAGGAGAGCTGTGCACACCCGAGGACGTGCTGGCCAGGGACGTGCGGGTGGCGTCGCTGCGCGCGGGTGACGTGGTGGTCTTCCCCAACGCGGGCGCCTACGGCCACGAGTTCGCGATGCCCGCGTTCCTGGCGCATCCGGGTGCGCCGAGGAGGACGGTCGACACCCGCCGCACCCGCGCCCAAACGTGAACTTGAGCACTCCGACGGAGCATTGACTTGATTAGGTTAGCCTGCCCTAATTGAACCCGGCCACACCACGTCACCGAAACACCACGGTCGTTCCGGCGACACACCCACTCCCCCGCGGCACCCCGAGGACCCCGACGAAAGAGCGCCCCCGATGCCCGTGACACCCGCTCCCACGTCCGCACCAGCGCCGGATGCCCAGTGGCACCTGGAGAACCTCCGGGGCCACGACGTCCAGGCCGACCCGAAGCCCTGGATCCAGGCCTACGAGACGGTCTACGCCGACTCCCTGCACCTGCCCGACCACCGGGAACCCACCTTCGGCGAACGCCTGGCGTTCAGCGCCTCCCGCCCCGGCTTCCGTCTCACGGCCTGCCGTGTCGACGACGAACCGGCCGGATTCGCCTACGGGTACACGCTGCCCGTCACCACGGGCTGGTGGGACGGCTTCGAGCCCCGGCCCGGCGTCGACGCCGGAGAGACCACCCGGGAGCACCCCGGACGCACCCTCGCCCTGTGTGAGGTGCTGGTCCACGACCGCTTCCGCGGCCGGGGCGTGGCGCGCCGGGCCCTGACCCTGCTGATGGCGGGCCGCCGGGAGGAGCGGGCCACCGCACTGGTGGCCGAGGGCAACACCCGTGCCCTGGACCTCTTCCTCGCCAACGGCTGGCGGCACGTGGGCGAGGTCGCCCCGCACCCGGGCTGGCGCGGACACCACGCCCTGGTCCTGCCCCTGCCTTCCTGACCAGGCCCCCGGCCCACCCCCCGACCGACTCGGCCCGCGCCCTCCAGCAGGACGCGCGCCCCCGCACCGCGGCTCCTCCTCTGAACCGTCCGGCACGGCAGCACCCGGAACGGTCGCCGCACCTCCACCCGCCCCGAGCGTTCCGCACCCGGACCCACAGGAGCCCGACACCCATGCCCATCACACAGAGTGACTCGACTCTGACCATGAGCACCTCCAGTGACACCGAGACCGACCCGCCCGTCCCCCTCCTCGCCTCCCGGCTGGCCGGAGCACCCGGCGGACCCGCCACGGTCGCCACCCTCGTGGGGAGGGCCACCGAGGCACTGACCACAGCCGCCGCCCTCCGCGGCGGCCCCCTGCCCGCACAAGGCCCCGCCGAGGTCGCCGAGCGGGTCCGCGCGGCACTGGGCCCCCTCCTCCCCGTACCCGACGCCTCCGCCGAGGCCGTCCTGGAACGACTCACCCACGCGCTGACCCTCGGCGCCGCCGACCCCGCCCACCCCCACTGCGCGGCCCATCTGCACTGTCCTCCCCTGGCCGTCGCGGTCGCCGCCGACACCGTCGCCTCGGTCCTCAACCAGTCCATGGACTCCTGGGACCAGGCGCCCGCGGCCACCGCGCTGGAGACCGAGGTGGTGGCCGAACTGGCCGGGCTGGTCGGCTACGACGGGTCCGGCGCGGGCGGCGTCGTCACCTCGGGCGGCACCGAGTCCAACCTGACCGCCCTGCTCCTCGCCCGCGACCACGCCCTGCCCGGAGCGGGCCGCCACGGACTGACCGGGGCCTCCGGCACGGCCCGGCCCCGCGTGCTGTGCGGGGAGGTGGCGCACTTCTCCGTTCAGCGCTCCGCCGCCCTCCTCGGGCTGGGCGAGGACGCCGTGGTCACCGTCGAGGTGGACGAGCGGCACCGCATGCGGCCCGAGGCGCTACGCGCCGCCCTCGAACGCGTCCGTGCGGACGGCGACACGGCCGTGGCCGTGGTCGCCACCGCCGGTACCACCGACCTGGGCGGCGTCGACCCGCTCGACGCGGTCTCCCGCGTCTGCCGGGAGTCCGGCGTGTGGCTGCACGTGGACGCCGCCTACGGTGGCGGCGCCCTGTTCTCCCCGCGCCTGCGCACCCTGCTCACCGGGATCGAGAACGCCGACTCGGTCAGCCTGGACCTGCACAAGCTCGGCTGGCAGCCGGTGGCCGCAGGAATGCTCCTCACTCGCGAGCGCGCCCTGTTCGCTCCGCTGTCACGCTCGGTGGACTACCTCAACCCGACCGACGACGAGGAGGCGGGCTACCCCAGCCTGCTCGGCTACTCGCTGCGCACCACCCGCCGGGCGGACGTCCTCAAGATCGCCGTCACCCTGCGCGCCCTGGGCACCGCCGGGCTGGGCCGTCTGGTCGAGGCCTGCCACGACCTCGCGCTGGAGACCGCCGACCTGGTCACCGCCCATCCGGACCTCGAACTCCTGGCCACGCCCAGCCTCACCACGGTGGTCTTCCGCTACCGCGCCGGAGAGCACGCGGACTCCGTCAACGCGCGTCTGCGCCGCCGCCTGCTCGAACAGGGCCGCGCCGTGGTGGGCCGCACCGCCGTGCACGGACGGGTGTGGCTCAAGCTCACCCTGCTCAACCCCGACACGACCGCCGACGACACCGCCGCGCTGCTCGACGAGGTGGCCAGGGCGGGCACCGCCGAACGGACCGTCCCCGAGGAGACCCGTTGACCTTCCCGCACGACGACCCCCGCGTCCATGACCTCGTGGGGGTCGGGCTGGGCCCGTTCAACCTCGCCCTGGCCGCCCTCTCCGACGCGGTCCCCGGGCTCTCCGCGCGTTTCCTGGAGGCCCGCCCGGACTTCTCCTGGCACCCCGGGCTCCTGCTGGAGGGTGCCCGCCTCCAGGTGCCCTTCCTCGCTGACCTGGTGAGCATGGTGGACCCGACCAGCCGGTGGTCGTTCCTGTCCTACCTGCGTGAACACGACCGCCTCTTCCCCTTCTACTTCGCCGAGCACTTCCACGTGCCCCGGCGCGAGTACGACGACTACTGCCGGTGGGTGGCGCACAGTCTGGACTCCTGCCGCTTCGACGCCGAGGTCACCGCCGTGCGGGCGGAGGACGGCGTGTTCACCGTCGAGTACGCCCGAGCCGACGGTTCCCGGGAGGCCGTGCGGGGCCGCGCCCTGGTGATCGGGATCGGCACCGCTCCGGTGCTGCCCGAACCCCTGCGCGCACTGGAGGGCGACCGCGTCCTGCACGCCGCCGACTACCTCGACCACACGGCCGCGCTGGCCGGGGCGGACGACGTGACCGTGGTCGGCTCCGGCCAGTCGGGCGCCGAGGTCTTCCTCGACCTGCTGCGCTCCCCCGACCACCGCGACACCCGGGTGCGCTGGCTGACCCGCTCGCCCGCCTTCGCCCCCATGGAGTACTCCAAGCTCGGCCTGGAGCACTTCACCCCCGACTACACGGCCTACTTCCACGCCCTGCCGGAACCCGTGCGGGACCGCCTGGTGCCCGAGCAGTGGCAGCTGTACAAGGGCGTCAGCGCCGACACCATCGCGGAGATCCACGACGTGCTCTACGAGCGCGGCATCGGCGGCGGAGAGGTCGGCGCCTCCCTGGCCGCGCAGTGCGAGCTCGTCGACGCCCGCGCCGAGGGGAACGGCTACGAACTGCGCTTCCGCCACCGTGAGCAGGGGCGCGCGTTCACGGTGCGCACCGACGCGGTGGTGGCCGCCTCCGGGTACGCCCAGCGCGCGCCCGACTTCCTCGCCCCGGTGGCCAAGTTCCTGCGCACGGACGCGCGCGGGCGGCACCTGATCGGTCCGGACCACCGTCTGGAGACCGACCCCGCGCTGTCCGCCCCCATCCACGTGCAGAACGCGGAGCTGCACACCCACGGCGTCGGCACCCCGGACCTGGGCCTGGGTGCCTGGCGGGCCGCCACCATCCTCAACGGCCTCACCGGACGCACCGTGTACCGGCTCCCCGAACGCACCGCCTACCAGACCTTCGGTGTTCCGGACGAGGAGCGCCCGTGACCAGCCCGCCCACCACACCGACCGACCACCGGACGGAAGGGAACCCCTTGCCCGAGACCGCACCCGCCACCACCGACCCCGCCACCACCGACGCCGAGAACTGGCGCCGGGCCGGGCGTCGCCTGCTCGCCCACATGGTCGGTGAGATGGCCTACGAGGAGATGGTCGTCCCCGAGGCCGCTGCCGACACGGGCCCCGGTGCCTCCCCCGCCTGGACCCTGGCCGTGGACGGCGGCGTCTCCTACGGCTTCACCGCGCGCCGGGGCGGGTTCGGCTCCTGGCACGTGGATCCCGACTCCCTCGTCCGCCGGACCCGCGAGGCCGAGGCGCCCGCCTGGGACCCCGCCCTGTTCGTGACCGACGCCCAGGCCACCGTGGGCCTGCCCGGTGACTCCCTGGCCGAGGTGGTCCGCGACCTCCTGGCCACCCACGCGGCCGACGCCCGGCTGGTCTCCTCCGCCCTCGGTGCCGCCGAGCTCGCGGACCTCCCGTACGAGGACCTGGAAGGACACCAGACCGGCCACCCCTGCATCTTCGTCAACAAGGGACGCCTGGGGTTCTCCGCCGACGACGCCGCCCGCTACACCCCCGAGGCCCGGGGCGCGTTCCACCTCGTGTGGATCGCGGTCCACCCCGACCTCGGGAGCTTCCAGTCCATGGCCGACACCGAACGGCACGGCCTGCTCACCCGCGAACTCGACGAGGACCAGCGGACGGAGTTCGCGGAGGCCGTGCGGGCGCGCGGCGGCGACCCCGACGCCTTCCTGTGGATGCCGGTCCACCCCTTCCAGTGGGACGAGGTGGTCGCCCCGCTGTTCGCCTCCGAGATCGCCCTCGGCACGGTGGTGCGCCTCGGCCCGAGCCGCGACCGCTACCGCCCCTTCCAGTCCATCCGCACCCTGATGAACCTGGACCGGCCCGACCGCCTCAACGTCAAGGTGCCCCTGATGATCCGCAACACCCTGGTGTGGCGCGGCCTCTCGGGGACCCAGACCGGGTGCGCCCCGCACACCAGCACCTGGTTGCGCTCGCTCGCCGAGCGTGACCCGTACCTCGCCGAGACCGGGGTGATCATGCTCGCGGAGCGCGCCTCGGCGACCGTCCCCCACCCCGTGTTCGACCAGATGCCGCAGGCCCCCTACCGCTTCCACGAACTCCTGGGCACGATCTGGCGCGAGCCGATCCACGGCCACCTCGCCCCCGGGGAGCGGGCCCGCACCATGGCGTGTCTGCTCCTGGAGGGCGCCGACGGGCGTGCGCTCGTGACCGAGCTGGTCGAGCGCTCGGGGTTGGCGCCGCAGGTGTGGCTGGAGCGGTTCCTGGGAGCGCTGTTCCCCCCGGTCCTGCACTACCTGCACCGCTACGGGGCCTCCTTCACCCCCCACGGCGAGAACGTCGTGCTGGTCTTCGACGGCGACGAGACCCCCGTCCGCGTCGCGCTGAAGGACTTCGGCTCCGACGTCGAGCTGCTCCCCTTCGACCTGCCCGAGTACGCCGAGATCCCCGACCACGTGCGCTCGGTGCTGCACCGGTGGAAGCCCGAGGAGCTGGCCCACTCGGTGTTGTCCGCGATCTGCGCGGGCCACCTGCGGTTCCTCGCCGACATCGTCGAACGCGAGCTGGGCGTACCCGGCGAGACGCTGTGGCGGCTCGCCCGCGAGCAGGTCCTGGCCTACCAGGAGCGCTTCCCCGAGCTGGCCGACCGCTTCGCGATGTTCGACCTCCTCGCGCCCAAGGTGGGCCGGGTCGCCCTGAACCGCGAGCAGCTGATGGGCGGCGGTTTCCACGAGCGCGCCGAACGCGACGCCGAGTTCGACGTCATGCACGGCCTGGTCGACAACCCCCTCGCGCAGCCGTGACCACCACCAGCCCGGAGAACCCGCCGATGACCACCCAGAACCCGACCCGCGCCCAGGTATCGGCCCCCTCCAGGGGCCCGGCCGCCGCCGACCCGGATCCGCTGCCGGTCCCCCCGGAACTCACCGCCGAGCACTGGGACCGCGCCAGCGACCACCTGGCCGCCAAGATGCTCGCGGAACTCTGCTTCGAGTACGCCCTGCGCCCCGAACCCGGCGGTCCGGGGATCTGGCGGGCCCGCGTGCACCCCGGCGCCGCCTACGTGTTCGAGGGACGGCGCACCACCATGGACGGCTGGCGGGTCCACCCCGGCACCGTCGAACGCGAGGCCGCCGACGGCACACGGACCGCAGCCGCGCCCTTCACGCTCCTGCGCGACCTCGGCGCGGCCGGGATCGTCTCACCGGACGTGGAGGCGTTCACCGTCGGAGAGCTCACCGCCACCCTGAGCGGGGACGCCCGCCTGGCCTCCTCCCGCACCTCCAGCGCCGCTCTGGCCGCGCTCCCCCACGCCGAACTGGAGGGGCACCAGACCGGCCACCCCTGGATCTTCGCCAACAAGGGCCGGGTCGGCTTCTCCGCCCGCGACCGCGCCCTGTTCCCGCCCGAGGCCCGGCGCCCCGCGCGGATGCCCTGGATCGCCGTGCACCGCTCCCTGGCCGAACACCACGGAGTCCCGGGCCTGGACCAGGAGACCCTGCGCGCCCGCGAACTGGGGCCCGAACTGACCTCCGCGTTCACCGCCCGGCTGGAGCGGACCCTGCGGGGCTCCGGTACCGAAGCGACGGAGTTCGTGTGGCTGCCGGTCCACCCCTGGCAGTGGGACGAGGTGGTCGTGCCGCTGTTCGCCGCCGAGATCTCCCACCGCCTCGTCGTGCCCCTAGGCGAGGCGGCCGACGACTACCTGCCGCAGCAGTCCATCCGCACCTTCACCAACCTCGACCGTCCCGACCGGCTCAACGTCAAGCTCTCGCTGGCCATCCTCAACACGATGGTCTACCGGGGCATCCCCACCGAGCTGTGCCGGGCGGCACCGGCCAGCACCGGGTGGGTGCACGCCCTGCGCGACCGCGACCCCTTCCTCTCCGAGCGCTGCCGGGTGGTCCTGCCCGGCGAGGTCGCGGCCGTGGCCGTGCGCCACCCCGTCCTGGAGGACATCCCCGACGCCCCCTACCGGCACCGCCAGCTGCTCGGCGCCCTGTGGCGCGAGCCGGTCACCGAACAGCTCGACCCCGGGGAGCGCGCCCGTACCCTGGCCGCGCTGCTGCACGTGGACGGCGAGGGGCGGGCCCTCGTCAGCGAACTCGTGGAACGCTCCGGTCTGGGTGCGGAGGAGTGGCTGCGCGCGCTGTTCGCGGCGCTGCTGCCGCCGATCCTGCACCTGCTGTACCGGTACGGGCTGGCCTTCAACCCGCACGGGGAGAACGCGATCGTGGTCCACGACGGGAACGACCGCCCGGTCCGGCTCGCCGTCAAGGACTTCGTGGACGACATGAAACTCCTCGACACCGACCTGCCCGAGTACGCGGACCTGCCCGAGGAGACGCTGGGCGTGCTCATGCGCTTCGACGCCCGCGAACTCACCTCCTCGGTCGCCAAGTCCCTGTTCGTCGGCCACTTCCGCTACCTCGCGCCGCTGGTCCAGGAGCACCTGGACGTGCCCGAGGCGCGGTTCTGGGACCTGGTGCGCGCGGAGGTCACGCGCTACCAGGAGGAGTTCCCCGAGCTGGCCGCGCGCTTCGCGGTGTTCGACCTGCTCGCCCCCGAGTACGAGCGCGTGTGCCTGAACCGGGAGCGCCTCCTGGGCGACGGCTACCACGACCGGGCCGAACGCGACGCGGAGTTCCACCTGGACGCGCCGCCCATCCCCAACCCGCTCCACCGGGCCCCCGCCACCAGTCCCGAGGAGGCCCGATGAACCGGATCGTGGGCGACGGACTGCCGCCGCTGACCGAGACCCTGCCGCCCTCCCCACCGCCGCCGCCCTTCCCGGTACCGCTCGAACGCCTGCGCGCCGACGTGGAGTCGGGGGCGATCACCGACGTGATCGTGGCCCTGCCCGACCTCCAGGGGCGGGTGCAGGGAAGCCGGATCAACCCCCGGGACTTCCTCTCACGGACGCTGGACCACGGCTTCGACGCCTGCCTGTACCTGCTCGCCACGGACGTCGAGATGGAGTCGCGCCCCGGCTACGCCGTCGACCCCTGGGACGGCGGGCTCGGGGACCTTTCCGTGTTGCCCGACCCCGGCACCCTGCGCTACCTGCCCTGGGACCCGGGCACCGCCCTGGTGCTCGGTGACGCCCGCGACGCCGGGGGTACCCCGGTGCCGGTGGCTCCCCGCCAGGTGCTGCGCACCCAGATGGACCGGCTCACCGAACGCGGCTGGCGCGCCCTGGCCGGGACGGAGCTGGAGTTCCTGGTGTTCCGCGACTCCTACCAGGAGGCCTTCGAGGCCGACTACCGGGGCCTGACCACCGCGACCCGCTTCAACTCCGACTACGCGGTGCCCGAGGTCACCGAGATCGACCCGCTCATGCGGCGCATCCGCACCGCCATGGAGCGCACCGGCATGACCGTGGAGTCGGCCCGGGGCGAGTGCCACCCCGGCCAGTACGAGATCGTCTTCCGCTACGACGACGCCCTGCGCACCTGCGACAACCACGTCGTGTACAAGGCGGGGGCCAGGGCGCTGGCGGCGCAGGCCGGAGTCGCGCTGACCTTCATGGCCAAGTACGACGGCGGCGAGGGCAACTCCTGCCACGTGCACCTGTCGCTGCGCGACGAGACCGGCCACCCGGTCTTCGCCGACGACGGCGCGGGCCGGTACGGCATGTCCAAGCACATGGAGCACTTCGTCGCCGGGCAGCTGGCCTGCGCCCGGGACTTCGCCCTGCTCCACGCGCCCAACGTCAACTCGTACAAGCGCCTGTCACCGCAGGCCTACGCCCCGAACACCGTCACCTGGGGTCTGGACAACCGCACCTGCCCGGTACGGGTGATCGGGTCGGGCGAGTCCGCGCGGATCGAGTTCCGGGTGCCGGGCGGGGACGCCAACCCCCACCTGACCGTCGCGGGGATCATCGCGGCGGGCCTGTACGGCATCGACCAGGCGCTGCCCCTGCCCGAACCCACGGTGGGGGACGCCTCGGCCAGTGGTGCCGCCCGCCTGCCCGCCTCCCTGGAGGAGGCCGTCCGGGCCTGGGAGGACAGTGAGATCGCCCTGGCCTGCTTCGGCCCGGAGGTGGTGCGCAACCAGGCGGCGGCGGGCCGCGCCGAGCTCGCGGCCTTCTCCGCCACGGTCACCGACCTCGAACGCCGTCGCCACTTCGAGCGGGGGTAGGCCGTGAGCGCCCCGCCGGAACGGTCCGGCGGGGCCTCGACCCCCCTCGCGGGTCAGCGTGCCACGCGGTAGCGGAGGTAGACGATCCCCGCGCCGACGGTCCGCGACTCGACGAGACGCAGGTCCTGCCGACGCTCGCCCCGGGGAAAGAACGGGGTGCCACCGCCCACCAGCACCGGGTACACCCGGAGCCGGAACTCGTCGACCAGTCCCAGGTCGGCCACCTCGGCGGCCAGGGTCGCGCCGCCGACGGCGATGTCCCCCTCGCCGGGCTCGGCCCTCAGGCGCGCGATCACCTCCGCCGGACCATCGGACGCCAGGCGGGTGTTGCCCCGCACCTCGGACAGCGTGGAGGAGAACACCACCTTGGGGAGCGCCCGCCAGATCCGGGCGAACTCGACCGTCGAGTGGTCGTGTGCCGGGTTCTGGTCGACGGTCTCCCAGTAGGCCATCGTCTCGTAGAGCCGCCGCCCCAACAGGTAGACGCCGACGCGGCGCACCTCGTCGGTCGCGAGGGTGAAGACCTCCTCGTCCGGTACCGACCAGTCGAAGGAGCCGTCCGGCCCGACGACGTAGCCGTCCAGGGACACACCCATCGAATAGACCACGTCGCGCATCGCACGCCCTCCTCGGTAACGGTCCCGTCAGTATGGCCGCCGAACCCCCGGGAACCCGTCACGACGCGCGCCGTCCTCAGCACCGGCGCCACCGCGAGGGACCCGGGCGTGTCCCGGCCCCGTGGGCGACCGCCTCCCCGGGTCCTGGTGCATCCTCTGGGTAGGAACCTTGGCTGAAAGCGACACCAGGAAGCGGCCGGAGCCGGACCTGGTGCTGGTTCGCACGGACGCGTTCCGGAAGCTGGAGCGGACCTGGTTCCCGCCCGAGGCGGTGGAGCTGGCGGTCGAGGTGGTCTCCAAGGAGTCGGAGGTACGGGACCGGGAACGCGAGCCCGAGCTCTACGCGCGGGCCGGTGTGCGCTTCTACTGGCGCGTCGAGCAGGACGGGAACGACGCGGTGGTCTACGAGTACGAGAAGGACCCGGCCAGCCCCTCCGGCGACTACGGCAGGCCGACCATCCACCGGAAGTCGCTCAGGACCTCCGTTCCGCTGAAGCTGGAGTGCGACCTGACCGACATTCTGGACCGCTGACCGGCGGACGAAGGGGGAGGCACGGTGCTCCGTGCCTCCCCCTTCGTGCGACGCTCCGCTAGGGCAGAGCGCCGAGCGCGTGGTCCACCGCGTCCTGGAGGCGGCGCCGCAACGCCGCGCTGCCCGCTCTGGTCGTGCGGACCTCCACCATGCGCGGACCCTCGCCGAGGAGCGCCTTGGGCAGGTCGGTGGCCCACTCGACCCGGGTGTAGGGCAGGTCCGCCACGGCCGCCACCCTCTCCATGGAGACGCCGTGCGGGGTGCCGAACACCCGCTCGAAGTCGGGGTGACCCGCCTGTTCCAGGCCCGAGAAGATGCCACCGCCGTCGTTGTTGACCACGATGATCGCGAGGTCGGGTCGGGGCTCGCCCGGGCCGATGATCAGACCGTTCTGGTCGTGCAGCATCGCCAGGTCGCCGAGCAGGGCGAAGGCCTGGCCCCCGCCCTCCCGCTGGTGGGCCAGGGCCGCGCCGATCGCCGTGGACACCGTCCCGTCGATCCCGCTCACACCCCTGTTGCCGACCAGCCGCACGCCGCAGCGGGCACCCATCGTGGCGTCGAGGTCGCGGATGGGCATGCTCGCACCGGCGAAGAGCAGTGAGCCCTCGGAAAGCTGGGAGACGAGGTCACGTGCCAGGCGCGGCTCGGTCAGGGTCTCCTCCGCGTCCAGCAGCCCGTCGATGACCCCTCGGGCGACCGCCTCGGCGCGCTCCCACGAACGCGACCAGTCGGTGCGGCGCGGGTGCGCCCAGTCCAGACCGGCGGGCGGGGCCACCGCCGCGACCACGTCGGTGGCCGTGCGCACGGGGTCGGAGAAGTCGTTGGCCAGGCTCGCCGCCGGGTCGCCCAGGGCTCCGGCCGTGACCACCACGTGGCGGTCGGCACGGCGCAGGAACGCCAGCACCTGCCGGGACAGGTTGGGCCGCCCCACGCTCACGACCAGCTCGGGGGTGTGCTCCTCGGAGAACCCCGGGGAGGCCAGCAGCTGCCGGTAGGTGGAGACCGCGCCCGCCCGGCGGGCGTTGGAGGTGGGTTCGGCCAGCAGGGGCCAGCCGGTCACCTCGGACAGGGCCAGGAAGGGGACGGGGTCGTAGTCGCCGTCCCCGCACACGATCACGCCGCGTTCGACGTCCGGCAGGACCAGCGGCGCAGGCTCGGTGAACGGGCCGGGACGCGAGATCCAGGGGCGGCCGTCCGGGCGGCCGTCCAGCGGCGCCGTCCAGGTCGGGGTGGCGGAGGGCTCGTCCGGGGTGAGCGGGTCGCGGAAGGCCACGTTGAGGTGGACCGGGCCGGGGCGACCGCCGGTCGCCGACGCCCAGGCCCGACAGGTCAGGGAGCGCCAGTACGCCACCATGCCCGGGGCCGGGTCGGGCGTGCCGACCTCCGCGAACATCCGCACGGCGCCGCCGTACAGGCCGATCTGGTCGACGGTCTGGTTGGCGCCCGTTCCGCGCAGCTCCGGAGGCCGGTCCGCGGTGAGCACCAGCAGCGGGACCCCGCTCTCGTCCGCCTCCAGAACCGCGGGGTGGAGGTTGGCGGCCGCGGTGCCGGACGTGCACACCACCGCCACGGGGCGGCGGGAGGCACGGGCCAGGCCGAGGGCGAGGAAGGAGGCCGAACGCTCGTCCACACGCACGTGGACCCGGATGCCGGAGTGGGCGACCAGGGCCAGCGCCAAGGGCGTCGAGCGCGATCCGGGAGCGACGACGGCCTCGACCATCCCGCAGCGGGCCAGTTCGTCGACGAGGACCCGAGCCAGGGCGGTAGACGGATTCATCAGAGTCTTTCGTTCGTCAAGGTATGTGCCAGTATCCCCGTGCGGTGCGACCCGGTCGAACGGACCCGGTCCCCTCCAGTGAACCCCGTTCGGTTCCGAACGGCGAGGGATCCGGGCTGTGATCTCCTGCCCACGGGGGACGGTCGCACGTCACCCCGGGGCACCCGGCGCCGACCCCGTCCGTGGTCAGGACGGGTCGGAGGGGGTCCGCCCCGCCGCCTCGGCGGCCTCGGCCCGTGCGCGCCAGGCGCCCGGATCGGTCTCGACCGCCGCCAGCGCCGCCTCGTCCACCACGGCCGGACGGACCGGGAGGAACCCGTCCACGGGCAGCAGCGGGTCGGCGGTGACGTCGGCGTTCAGCATCTGCATGGTGGCCAGACCGCAGGCGTAGGGCAGCTCGGGCAGGCACGCGGCCAGGGCCACCCCCGCCGCCAGGCCCACCGACGTCTCCACGGCGCTGGAGACCACCACCGGAAGTCCACAGGCCTCGGCCACCCGCAGTGCGGCGCGGACGCCGCCCAGGGGCTGCACCTTGAGCACGACGATGTCCGCCGCCTCGGAGGCACGCACACGAAGCGGGTCCTCCGCGCGCCGGACGGACTCGTCGGCGGCCACCGGCACGTCCACTCGGCGGCGGACGGCGGCCAACTCGTCCAGGGAAGCGGAGGGCTGCTCCACGTACTCCAGGTCGAACCGGTCCAGCTCGCGCGTCATCCGCACGGCGGTGTCCACGTCCCAGGCCCCGTTGGCGTCCACCCGCACCCGGCCGGAGGGGCCGATCGCGGAGCGGACCGCCTCGACCCTGGCCACGTCCTCGCGCCAGTTCTGGCCCTTCTCCGCGACCTTGACCTTGGCGGTGGCGCAGCCGCCCGCCGCGACGATCGCGGCGGCGCGCCCGGGGTCCACGGCGGGCACGGTCACGTTGACGGGGACCCGGTCGCGCACGGGCTCCGGCCAGCCGTGGTGGGCCGCCTCCTGGCAGGCGGCCCACCAGCGGGAGGACTCGCGCGGCCCGTACTCGGCGAAGGGCGAGAACTCGCCCCATCCGGCGGGGCCGCGCACCAGCATCCCCTCACGGACCGTGATGCCCCGGAAGCGGTTGCGCAGGCCGATGGCGAAGGCCCGGCCCCCGGCGGCGGTCACCGCCGGGGCAGGCTCCGAGGCGCCGGTCACGGGCGGCGCGGGAACTTGTCGAACTCCGGACGACGCTTCTCCTTGAAGGCGTCCCGGCCCTCCTGGGCCTCCTCGCTCATGTAGTAGAGCATCGTGGCGTCACCGGCGAACTGCTGCATCCCGGCGGCGCCGTCGCTCACGGCGTTGATGGCGCCCTTGAGCATGCGCAGCGCGAGCGGGGACTTCTCCAGCATCTCGCGGGCCCAGGAGACGGTCTCCTTCTCCAGGTCCGCCAGCGGCACGACGGTGTTGACCATGCCCATGTCCAGCGCCTCCTGGGCGCTGTACTGGCGGCACAGGTACCAGATCTCGCGCGCCTTCTTCAGGCCCACGGTCTCCGCCAGCAGCCAGGCGCCGTAACCGCCGTCGAAGGAACCGACCTTGGGGCCGGTCTGGCCGAACTTGGCGTTGTCGGCGGCGATGGTGAGGTCGCAGCAGACCTGGAGGACGTTGCCGCCGCCGATGGACCACCCGGCGACCATGCAGATCACGGGCTTGGGCAGACGGCGGATCTGCACCTGGAGGTCGAGCACGTTGAGGCGGCCGATCCCCTGCTGGGCCACGGCGTCGTCACCGATGTAGCCGTCGTCGCCACGGATCTTCTGGTCGCCGCCGGAGCAGAACGCCTGGTCACCGGCGCCGGTGAAGATGATCACGCCGACGCTGGAGTCGTCCCGGGCGATGCTGAACGCCGTCTGGAGCTCGAAGAGCGTCTGGGGGCGGAACGCGTTGTGCCGCTCGGGGCGGTTGATCGTGATCTTGGCGATGCCCTCCGCGGTCTCGTAGATGATGTCGGAATACTCGCCCGACCGCTGCCAGTCGATCACGCTGCTCACGGCTTCTGCTTCTCCTCACGGGGATGGGGACGGTGTGGGCGCGGCCGGGGTGGCCGTCGCGCCCAGACGTCAACCCTACGCATTGTGCCAGGCGAGCCGGGACGGACGGGCACGCACCCGGCGCCCGGCCCCACGGGACGTCTCCTCCCCCGGTCGGGCGTACGCTGGGGCACCGTGGCACAAGCAAGCGAAGTCCGGTCCCAGGTCCCCGGCCGCGAGGGCGAACGCGCCCTCCAGGCGGTGCGCGGTCTGTCCCCCGCCCTCATGCACGAGCTGCTCGCCCACGCGTTGGAGGGCACCGGACCCGCGCTGCTGCCCATCCCCGACGGCACCCCCGAGCCGCGCGCCGAGGCCCTGCTGGCCGCCATGCGGCCCTCGTCGCTGCGCACTCCCGACGGCGTGACCGATCTGCCCGACGGTCTCCCCGTGGGCCCCGACGGGGCGCTGCTGGTGACCACCTCGGGTTCGACGGGTGAGCCCAAGGGCGTGGAGCTGTCCGCGTCCGCCCTGCGCGCCTCGGCGCGCGCCTCCGTGGCCCGGATCGGCGCGGTGCCGGGCGACCGCTGGCTGTGCGTGCTGCCCGCGGGACACATCTCCGGCATCCAGGTCATGATCCGCGCCCTGGTCACCGGGGGCGAGGTGGTGCACGCCCCGTTCGACACCGACACGGTGGCGGAGCTGGCGCGCACGTCGCGTCCGCACGTGTCGCTGGTCCCCACCCAGCTGCGTCGCCTGCTCGCGGCCGGGGCCGACCTGTCGGCGTTCGGCACGATCCTGCTCGGCGGCGCGGCGGCCGAGCCGTCCCTGCTGGACGCGGCCCGCGTGGCGGGCGGCCGGGTCGTGACCACCTACGGCATGAGCGAGACCTGCGGCGGATGCGTGTACGACGGTGTTCCGCTGGACGGGGTCGAGGTCGGGATCGTCGGCGCGGAGCCGGGCGAGCCCGGCCGGGTCGTGCTGGGCGGACCGACCCTGCTCACCGGGTACCGGATGCCCCCGGGGTCGGAACAGCGGGGGTGGGTCCGAGGAGAGGACGAGGCGGGGATGGTCCTCGACGACGCCGGGAAACCGTGGCTGCGCACCAACGACCTGGGACGTCTGGACTCCGAGGGACGCCTGCACGTGTTGGGCCGGATGGACGAGGTGGTCAACACCGGCGGTCACAAGGTGGTGCCCGGCCAGGTGAACGCCATCCTGGCCGCTCGCCCCGAGGTCGCGGAGTCGGTGGTCGTGGGCCGTCCCGACCCCGAGTGGGGCGAGCGGGTCAGCGCCGTCGTCGTGCCCGCCGATCCCAGCGACCCGCCCACGCTGGAGCAGCTGCGGGAGTGGGTCCGCGAACGGCTGCCCGCCTACGCCGCCCCCCGTGAACTGGACCTGCGGTCCGCCCTGCCGATGCTCGCCTCCGGCAAGCCCGACCTCGTCGCCCTGCGCCGCACCGCCCCCTGATCCGCCGGGCCGTCCCCGCCCACCCGAGCCGCCGTCCGGGGCCGCCCCGGCTCACGGATTCCTCCGGCTCCGCTGGTCGGAGCCGGAACGCGCTCCACCGGGGGTCGAGGACGCGTGTACCGGTGTGGTCCCCACACGTGGGACCCTGGCCCGGGAGACCTTGTCCGGTTGGCGGGGAACTTCCGAAAGCTCCCTGGCGTCTACCTGAGTATCCGGTCTCTTCGGCCCCTCTTCCAAGGAGGTCCGCGGTTGGCGGCAGCCATCGACCCCACCGTCCGCTCCCCTGCGCCCTCCCCCGCGCCCGGAACGCCTGTCGCGCGGCGGTTCTCGCACTCGGACCGAGCGGGCGCCATTACCCGCATGGGTCGGTACTCCGCCACTCATGGGACAGTGATCCATACCACCCTCTTCGATATCCAATCGAGACAGGGAACATTTGACTCGCCGACACGTTGGACATATTGGCGCGACCAGTCGGCGGGAACCCTCCGCCGCGTGCCACACGTCCTGGAAGGGAGGGAGGTGCCCACATGACGAGCACTGCCCTAGACGCTTCGGGCCCCGAGGCCGAAGTCCCCGACGGCAACGCTCCGACCGAGGGCCGTGCCGCCCACGAGGCTCTGACCGACCTGATCACCCAGGGGCGCGCCCAGGGACACCTGTCCCTCTCAGAACTACGTACCGCTTTCTCCGCGGCCGGAGTCACCTCCAGTGACGGCCGCTCCATCCTGCGTGAACTCACCGAGAACGGGGTCCGACTCGCCAACGGGGGCGACGACTCCGCGATGGTGGCCGACCCTGACGCCGAGGACGACGTGCTGGAAAACACTCTCATCGCGACGGTACCCGACACCGACGAGGCACCCAAGGCCGCGACCGGCAAGGCCGCCTCGCGCAAGGGCCCCTCCACCCGGAGGAAGGCCCGCACCACGCGGCGCGCCAAGAAGACCGAGACCAACCAGAACACCACCGACCCGGAGACCGGCGAGGCCGACCTCGACGACCAGTCACCCGCCATGGGCGACTCGGTCCACACCTACCTCAAGGCGATCGGGCGGCGTCAGCTGCTCACCGCCGAGCAGGAGGTGGACCTGGCCAAGCGCGTTGAGGCCGGACTCTACGCCGAGTACCGGCTCGGACTGCACGGCGAGGTCGACGGGGCGGTCCCCATGGCCGACGCCGAGCGCGACGAACTGGAGTGGGTGGCCGAGGACGGCCGCAAGGCCAAGTCCCACATGCTGGAGGCCAACCTCCGCCTGGTCGTCTCCGTGGCCAAGAAGTACAGCGACCGGGGCATGTCCCTGCTGGACGTGGTGCAGGAGGGCAACCTCGGCCTCATCCGCGCCGTGGAGAAGTTCGACTACACCAAGGGCTTCAAGTTCTCCACCTACGCCATGTGGTGGATCCGCCAGGCCATCCAGCGCGGGTTCGCGGACTCCGCGCGCACCATCCGCCTGCCCGTGCACGTCCTGGAGCTGCTCAGCAAGGTGAGCCGCCTGGAGCGCGACATGCACCAGGCGCTGGGCCGCGAGCCCACCCCCGAGGAGCTGGGCCTGGAGCTGGACAAGACCCCGGCCCAGATCGAGGAGCTGCTGCGCGTCACCCGCCAGCCGATCAGCCTCGACTCCACCATCGGTGAGGACGGCGAGACCCGCATCGGTGACCTGATCGAGGACGTGGACGCCTCGGAGGCCTCCGAGGTGGTCGACCGCCAGCTCATGGCCGACCAGCTGCGCAACGCCCTGTCGGACCTGGAGCCGCGCGAGGCGACCATCATGTCGCTGCGGTTCGGGCTGATGGACGGCCGACCGCGCACCCTCGACGAGATCGGCAAACACCTGGGGCTCA
The DNA here is from genome assembly GCF_042745575.1 of Nocardiopsis sp. NPDC058789. Lineage (NCBI taxonomy): Bacteria > Bacillati > Actinomycetota > Actinomycetes > Streptosporangiales > Nocardiopsidaceae > Nocardiopsis > Nocardiopsis sp. NPDC058789. The sequence goes on from NZ_JBHYOW010000003.1 coordinate 373,500, forward strand.
CCCGGGAGCGCATCCGGCAGCTGGAGAAGCAGTCGCTGTCCAAGCTGCGCCACCCGAGCCGGGCCCAGCAGCTGCTGGACTTCGCCAGCTGAGCCTACCCCTCGTGTGACGTACGGGGCCGTTCCCCCCTCGGGAGAGCGGCCCCTTCGGCTGTCCGGGCTCAGGGACAACCCCGAACTTCCCCTGGTATCCGGAGACGGGAGCGCACGGCGCCGCGGCCCGGTGGGACGATGGGCGCATGACCGACAACCCTCAGCGGCACAAGGACGAGATCGCCGCCGCGCTGCGCGCCAGCCGTGAGCTGGGCCCCGAGTACGACGACGCGGTGGCCGCCTCCCTGGTCGAGCGGGTCGACGACACCATCGAGGAACGCGTCCGGCACCACGTGGCCCGCCAGGCCGGAAGGGACGAGGCTCGCGTCGGCGTGGCCTCCAACACCGTGCGCATGGTCCTGGCCCTGGTGTGCCTGGGCGTCAGCATCCCGGTGACGGGTATCGTCGCCGCCCTGGTCGGGAGCGCCATGTCCGTCTTCATGGTGTGGGCGGGTCTGATCGGCTTCTACCTGATCGCGGTCCTGGGCCTGCGTCGCTGAGCGCGCCGCCCAGCCGGGAGGGCTCACCCGCCCGGGCCGGGTCCTCCCGGCACAGGGATGGGGGCGGACCGCTCCGCCCGCCCCCGTCTCCCCGTTCTCGAGTCCGTGGCGCGGAGGCCTAGTAGCCGCAGGCCGCCAGGATCATGTCGTGCGTCTCGGCGGTCCAGTCGAGGGCGTCGGCCAGTCCGTTGGCGTCGCCGAAGTCCAGTTCCTCCAGGACCGCGTTGACGGCGTCGGCGCGCTCGGTGGCGTCCTCCCGGAGGCCTCCGCGCGCCGCGTTCTCCAGGCGTTCGACGTCCAGCACGTGGGCGTCCAGCACCGCGTAGTGGTCGTCCTGGAACGGGACTCCGTCGTCGAGGACGTCGGTCCCGATGCTCTCGGCCGCCAGGTCGACGGCGTTGATGTTGCTCTGGATGTCGGCACAGGCGGCGTCGATCTCCGCCTTGTTGCCCGAACAGGCGGTCAGCGCCAGGGGGACGGCCAGGGCGAGGGTCAGGGACAGGGCACGGGTGAGGATCGGGGGATGGGACACGGATACTGCTTCCTTCTCGGGTTCCTGCTGGGGGGACATGGTCGCGCGGGACGGGATCAGATCATCAGTGCGAAGACGACCACCAGGACGACCAGCAGGCCGACGACGGCCCCCAGGCATCCCAGCACCGCTCCCAGGCCGCCGCCGCGCGGGGCGAAGCCGGGGCCGTCGCTGTAGTAGTGGCGGTTGCGTCCGTAGTGCCAGCGGTTCCGGGGGCGGTCGCTGTGCGCGGAACCCACCACGTGGGTGTGCCGGCTCGGTCGCGAGGCACGTGACGACCTCCGGGAACGTGCGGCGCCCGAACGCGAGGCGAACCCGCCGCCGGGACGCGCGGCGCCACCGGAGCCGAAGCCGCCGGAGCGCCCGGCCCCGCCACCGCTGCCGCGCGAGTTGAAACCACCGCCACGGCGGGCGGCGCCGCCGCGGGAACTGCCGCCGCCGGAGCGGCCTCCTCCGGAACGTCCGCCGCCGGAGCGACCTCCTCCGGAGCGGCCTCCGCCCGAACGTCCGCCTGATGACCGTCCGCCGCCGGATCTCCTGCTCATCGGGCGCCTCCTTGGGGGTTGTCGTTCACCGCCACCGGGGGAGGGCGGCGCACCACGACAGTACCGCTGAACGCCCCAGTTCAGGGGGTTCGGGACGGGTTCGGTCCGATTGCGGTCACCACAGCGAACAGAGGGAACCCCACGGGTCCCGTGTGCGTCGTCAGTGGCTGACGCCCGGTGCCCCCTCCAGGGCGGCGCGCAGGATCTCGACGGCTTCCTCGCGCTCCAGGCCCACCCGGGTGATGACCTCGGCGTAGGCACGCGCTGCGGCCAGGGCCTCGGCTCGTTGGTCGTCCCCAGCGGCGGCGACGAAGGTCCCGGAGCGGCCCCGGGTCTCGACGACCCCGGCCTGTTCGAGTTCCCGGTAGGCGCGGGCGACGGTGTTCACCGCGACCGAGAGCTCTCCGGCCAGGGCGCGGACGGTGGGCAGCCGGTACCCGACCGGGAGTTCACCGTTGGCCGCGGCGATCGCGACGAGGGCTCTGATCTGTTCGTAGGGCGGAACCTTCGACGTTGGATCAATGCGGATGAAATCCGCCATGTCCTTCTGCGCTCCCCACGTGAATCGCCGACCACTCAACCGGCACGGACCGGGTGTTCGTCCAACCTATGCCCACTCGCGACCCTCCACCAACCTCGCTGGGGTCACGCTCCGCGCACAGTTCGTCCCACTGGTCACCCTGGGTCAGATCCTCCCCAGTCGTCGGAGGTCGGGGCACCGACGACGCGGCCCCACGGGGTGAGCCGTGAGGCCGCCGACGCCGGTTCCCGGGTCAGACGACCGACCGGGGGGCCTGCTGGATACCGTGCAGTCGGTGCGCCTCCCGGACGGTGAGCAGGTGCTCCGCGACCTGCGTGGCCTGCTTGATCTCGGGCCGGGCCAGACGCTTGCGACGCCTGATGCGGTCCGTGTAGCCGCCGACCCCGACCAGCACGCGCTCCCGCGCGTAGGCGGCGCGCATCGCCTCGGTGAGGGCGGTGTCGAGCCGCACGCCCTGCTCGTGGACCTCCTCGACCAGGGCGCCCCGCTCACGCGCCTCGTCCAGGGCCCGCTCCGCCTCGGCCACCGACCTCAGGAGCTCGGGGAGCCGCTCGGCCCGCTCCTGGTCGTGGGCGAGTTCCTCGCGCGCCTTCGTCCTGTCCTGCTTGCCAAGTCCCATGTCCGCTCTCCGTGGGGAGTACCGTCAGCCGTGTCGAGGCAACTCTATGGGTGACGAAGATCATCGGGCGAGCCGGACCGTGCGTCGGTGGTGGCGTCCCGGCGGCGGACCTGCCAGCTTGACTCCGTCGACCCCCACGTCCCCCGAAAGGCACCAGAGTGAGCAGGAACTACGCGGGTCTGAGCCGTGAGCGCATCATCGTCGAGGCGCTCCACATCATCGCCGGTCGGGGCCTGGGCGGGCTGTCCATGCGGCGGCTTGGCGACGCGCTGGACGTGGAGGCGATGGCGATCTACCACCACTTCCCCAAGGGCAAGGAGCAGCTGTTCAACGCGATCGCCGCGTACGTCACCACGGCGCGGGTGGTCAGCGGGCTGACGGAGGGCCAGGGCCCGCCCGGGGACGGCGACGGCGAGGGCGAGGAGGCGACCGGTGCCCACCCCGTGGCGGTGGCCGGGGCGGACGACCTCCCCTGGGACCGGCGCCTGACGCTCTGGGCCGAGGCCTACCGGGAGCGGTTGCTGGCCTACTCCGGTGCGCTGTCCCTGCTCATGCACCGCGCCCCGCACACCGTGGGCGAGGAGGACACGCGGGCGCTGCTCCACGCGGCCTTCACCGAGGCGGGCCTCTCCGAGGACGACGTGCCCCGGGCGTGCGACACGCTGAACGCCTACTGCCTGGGTTCGGTCGCCCACCAGGTCCGGCACGAGGGCCGTGAGGACGCGGTCGACGCGGCAGAGGCCCTGGCCGGGTTCCGGTTCGGGCTGCGGGCCCTGCTCACGGGCCTCTCGGGCTGAGCGGTCAGGCGCCCCGCAGCCGCACCCGTTCGCTGCGCAGTTCGCGGGCCTCGTCGGGGTCCAGGACCGGGGCGGCGGTGAGCAGCTGCCTCGTGTAGTCGCTCTGCGGGCTCTCGTAGATGGTGTCGCTGTCCCCCAGTTCCACGATCTCGCCCCTGCGCATGACCGCGACGCGGTCGCTGACCTGGCGCACGACGGCGAGGTCGTGGGCGACGAAGATGTAGGTGAGCCCGAAGTCGTCCTGGAGCTCGGAGAGCAGGCGCAGCACCTGGTCCTGCGTGGACACGTCCAGCGCCGAGACGGGCTCGTCGCACACGATCAGCCTCGGTTTGAGGATCAGCGCGCGGGCGATGGCGATGCGCTGGCGCTGACCGCCGGAGAACGCGTGCGGGAACCGGTTGTAGTGGTCGGGTTCGAGCCCGACCCGCTCCAGCAGTTCCTGGACCCGTGACCGGATCCTCCGACCGTCGTTCTCGCCCTGCACGCGGAGCGCGGTGCCGATGCTCTGTCCGATGGTCAGTCGCGGGTTCAACGAGGAGTAGGGGTTCTGGAACACCATCTGCACGTCGCGACGGAGCGGACGCAGTCGCCGTTCCGGCAGATGGGTGATGTCCTGGCCCTCGAACTCCACCGTGCCCTCGGTCGGCTCCAGCAGCCGCATGACCATCCTGGAGAGCGTGCTCTTGCCCGATCCGGACTCCCCCACGATGCCGAGCGTCTCGCCCTTGTACAGGTCGAAGCTGACCCCCTTGACCGCCCAGAAGTCCGTGGAACGCCCCCACAGCCCACCGCGCACCCTGAAGCTCTGCGCGACGTCGCGGACGCGCAGCAGCGGCGCTCCCCGGTCCTCCGTGGCGGGGGGCCGGGAGGCGGAGGGGGGCGCGGACTCGGCCGCCTCGGTGTCGGAGCTCTCCGGGGCGCGACGCGGATCCCGTTCCGTCTCGGCGCGTTCGGCGCGGTCCCGCGCGCGCCGCTCGGCCCGGGAGACCTCCACGCGCGGCACCGCGGCCAGCAGCGCCTGCGTGTAGGGGTGCTCCGGCTCCGCGAGGACCGCGCGCACCGGGCCGCGTTCCACCGCTTCGCCCTTGCGCATGACCACGACCTCGTCCACCGAACCCGCCACCACGGCGAGGTCGTGGGAGACCAGGATCAGTGCCATGTCGAGTTCGCGGCGCAGCTCGTCCATCAGGTCGAGGATCTGGGCCTGCACGGTGACGTCCAGCGCGGTGGTCGGCTCGTCGGCGAGCAGCACCTTGGGGTCGCACATGAGTCCCATGGCGATCAGGACGCGCTGGCGCATGCCGCCGGAGAACTCGTGGGGATAGGAGTTGATCCGCTTGGCGGGTTCGGGGATACCGACCTTCTCCAGGGACTCGACCGCCCTGGAACGGGCCTGGGTCCGGGACACCTGCGGCCGGTGCACGCGCAACGCCTCGACGAGCTGGTTACCGATCGTGTACTGCGGGTGCAGCGACTGCATCGGGTCCTGGAAGACCATCGCGATGTCGTTGCCGCGCATCGAACGCAGCTTCCTGTCGCTCGCGGCGACCACGTCGGTGCCCACGACCTCGATCCCGCCGGTGATCCGGGCGCGGCTGCCCCGGTGCAGGCCCATCAGCGCCAAGGAGGTCACGCTCTTGCCGGAACCCGACTCACCCACGATCCCGAGCGCGCCACCGGCGGGCACCTCGAAGGACAGGCCGTCCACCGCCCGGACGTCGCCGTCCAGGGTCGGGAAGGTGACGTGCAGGTCGTCCACGCGTACGACCGGGGCGGCGGAGGAACCGGCCGGGGACCCTGACGGGGTTGCGGTCATCGGAAGGCCTCTCTCAGTTGTGGATGCGCACGCGCGGGTCGATGAGCGGGTAGACCAGATCGACCAGCAGGTTGCAGATGACGATGAAGAAGGCCCCGAACAGCGTCACTCCGAGGATGACCGGCAGGTCGCTCTGGGTGATGGCCTGGACCGCGTACCGGCCGATCCCGTTGAGGGAGAAGACCTGCTCGGTGAGGACGGCGCCGCCCAGGACCAGCCCCAGGTCGAGGCCGAAGATGGTGACGATGGGGGTGAGGGTCGGCCGCAGCGCGTGCTTGAGCACGACCCTGCGCTCACTCAGGCCCTTGGCCCGAGCGGTGCGGATGTAGTCCTCGTTGAGCGTCTCCAGCATGCCCGCGCGCGTCTGGCGGGCGTACATGGCCGCGTGCAGGAACGCCAGGGTCAGCCACGGCAGGAGCATGCCCTGGGCCCAGGCGAGGGGGTCCTCCGTGAGGGGGACGTAGCGCGGGGTGGCGAACAGGCCCCAGGAGTGGACCAGGAAGGCCAGGGCCAGCAGACCGGTGAAGAAGATCGGCAGGGAGACGCCGGCCAGCGCGACGCCCATGGCCAGGCGGTCGAAGAGGCTGCCCTTCCAGACGGCCGAGATCACGCCGACGGCGACGCCGCCCACCAACCAGATGACGCCCGCGCCGAGGGCCAGGGAGGCGGTCACCGGGAGGCGGGAGAGGATCTCGGGGAACACCTCCTGGTAGGTCTGGAACGAGTAGCCGAAGCAGGGGGCCGCGCACTCGATGGTGTCCCGGCCGAACTGGTACTGGGCGCCGAGGAAGATACCCCGGACGAACTCCCCGAACTGCACCACGATCGGCTTGTCGAGGCCCAGGCGTTCGATGGTGGCCTGGATCGCCTCGGGGGTGGGGGCCCGGCCGACGTACATCGTGGCCAGCTGCTCGGTGGTCCGTCCCGCCCATCGGGGCACCACGTAGAAGATGGCGAAGGTGACCATGGTGACCACGGCCAGGAGCAGCAGACCGGCGCCCAGACGGCGCAGGATGTAGGTCAGCAAGGCGCGTGCCTTCTCTCGTCAGGGGACAGGGCCGCGGGGCCCGTGTTCGGGGCGGAGACGATTCCACCCCGAAGCCAAACCGTAACCCATCGCAATCGGACGATCACGCGACGAAGTCGGCGTGTACAGGGCCATCCGCGCTCGGAGCACGCGGGCGTCCTGCGCACGGGGAGACGGCGGCCCCTCCCCCGGAGGAACCGCCGCCGTGCCGCCCCGGGTCCGCTAGTTGTTGCTGGTGCCCAGGGGCATGTAGTCGTACATCGAGTAACCCGCGTGGTAGTACACGTTGGTCAGGTTCGCGGGACGGTAGAGCACCGTCCGCTCGAACACGGCGGGCAGGATCGGGGCCTGCTCCATCGCCCGCTCGTCGATCCTCGTGTAGATCTCCGCGCGCTCGTCCGGGTCGGCGACCGCGACGACCTCGTCGAACCAGTCGTTGATCTGCGCGTCGTCGATCTCGGAGATGTTCGCGTTACCCGCCTGCTGGATGGCGTCCCCGTCCAGGATCTTGCTCATGAACCCGTAGCCGCTGGCCCAGTCCGGTGCCCAGCCGTACACGGTCAGTCCGAGGTCGTTGTCGGCCACGAAGGACGGCGAACCCGCCTGGGTGTTCGTGTAGGTGTCGGACGGGTACTGCTTGATCTCGGTGTCGATGCCCACCCGGGCCAGGGCCTGCTGGAGCGCCTCGGCGGTGCTGACGTCCGAGGGCCGGTCGGCGCGGGCGCCGATGGCCGTCGAGAAGCCGTCCGGCTGGCCGCACTCCTCCAGCTTCTGCCGGGCCTTGTCCAGGTCGCCCTTGTTCTCGTCGGACGGGTAGGGGTCGAAGCTCGGGTCGGACCCGGGCAGGGCACCGGGCATGATCTGCGTGGCGACGTCACCGCCGGTGTCGCCGCCCCAGGCGCGCTGGAGGGCGTCCCGGTCGGCCGCGTACATGATCGCCTGACGGCAGGCCAGGTTGTCCAGCGGTTCCATGACGGTGTTGATGTTGACGTAGCGCAGGGTGTTGGTCTGCGGGTTGTCGACGTTGTGGCGCTGGCCCTCGTCGGTGATGACGGTGCCCTTCATCGCCGGTCCGACGCCGGCCCCGGCGAGGTCGACGTCGAGTTCGCCGTTGACCAGCCGCTGGTCGATCTCGTTCTGGTCGACACCCAGTTCCACCTCGACGCGGTCGGGCAACGCCTTGCGTGTGGGGTCGGTGGAGGCGTCCCACTGGTCGTTGCGCTCCAGGTTCAGGGAGACGCCCGGCCGGTAGTCCCCGTCGAACTTGTAGGGCCCCGAGGACAGCACGTGGCTCTGGTACTGCTCGCCCCGGTCGGCGTCGGCGGGCACCGGCGCGGTCTGGGGCTGGAGGAGCAGGTAGGGGAACTCGGAGAAGCTCTCCTTGAGGCGGAAGACCAGGGTGTGCTCGTCCGGGGTCTCGATCCCGTCGAACCCGGCCAGCGGGTCGGCCTCGTCCGCGTAGGGGCCCTGGTAGTCGTCACTGTCGGCCAGCAGCCCCTGGAAGTACTTGGGGCCGTTGGGCAGCGCCTGGTCGCCGAAGTTGCTGCGCGCGACGGCGTACTTGACGTCCTCGGCGGTGATCTCCGAACCGTCCTCGTACTTCAGGCCCGGTTTGATGCGCACGGTCCACTCGGTGGAGTCCTCGTTGCCCTCGGGCATCGCCTCGGCCAGGTCGGGCTGGAGTTCGATGCCCTCCTCTCCGGGGGCCTCGGTGTAGGTGAGCAGGGTGCGCGCGTAGTAGCGGGAGAAGTTCCAGCTGAACGCGTAGTAGGTGTTGCCCGGGTCGGGTGAGTCGAAGTCGGAGGAGATGGCGTAGCGCAGGGTGCCGCCGGACTGGTCGGAGGGGTTGACGATGGTGGTCTCGCCCTCGTTGAACTCGGCGTCGGACTGACCGCCGCCCCCGCCCCCGCCGCCCCCGCAGGCGGCCAGGAGCACCGCCACGGCGGTCCCCATGGCCACGGGCGCGGCGGCTCGTCGGAACGCGCCGCGCCGCCGGGGCGGTACCTGGCGCGTGAAGTGATGGGTGGTCACCTGGGCCTCCTGGTCGGTTCGCTGGTGGGGCCGTGCGGCGCACGGCCCCGGCCGAGGGGTCTCGGCTGGACTGTGGGGCCGGGTGGCCCGTGGACGTCAGTCGGAGGAGCGCGGGTCGAAGGCGTCGCGCAGTCCGTCGCCGAAGAGGTTGAAGGCGAGGACGGTCACGAAGATGGCCAGACCCGGGATGATCACGAAGTGCGGCGAGGTGGTGTAGAAGCGCAGGGCGTTCTCCAACATGCCGCCCCAGGTGGCCATGGGCGGGTTGATGCCCACGCCCAGGAAGCTCAGGGCCGCCTCGAAGAGGATGTTCGTGGGGATGAGCAGGGTGGAGTAGACGAGGATCGGCGTGACCAGGTTGGGCAGGATCTCCCGGAAGACGATGTGCGTGCTGCCCGCTCCGAGGCTGCGCGCGGCCTCGACGAACTCGCGTTCCTTGAGGGTGAGGGTCTGTCCGCGCACGATGCGGCCGATGTAGGGCCAGTTGAAGAAGCCGATGATGAACACCAGGACGCCGATGCGCAGGTTGTTGCCGGACAGGCCGAAGGCTCCGTCGGGGATGACCCCGACCAGGGCGATGGCGAAGAGCAGCAGCGGGAAGGCGAGGAAGATGTCCATGGTGCGGCTGATGACCACATCCACCCAGCCGCCGAAGTACCCGGCCAGGATGCCCAGGACGGTGCCGATGACCACGCACACCACGGTGGCGACGGTGGCGACCAGCAGGGAGGTGCGGGCCCCGTAGACGATACGGCTGAACAGGTCGCGGCCGTTGACCGGCTCCACGCCCAGGAGGTGCTGGGGACTGATCCCGCCCCAGGGGTCGAGGCCCTGGGCGGGGTCGTCCGGGTCGCGCAGGACCCCTCCGGTGAGCGGGTCGACCAGGCCCTGGTCGAACTGGTTGGGCGGCTGGCCGAACCAGGCGGTGAGCAGGGGCGCGAAGATCGCGACCAGGATGAGCAGGACGACCACGACCCCGCCGGTCATGCCGACTCGGTCCTTGCGGAAGCGCTGCCAGGCGATCTGGCGCAGAGAGCGGCTGGCGGTGTTCCTGGCCCCCGCGACGACCGCCTCTGGCTCGGCGTGCTGGGACGACTCGGGCACGTCCATCGGCGCGGTCATGTACCCCTGCCTCCCGCTGTCTCTGCGTGTGGCCACACACCGGCGTCTGTGTGTGGCCACGTGACTACGCAGAGTTTGCCCTAGTGGAGTGGGGCGTTTCCACCCTCCGCGCCGACGAGGGCACCGTCACGGGCGACGACCCTCCCGGACCTGATCACGAGGTCCCTCCCCGGCACCCTGGCGACGGCCTCGGCCGCCGACCGGGCGTCGACGACCACGAGGTCGGCGGGACCGCCCGCCGTCAGACCGTGGTCCTCGATCCCGAGCACGCGGGCGGCATTGGTCGTCACCGCGTCCAGCGCGAGCATCAGCTCGTCGTCGCTTCGGCTGGAGTTGCGGTAGGCGATGAGCATGGCCCGGCGCAGCATGTCGCCGTCGCCGAAGGGACCCCACAGGTCGTTGATGCCGTCCGTTCCGCCCGCCAGGAGCACGCCGTGCTCCGCACAGGCCCGGAGCGGGGGCACCGGCGCGTCGTACACCGCCGCGCTCACCAGGGCCACGCCCGCCTCGGCGAACCGTTCGAGAAGGGCGGCCTGGGTCGGCGGGTGGGCGATCCCGAAGGCGTGGGAGACCGCCACGCGACCGCCCAGGTCGTACTCCCGGGTCATGCGGGCGATGAGGCCCATCTCCCAGGCCCCGAGCGACCCGCCGTCGTGCAGGTGGATGTCGATGCCGGTGCCCGTGGAGGCGGCGAGGTCGAAGACGGCCTCCAGATGGGCGTTGGGGGCGTCGTCGAACCCGGCGGGGTCGAGTCCGCCGATCACCGAGGCCCCGGCCTCCACGGCGTCGCGCAGGAGCGGCAGTGTGCCCGGGTTGGTGATGAGCCCGCCCTGGGGGAAGGCCACCTGCTGGATGTCGATCACGCCCTCGTAGCGGCGGGCGACCTCCGCGACGGCCGTGATCCCCCGGAGGCCGACTCCGGGGTCGACGTCCGTGTGCGTGCGCAGGTGCGTGGTGCCCGCCACGACCATCGCCTCCACCAGCGAGGCGACGTACTCCCGCGAGGGCAGGCCGTGGGTGTCCCGGTGGCGCCGCTCGTGCGCGACGCGTTCGGCCACGGTCTCCACCTGCGGGGCGGAGACCCACGGACCGCCGTGGAGGGTCTTGTCGATGTGGGCGTGCGCGTTGACCAGTCCGGGCAGGACGGTCCGGCCCGCCGCGTCGATGACCTCCTCGCCCGGGGCGCCGACGCCGGGTGACTCCTTGATCGCGGTGATCCGCCCGCCCTCGGTGACGATGGTGACCGGCTCGGACCGGCCGGGCAGGACGGCGTTGGTGACGCGCATGCGGGGTTCCCTTCGGTGTCCGCTCGGTTCGGGGATCAGAGGTGGATGAACAGCTCGGCCAGCGTGGCGGACGCGACGATGGTGGTCGTGAAGGTCAGCGCCGCGGCGACGACGATCTTCCAGCTCAGCTGGGAGAACGCCTCGCGGTCCCGGCCCATCGTCATACCGACCAGGGCCAGCTGCGGCAACCCGATCAGCAGCACGTTCAGGTTCTGCACGAGGTCCGCGATCACTCCGGCGACCGGGGAGATCGGCGTCGTCACGATCGTGGCGATCGCCAGCACCCAGACCGTGGCCGGGATGGCCCTCACCTTGCGGGACAGGAGGATGGCGACCCCCGTCATCGCCAGCAGCACCACGATGCCGGCGACGTCACGCGGGTGGAACGCTCCGGTGCCCAGCCAGTTGAGCAACAGTCCCGCCACACCGGCGAAGACGTAGCCCGCGACGCCCGGTCGCCAGCCCCGGGGGATGTCCGGATCGCGCGGACGCTCGACCGGGGTCGGCCCGCCGTCCGGGGACTCCTTCGACCGCACGGAGGCGTCACCCTCGGGGATCCGCCCGCGGGCGACCAGCTTCGCCTCCTCGATCTCCGGGGCGGGGCGGCGGAAGACGCGGCACCAGAAACCGTAGAGGCGGCGGGCGGCGGGCAGACCGATGAACACGCCCGCGTAGAAGCCGACGATGTTGGTGACCAGGTTGGACAGGGCCGCCAGGGCGGCGATCTCGGCGGCCTGGTCGGGGTAGAGCAGCGCCAGGGCGCCCACTCCGCCGAGCATCATCGACGTGGAGCCGACGCCGAGAGCCAGGGCCAGCGAGAGCGGGTTGTACAGGCCCGTCCCGCCCAGGAGCCCGGTGATCAGGGAGATGAAGACGGCGCCGAACATGGAACCGATGATCCAGACGCCGAACACGCCCCGGTACTCGGGCGAGGAGGTCCCGAACCGGTCGATGGCGTAGGCGAGGTAGGACTCCCGGTCGATCGCCCAGGTGGCGCCGATCGCCGCGCGTCCCATGCCGAGCAGGACCGCGATGGGCAGCGCGAGGATGATCGTCCCGAAGAGCTGGCCCACCTCCTGCATGAGCAGCGCCGGTCCGACCTGTTCGACCATGCCGATCGACGGGCCGATGCCGGTGCCGAGCAGCGCGAGGAAGAGGACCATGCCGACCGGGATCAGGGCCTCACCGGCGGACCGGGTGCCACCGCGCAGCGGCCACCATCGCTGGAGGCCGATGACCGCGCCCATCAGCACCACCCAGACCAGGGGGAACAGCACGATCGCGGCGGGCCCGACCCGGAACTTGTGCTCTCCGACCAGGACGGCCAGAACACTGATCAGCACGCTCACGCCAAGGGCGGTCACCCAGTCACCGCGACCGACCGAACCACGGTTCGCCACGTCCCCGCGCGACTCCGCTTGCTGCCTTCTTGCCCTCATCTGGGATACCAATCAGTGAGCCGCTGAATTTTCGAGGAGCTTATGGTTGGGGCAAAACCGCTGTCAAGAGCGGTATGGACCCAATTTCTGCACCCCCTACATACGCGCCGATCCAGTTCTCAAAAGTGCGTGGTATACAAGTTTCATGGATCAGGTAATCAGAGCACGGTACGTGCTGGCGCATTCCGAGAGCTCCCACGTCTGGCTGCGGGACGGCTACGTCGCCCATTCCGACGGCGTCGTCACCGAGGTGGGGACCGGCACTCCGGATTCCGCCGCTCCCGTCCTGGACCTGGGCGACACGATCCTCACTCCCGGGCTGATCGACCTGGACGCCCTGGTGGACATCGACCACCTCATCCTCGACGCGCACCACGACCCGGCCCACACCCGCTCCCTGGTCGGATCCGTCGAGCACTGGCGGGACCGTCCCCGCGACGTCCTGACCCCCGAGCAGCGCGACACCCTCCGCCGGTTCGGGCTCGCGCAGCTCGCGCTGCACGGCGTCACCACCTACATGCCGATCGCCTCCGAGATCCACCTGGAGTGGAACGAGTCCGCCGACGAACTGCGCCGCCTGGCGGACCTCACCCGCGCCTGGGGCCTGCGCGGCTACCTGGGCCCCTCGTACCGGTCCGCGGTGGGCGCCGTCGCCGACGGGGAGCGCACCTTCGTCGAGAACCCCGAACGCGGCGAGTCCGGCCTGGACGAGGCGCTGCGCTTCGCGGACGAGCTCACCGGGCGCGACGACGACCTGGTCCGACCGGTCCTCCTCCCCTGCCGCATCGAGACGCTCACCCCCGAACTGCTGGAGCGCACGGCGCGGGAGGCCAGCGAACGCGGCCTGCTCGTACGCCTGCACTCCCTCCAACAACCGTGGGAGCGCGAGGTGATCATCGAGCGCCACGGTCTCACCCCGCTGGACCTCATCGAGCGCACCGGTCTCCTCAACGACCGACTGCTCATCCCCCACGCCCTGTGGACCGACCGGAACTCGGCGCTGACCGGCCCCAACGGCGTCGACCTCACCCGCCTGGCCAGCGCGGGCGTCAGCGTGATCCACTGCCCCCTGACCACCTTCCGGTACGGGGACATGCTGGAGACCTTCAACGACTTCGTGGACGCCGGAGTCACGATGGCGCTCGGCACCGACTCCTTCCCGCCCGACCTCGTGCGCGGCATGGACGTGGGCCTCCACGCCTCCCGCCTGCTGCACGGCCACGGCGCCGTCAGCCTGAGCGGATACATGGAGGCGGCGACCCTGGGCGGCGCGGCCGCGCTCAAGCGTCCCGACCTGGGGCGCCTGGAGGTCGGGGCGAGCGCCGACATGACCGCGTTCTCCCTGGACGACTTCCGCGACGGTGTCGTGGAGGACCCTCTGCGCACCCTCGTGCTCAACGGCACCGCCCGCAACGCCACCCACACCTTCGTGGCCGGTCGGCCCGTGGTGCGGGACGGACGCATCGCGGGGGTGGACCTGGACGAGCTCAGGAACCAGGCGCAGGAGGTGTTCGAGCGACTCCAGCGCGGCTACAGTGAGCGGGACGGCCTCCACCGCCCGGTCGAGGCCCTCTTCCCCCCGTCGTTCCCGGTTCGCGGGTCCGAGTCCCGGGACGCCGGTTCCGGTAGGGGGTGATCCAGGCGCACACGGCGGGAACGGGTCTCATGACACGGACATCAGGCGGGTCGGCCCCTCTGACCGAGGCGGCCGAGGTCGCCATCCGTGAGGGGATCATCTCCGGCCGGTACGCACCGGGGGCACGGCTGCGCGAACGCGAGCTCTCGGAGGAGCTGGGCGTCTCCCGGCTCCCGGTGCGCGAGGCGCTGCGCAATCTCAGGCACGACGGGTTCATCATGACCAGCGCCCACCGGGGCGCGACCGTGCGGACGATGTCCCCCTCAGGGGTGGACGAGCTCTTCGACCTGCGGATCAGGCTCGAACCCTTCGCCGCCGAGCGGGCCGCCTGCCAGCACTCCGAGGGGCACGTGCACGCCGGGCTGGCCGCGGCCATGGAGGCGACCGCCGAGGCCACGGAGACGGGCTCGCTGGACCACATCATGACCGCCAACGCGGACTTCCACGCGCAGGTGGTGGAGGCCGCCGGTCACGAGCTGCTGTCCGAGCTCATGGCACCGATCCTGTCGCGCTCCCGCTGGCTGTTCGCCCTGACCGCCTTCCGCGACCCCCACCTGGAGTTCCAGGCGCACCACGAGATCTACGCGGCGGTCAGCACCGGCAACGCCCGGCTCGCCAGGCTGACCATGGCCGCGCACATCGAGGCCGGGCGCGGTCCCTCGCTGCTGGCCGTCGGCAGCGACACCGCCGAGGAGTAGCCGAACCCGGGAACTCCGCCGCGAGGATTCCCGGGAAGGCCCCTTCCCCGAGAAGGACACCCCGAAGCCGGACCGTTCCACGGACGGAACGGACCACGTGCGGTCACGCGCACGCGCCACGCGCCGAGCGGACCGGAGTGCGTCCGAGAGGGAACGACCCCTCCGGCTACGCGGAGTCGCGCCCGCGCAGGCCCCGGTAGCGCCGCACCAGGGCTTCGGTGGAGGCGTCCAGACCGCGCACCCCGGCGCCCTCGGTCAGGGCCGGCTGCACCCTCTTCGCCAGGACCTTGCCCAGCTGTACGCCCCACTGGTCGAACGAGTTGATGTTCCACACCGCGCCCTGGACGAACACCTTGTGCTCGTAGAGGGCGACCAGCTGCCCCAGCACCGACGGGTCGAGCCGGTCGGCCAGGATCGTCGTGGTGGGCCGGTTGCCGGGGAACGTGCGGTGCGGGACCAGATCGGCGGGCACCCCCTCCGCGGCGACCTCGGCCGACGTGCGGCCGAACGCCAGCGCCTGGCCCTGCGCGAACAGGTTGGCCATCAGCAGGTCGTGCTGGGGCACCAGCCCCTCGGGCAGGTCCGGGGCGGGGCGCGCGAAGCCGATCAGGTCGGCGGGGACGAACCGGGTGCCCTGGTGCAGCAGCTGGAAGTAGGCGTGCTGCCCGTTGGTCCCGGGTGTCCCCCACACCACCGGGCCGGTCTGCCACTCGACCGGGCGGCCGTCGCGCTGGACCGACTTGCCGTTGGACTCCATGTCCAGCTGCTGGAGGTAGGCGGTGAACTTCGACATGTGGTGGCTGTAGGGCAGCACCGCGTGGCTCTGGGCGCCGAAGAAGCCGCCGTACCAGACGCCGAGCATTCCCAGCAGGAACGGCAGGTTGCGCTCGGGCGGCGCCTCGCGGAAGTGCGTGTCCATCGCGTGGAACCCGGCGAGCATCTCGCGGAACCGCTCCGGCCCCAGCGCCACCATGAGGGACAGGCCGATCGCGGAGTCGTAGGAGTAGCGCCCGCCCACCCAGTCCCAGAACTCGAACATGTTCGCGGTGTCGATCCCGAAGCGCGCGACCTCGTCCGCGTTGGTCGAGACCGCCACGAAGTGCCGGGCGATCGCGTCGGAGTCCGCCCCCAGCCCGGCCAGGAGCCAGTCCCGGGCCGCCGTGGCGTTGGTGACCGTCTCCAGGGTGGTGAAGGTCTTCGAGGCGACCACGAACAGGGTGCGCTCGGGGTCGGCGTCGACCAGTGCCTCGTGCAGGTCCGTGCCGTCCACGTTGGAGACGAAGCGGAATCCCAGCCCCCGGTCCGTGTACGGACGCAGCGCCTCGTAGGCCATGGCCGGGCCCAGGTCGGAGCCGCCGATGCCGATGTTGACCACCCGGGTCACCGGCTTGCCGGTGTGGCCCAGCCACTTCCGGGCGCGCACGCGGTCGGCGAAGTCCGCCATCCGTTCCAGGACCGCGTGCACCTCGGGCACCACGTCGCGCCCGTCCTCGCGGAACACCGCGTCGCTCGGGGCGCGCAACGCGGGGTGCAGGACGGCTCGGTCCTCGGTGACGTTGATGTGCTCGCCACGGAACATGGCGTCGCGCAGGGAGGCGACGCCGGTGCCCCTCGCGAGGTCCGTGAGCAGGTCCAGGGTCTCCGGTGTGAGGAGGTTCTTGGACAGGTCCGCGTGGAGGTTCCCGACGTCGAGGGTGAACCGGTCGACCCGCCCTGCGTCCTCGGCGAAGAGGGACCGCAGGTGGGTGTCGCCGAACCGCTCGCGGTGCTCGGCGAGCGCGGTCCACTCCGCCCGACGGTTCAGGGGGACGGGTGCGTCGCCCCCGACGTCCTCGGTCCGAGGAAGGGGTGTACTCGCAGACATCCGGTCGCTCCTCGTCGTCCATGGTCGGCTTGCGGCGGCCTTCCGGGACACCGCGTGCGGCTGTCCCCCTACCCTCCCACGAAAGCCGCCAACCACGGGCCCTTCCACGCACGTCAGAGGGCCAGCGAACGCGGTGCGCGCCCGCCCCGGCCCGCCCACACCAGCGGGGGCGGACCGGGCCCCGTCAGTGGAGCGTCGCTAGATGCGCTCGTGCTCGCCCCGGAGCAGTTCGCGTTCGTCGCGCAGCGAGGCCACCTCGGCGCGCAGCGCCCGCAGTTCGTCGAGGATCTGCCGCTGTCCCTCGTCCGGCGCGCGGGCGGCGCCGCCGTCCGGTGAGTCCCCGGGATCCTCGTCGGGCCCGCCGCTCCCCTTGGATCCCGGGGCGCCTCCCGAACCGGGTCTGCCGTACTGCTCCTCGTGCCCGGCCTTGTCCAGCGCCTCGACGGCGACCGCGATGAACAGGTTCAGGGCGATCAGCGTGGACACCATGACGAAGACGACGAAGAAGACCCAGGCGTAGGGCTGGTGCTTCATCACCTCGGACGCGATGGTGCTCCAACCGTCGGCGGTGAAGATCTGGAAGAGGGTGAACAGCGAGGTCCCCAGGTCTCCGAAGTACTGCGGGGCGTCGGTGGAGAAGAGCCGGGTGGCCATCACCGCCGAGACGTACAGAAGCAGGACCACCAGGACCATGATCGAGGCCATGCCGGGCATCGCGCGGAACAGTCCGGTCACCACGTGGCGCAGCGACGGGATCACCGACAACAGTCGCAGGACACGCAGGACGCGGAGCACCCTCAGCACCGCGAACGGGCCGGAGGCGGGGAGCAGGGCGATCCCGATGATCACCATGTCGAACCAGCTCCAGGGGTCCCGGAAGAAGTCCCGGCGATGGGCGAACATCCTCAGACCCATCTCGACGACGAACAGGGTCAGGATCACCCGGTCGATGCTCTTGAGGAGGTCACCGTGGTTGTCCATCATCCTCTTGGAGGTCTCGAAACCGAGGATCACCGCGTTGACGAGGATGAGGGTGATGACGCTGGCCTGGAACCAGGGGGCCTCGACGAGGGCACGGGCGCGTTCACGCGTGGTCACTGGGAGGAAGACTCCGTCTCTGTCATCGGGCGACGGCGCAAAAGCCTACCGTCGGCGGGGGCGGCCCGTTTCGTCCTCGTCTCCCTCGGTACGTCCCGCACTGGCGTCCGCAGCCGTGAGCAGGCATCATCGAAGACAGGGAACCGAGGCGAGGGGGCCGCCGGTGACGGAATCCGCCGAATTCGACAGGGACGCCGCGGACATCGACGACGTGGACGCCGAGATGGACGTGGGTGCCCCGGACCAGGACTCCGCCGTGGCGGAGTACCTGGAGGACCACCCCGAGGACTACCGCATAGAGGAGATCGAGGACCACGAGGCACTCGGTATAGACGCCGGAGTCGGCCAGGAGGTTCCGGACGGGGAGTCGGAGACCGACCCGGAGGACCCGCCCCGGGTACCCGGGCCCGAGAGCCTCTCACGGGTGCTCCGGGCGGAACGGTACGCCGACCGGGTCAACCGTCGGCTCGAAGGCTGAGCCAGCGCTCCACCCGCAGCACGTGCGCGGCGGCGGCCGCCCGGGCCGCCTCGGGGTCGCGGGCGGTCAGTGCCTCGTGGATCCGCCGGTGGTCCTGGAAGAGGGTGTCGGTGAGCCCCTCACGACCGAGTCCGGCCCAGACCCGTTCGTTGAAGGTGCGCGAGGACAGCCCGGCGTGGACTGCGGAGAGCGTGGCGTTGCCCGCGCAGGCCACGACGGCGCGGTGGAAGTCGAGGTCGTCGGCGGGCGCGCGGTCGGCGTCGGCCTCCATGCGGTCCAGGAGGTCACCGATCCGGGCCAGGTCCTCGGGGGTGGCCCGGGCGGCGGCGACGGCGGTGGCTGCCGGTTCGATCATGCGGCGGACCTGGAGGACCTCCAGCAGGGTCTCGTCGCGTGAGACCTCGGCCAGGACGGAGAAGGCCTCCAGCAGGTCGGCGGGGCGCAGCGCGGTGACGTAGACGCCCGCGCCGTGGCGGACGGACAGCACGCCCAACGTGGTGAGGGAGCTGATCGCCTCGCGCACCGAGCCCCGGGAGACGCCCAGTCGGGCGGAGAGCTCGCGTTCGGTGGGCAGCCGTTCCCCCGGGCCCACCTCGCCGTCGGCGATCATCGCCTTGATCCGCTCGACCGCCCGTTGGGCCACCGGGGTCCGTACGCCCTCGACCACGTCACTCCCCCGTCTCCACCACGAACACGGAGATTCTACTCTCGGTGCCCGTGTTCGTGTCCCAGCGCTCTCGGACATTGGTCGGACCACTGCAAGGGTGCCGTGGGACCAGCGCTGCGCATCGGCGCACATTCCGCCGATCGTCACGGGGTTCTTGATCCGTCTCGCGCCGCTGTGCAAAAGTGGTCGGACCACTCGCCGCGGTTGCCGTCCGTCGGACCGGACGCTCCCCCGCCGGGGCGGGGTGCGAAGGAGGCCCATGCGCGTCGCGCTGTTCGTCACCTGTGTCAACGACACGCTCTTCCCCGACACCGGACGCGCGGTGGTCCGGCTCCTGGAGCGGCTGGGCCACGAGGTGGTCTTCCCCGAGGACCAGACCTGCTGCGGCCAGATGCACTACAACACCGGGTACCGGCGCCCCGCGGCCCGACTCGCCGTGCGCTTCGCCCGGACCTTCGGCGGGGCCGACGCGGTGGTGGTCCCCTCGGCCTCGTGCGCGGCGATGGTGCGTGACAACTATCCGAAGCTCGGCGCCCAGGGCAGCAGGCTCTCCCGCAGGATGGCCCACCTGGGACCCCGCGTGTACGACCTCACCGAGTTCCTCGTGGACGTGCTCGGGGTGACCGACGTGGGCGCCTACTTCCCGCACAGGGTGGTCTACCACCCCACCTGCCACGGACTGCGCTTCCTCGGCTTGGGAGACCGCCCCTACCAGCTGCTGCGCGCCGTGCGCGGCCTGGAACTGCTCGCACTGCCGGGAGCCGCCGAGTGCTGCGGGTTCGGGGGCACGTTCTCCGTCAAGAACGGCGACGTCTCCGCCGCCATGGGGTTCGACAAGGCCCGCCACGTGGCCGAGACGGGCGCCGAGGTCCTGTGCGCGGTGGACAACTCCTGTCTCATGCACATCGGCGGCACCCTGTCCCGTCAGCGTTCCGGAGTCCGGATCGCCCACATCGCGGAGATCCTGGCCAGTACCGAGAAGGAGTACGCGCACGCATGAGCGCCACGTTCCTGGGCCTTCCGCCCTTTCCCGAGGCCGCCCGTTCGGCGGTCGGAGACTCCCGTACCAGGCACAACCTGCACAAGGCCACCCACACCATCCGGGGCAAGCGCGACGCGGTCGTCGGTGAGCTGGGTGAGGACTGGCAGCGGCTGCGCGCCGAGGGCGAGCGGATCAAGACGCACACCCTGCGCCACCTGGACCACCACCTCGAACGCCTGGAGGAGGCGGTCCACCGGGCGGGCGGCACGGTCCACTGGGCCGCCGACGCGGCCGAGGCCAACGAGATCGTCACCCGGCTGGTGCGTCGGACGGGTGAGACCGAGGTGGTCAAGGTGAAGTCCATGGCCACCCAGGAGATCGAGCTCAACGGCGCGCTGGAGGCCGCCGGGATCACGGCCTACGAGACCGACCTGGCCGAACTGATCGTGCAGCTCGGTGACGACCTCCCCTCCCACATCCTGGTGCCCGCGATCCACCTGGCCCGCTCCCAGATCCGGGAGATCTTCCTCGACCGGATGGCGGAGTGGGGGGTGCCCGCACCGCCCGGGCTCACCGACGATCCCCGCGCGCTGGCCGAGGCCGCCCGCGTGCACCTGCGGGAGCTGTTCCTGCGCGCCAGGGTGGCGGTCTCGGGGGCCAACTTCGCCGTGGCCGACTCCGGGACGCTCGTGGTGCTGGAGTCCGAGGGCAACGGGCGGATGTGCCTGACCCTGCCGGAGACGCTGATCTCCGTGGTGGGGATCGAGAAGGTCGTGCCCACGTGGTCCGACCTCGAGGTGTTCCTGCAACTGCTGCCCCGGTCCTCCACCGGGGAACGGATGAACCCCTACACCTCCACCTGGACCGGGGTGACCCCGGGCGACGGTCCGCGCGACTTCCACCTGGTCCTGTTGGACAACGGACGCACCGACGTGCTCGCCGACACCGTGGGACGGCAGGCGCTGCGCTGCATCCGCTGCTCGGCCTGTCTGAACATCTGTCCCGTCTACGAGCGCACCGGCGGTCACGCCTACGGATCGGTCTACCCGGGGCCGATCGGCGCGATCCTCACTCCCCAACTGCGGGGGATGTCCTCGGAGGTGGACCGGGCTCTGCCGTACGCGTCGTCGCTGTGCGGGGCGTGCTACGACGTCTGCCCGGTGGCCATCGACATCCCGGAGGTCCTGGTGCACCTGCGTGAACAGGTCGCGGAGGGTCCGGGGCACCTCGGTGAGAAGGCCGTCATGGCCGGTGCCGAGGCGGTTCTCGGTTCGGCCCGGGCGTTGGACGCGGCGCAGCGCGCGGCGGGGCTGGTGGGCGGGGACCTGCCCCGGCACCTGCCGGGGACGGCGGGGACGTGGACCGACACCCGGGACGTGCCGGACGTGCCCGGCGAGTCCTTCCGACAGTGGTGGAAGCAGAGGGGGCGGCGATGAGCGGCACCGGAGGCGTGCGCGGTGGGGGCGCCGAGGGCCGGGGCTCCCGTGAACGCGTCCTGGCACGGGTGCGGGCGGCGCTGTCGGACGTGCCCGGCGAGGAGCCGGTGGCGCGTCCGCCCGGAGGCGGGTACGCCGACCACCACTTCGCCGGGGACGCCCTGGAGGTGCTGGTGGACCGGTTGCGGGACTACCGGGCCCTGGTGGAGAGGGTGCCGGAGGCCGCTCTGCCCGAGCGGATCGCCGCCGTCCTGGAGCGACGCGGCGCGACCCGGGTCGCGACCCCCTCGGGCGCTCCGCCGGAGTGGTTCTCGGAGGTGACGGCGCCACGGCTCACCGACACCCCCGGGGAGCCGCTGTCCGTGGCCGACCTCGACGCCTGCGACGGTGTGGTGACCGGGTGCGCGGTGGCGGTGGCCGAGACCGGAACCCTCGTGCTCGACGCCGGGCCCGACCAGGGCCGTCGGGCCCTCACCCTGGTCCCCGACTACCACCTGTGCGTGGTCCGGGCCGACCAGGTGGTGGGCGGGGTACCCGAGGCCGTCCGGCTCCTGGACCCGGCGCGGCCGCTCACGTGGATCAGCGGCCCCTCGGCCACCAGCGACATCGAACTCAACCGCGTGGAGGGCGTGCACGGTCCCCGCACCCTGGAGGTGCTGCTGGTGGAGACCGTCGGCTGAAACTCCGGGGGCGCGGGCCCGGTGGGAGGCCGTGAGGTCGTGCCCGCCCCACCCCGTGACCGCGTGCCCGCCCCCGGCGGAGTCGATGGCCTGCACCCTCGTGCCGGTCGGGCCCCGCTTCCTAGGGTTCAGGGGATGGCAGACCGACCACGACGGAAGGCTCCCCTATGCCGCACCCCTCCACGTCCTCCCGCACCCCCGCTCCCCCGGCGCGGACCGCTCGCCGCCGGTCCGCGCCCCTGGCCCTGGCCTGCGCCCTGGCCCTGGCCTGCGCCCTGGCCGTGGGCGGCACCCTCGCCTCCGGTCCGGCTTCCGCCGCGACCGACGGGGACCGCCCACCCACCGCCGCCCTGCCCGCACCCACCGGCCCCGCGCCCGTGGGCACCACCGACCTGCACCTGGTGGACACCGACCGCGAGGACCCGTGGTTCGGCGGTGACCGGGAGATCATGGTGACGCTCTGGTACCCGGCCCGCACCGACACCGGGCGTCCCGCCCCCTACCTGACCGAGGCCGAGTCCGCGGCGATCCTCGCCCAGAGCGGGTTCGACCACCTTCCGGCGGACACCCTGACCCGGGTGCGCACCCACTCCGTGGCGGACGCACCGCCGGCCCGCACCGACGACGGCCTGCCCCTCGTGGTGCTCTCCCCCGGAGCCGGGGTCTCCCGGACCTGGATGTCCTCGCTCGGTGAGGACCTGGCCAGCCACGGTTTCGCGGTGGCCGGGATCGACCACCGGCACGAGGCGGCCCCGGTGGAGTTCCCCGACGGGCTCGTGGAGCGGTGCGGGGCCTGCGCCACCGAGCGGTGGGAGGACGGCGCGGTCAACCGGGCCGACGACGTCACCCTCCTCCTGGACGCACTGGAGGACGGCGGGGCCTGGCGCTGGTCCGCGCTGGTCGCGACCGACCGGACCGGAATGGTGGGCCACTCCTGGGGCGGGGCGGCCACCGCCCAGACGCTGGTGACCGAGGAGCGCGTGGACGCCGGGCTCAACCTGGACGGCCCCTACTACCCCGCGCAGCTGGAGGAGGAGATCGACAAGCCGCTGGCGCTGCTCGCCAACGGCCAGGGGCAGTCCTGGGAGGGCTGGGAGGAGCGCTGGGCGGGCCTGACCGGCTGGCGCCAGTGGATCCGCGTCACCGACTCCGGGCACTCCACCGCCCTGGACCGGGGTGTGCTCATGGAACGACTCGGGCTGCGGGACACGCTGACCCCCGAGCAGTGGCGGGCGCAGTTCGGCGACCTCCCGGTGGAGCACGGGGTGAACCTGGTGCGGACCTACGCCGCCGCCTACTTCGACCACCACCTGCGCGGTGGTGAGCAGCCCCTCCTGGACGATCCGGGAAGCGTCCACCCGGAGCTCGTCGTGGTGGACCCCGAAGCGGGCTGAGCCCACGGCGGGATCGGCTCCCGGGGCTCAGCTCCGGGGGGTCCACGTCTCCAGGAGCCGTTCGAGGGGGTCGGGCTCGTGCGGTTTCTCCGCGAAGGGCGCCTGGTAGCGGGCGCCCCGGGCGGCGGGACGGCGTTTGCGGCGCCGGGAGGCGCCTCTGACATCCGGTTCGGCTGCCGCGACCGGCTCGCTCTCCCCGGTCGGGGTGAACCGCACGGGCAGCTCCTCGAGCCCGTGCGCGCCGGGGGACGCCCGTCGTCGCGGACCGGCGGGCCCGACCACCGCGACCATGTCCCTCATCCGGTCCAACGCCGTGTCGAGGGCGGTGCGGACCAGCTCCTGGGTGAGGGACGTGGCCGGGCAGCGATGGGCTCCGGCGCCCCAGGACAGATGGGCGCGGTTCCCGGCCAGCTGGTCCATGGCGGTTCCGGAGTCTCCGGCGACGGACGGGTCGGAGTGCGCGGCCCCGAACGCGAAGAGCAGCGGATCGCCCCGCCGGATCCGGGTCCCCGAGAACCGGAGGTCCGTTCTCGCGTAGCGTCCCGCCAGCACGCGGACCGGAGGGTCGGTCCACATGACGTAGTCGAGGAGGTCCTCCGGTGTGAGCGTCCCGCCGAGGTAGGCGGTCCACACCCGACGGTCCTCGACGAGCAGGCGCAGGGCGTTGCCGATGAGGTGGGTGGTGGGTTCGAGGCCCGTCGCCCAGAGCAGGCGCAGCGCCTCGACCGCCTCGTCGTCGGTCAGCCCGTGCGGGTGCTCCAGGAGCGCGGAGGTGACGTCCCGCCCGGGTGCGGCGCGTTTGCGGGCGACCAGCCCCAGGAAGTAGGCGCGCACGGCCGGTGCGGCCGTCGCGGCCCGCCGGGCGTCGTCGCCGCGCAGGCGGTCGGTGAGGTCCGCGAGCAGGTGGCCGTAGGAGTCCGGGAGCCCGAGGAGTTCGTTGAGGACGAGCGCGGGCAGGGGTGCGGCGTACTGCCCGACGAGGTCGGCCGCGCCCTTCGCTCCGACCCGGCCGATCAGCCGCACGGCGACGCGCTCGACCACCGGGACCAGGTGTGGGGTGCCCACGGAGGCCAGCGCCTCCACGATCGGCAGGCGCAGGCGCTGGTGGTCGTCACCGTCGCGAGCGAGGGCCGCGCCTCGAACGGGCGCGGCGTCGTCGCCCCAGGGGCGCGGGTCGGCGGAGAAGTGGGTCTGGTCGCGCAGGACCCGCAGGTTCTCCTTGTAGCCGAGCAGGAGCCAGCCGGGGACTCCGGGGGTGACCTCCACGGGGATCAGGCCACCGTGCCGGGACCGCAGCCGGTCCCAGGAGGGTTCCGCTCCGAGTGCCGGGCTCCGGTCGAGGGAGTGGGCGGCCCCTCCGGTGTACGGGCATCGCGATGGGCCCGCCGTTCCGCCCCCCGCCGCCTCGTCGCCCGTGGGCCCGGTTCCCTGACGCATGGAGACTCCTCGGTGGCTGCGGTGGGGACGACGCTAGGCCGCCGGTGTTTCCGGGATGATTCCGGGAGGAAAGGGGCGTCTTTCGGCGTCGGGCACCGATCCCCTTCACCAGACAGGAGCGGAGGAATCGGACCGGCCCCGACGCAGGGGCGCGGCGAGCGGAGCCGGGCGCGACGAGTCGGGTAGGTCCGGGGCGGTGGCGACGGGCATGGCTCCGAACCCGGGCAGCCGGAATCCGCCCCACCATGGGGCCACCCCTCCGGTCACCCTGCGGGAAACGGCAGGGCGCGGGGGTGTGATCCCCCACTCCGCCACCGAAGTCGCAGGCCGGTAGGATGTCCAGTCGGCCCGAAGGGGGCCGCAACGGCCGCAGGGCCCGACAGTCTCTCGAACGGGGAGTACCACCGTGGGCAGGAAGGGCCGCAGAGGCGGCGACGCGCGGGCCGGGGCCGAGTGGTCCGGGCCAGGTCCCACGGACACCCCCGTGGAGGTGGTCACCGGCGCCGTCGACGCGCTCGTGCGAGGACAGGAGGGCGGCGGGGTGGACCTCGCGTCGGCCCGACTGGCCGACGCCGAGGACCCGGCCTGGGCGGGGGCGGCGGGGCGCGCGCTCCTCGACACCCTGCTCTTCGCGATCGCCGACGCCTGGGCGCGCGGCTGGCAGCCCACGGAGACGGTCCGGCACGTGTCCCGCGAGTCCGGGCCACTTGCCGCCACCGTGTGCGCGGAAGCCGTCACCGCCGACCTCGAACGCCACTCCGCCGCCACGGTGGACCCCCGCTGGACCGAGCAGGTACGCGCCCTGGGCGCGACCGCCCCGGCCTCGGGCGACCAGCACCTGGCCCGACTGGGCTCCGAGCACGGCCTGCTGAGGTTCGAGGCGGTGGAGGTGGTGCTCCGGCTCCTGGCCCTGTTGCGCGTGCTGCCTCCGATGCGTCGGCTGGGCCCGCCGCCGGGAACCTTCCGACCGGGCGTGAACTCCTCCGCCCCGGTGGACCGGGGGCGGCTCCAACGCGTCCGCGCGCTGCTGGCCAAGGCGGAGTCCACCGAGTTCCCGCAGGAGGCGGAGGCGCTGACCGCGCGGGCCCAGGAGATGATGGCGCGACACAGCATCGACCTCGCCCTGGTGGAGCGGGACCCCGAGGAGCCCGAGGCCGCCTCGGCCCGCAGGCTCCCGGTGGACTCGCCCTATGACGAGCACCGGGCCGTGCTGCTGAACGAGGTCGCGGAGGCCAACCACTGCCGTGCCGTATGGCACCGCGATCTGGGGCTGAGCACGGTGATGGGTTTCCCCGGCGACGTCGAGGCCGTGGATCTGCTGTACACGTCGCTGCTGGTGCAGGCCGAGTCCGCGATGCGGGTGAGCGGCGCGAAGCGGGACCGGTCCGGGCGCGGGGCGCGCAGGGACTTCAGGGCGTCCTTCATGTCCGCGTTCGCGGTACGGGTGGGTGAGCGGCTGACCGAGTCGGCGCGCGCCACCGAGGAGGCGGTCACCGCCGAGACCGGCACCGACCTCGTCCCGGTGTTCGCGGCCCGGGAGAAGGCCGTGGAGGCCGCCGTCGACGAGGCCTTCGGCGCGCTCACCTCGTCCCGGGTCCGGGGCCCCTCCAGTGCCGAGGGCTGGTACGAGGGCCGGGCCGCCGCCGACGCCGCCTCCCTGGGGACCCGCGCCAGGCTGGCCTGAGAGCTCGGAAAACCGCTGGCCCCCGGCCCTGAAGGGTGTGTACAACCGTCACATGCTTCGCAAGTACCCCCGCACCCGGCACATCCGCGGGTCGCGGCTCCAACACGGTGACCACGACCTGTCGGCCGCGCCGTTCGCCGCCCTGGCCGGACGGCACCTGGTCGTGGAGGAGAAGCTGGACGGGGCCAACGCGGGGATCAGCTTCGGGCCCGACGGGCGGCCGCGGCTCCAGAGCCGGGGCCACTACCTGACCGGCGGTCCCCGGGAACGACAGTTCGGCCCGTTCAAGGCCTGGGCGGCGGCGGTGGCGCCCGCTCTGTGGCCCCGGTTGGGCGACCGGTACGTGCTCTACGGCGAGTGGCTGTACGCGCGGCACACCGTGTTCTACGACGCGCTGCCGCACTACTTCTGCGCGTTCGACGTGCTGGACACCCGCGCCGGGACGTTCCTGTCCACACCACGCTGGCGTGCGCTCCTGGCCGGTACGCCCGTGGTGTCGGTGCCGGTGCTGCACGAGGGCCCCCTGTCCTCCCTCGGAGAGCTGACCTCCCTGGTGGGGACCTCCACCTGCCGGACCCCCGCGTGGCGCGAGGCCCTGGCCGACGCCGCCAGGGCCGGGGGCGCCGACCCCGGACGGGCGCTCGCGGAGACGGACGGCTCCGACCTGATGGAGGGGCTGTACGTCAAGGTCGAGGAGGGCGACCACACCGTCGACCGGTACAAGTGGGTGCGGTCGGAGTTCACCTCCGCGATCCTGGACGCGGGCACGCACTGGCTGGACCGGCCGCTGATCGCCAACGCGCTGGCCGACCCGGAGGTGCTGTATGCGGCCGTTCGATGAACTCTGTCCCGCCCCGCCGCACTGGGGGCTGGACTGGAGCCGGGTGCGGGAGGCCTTCGCGTGGGTGCGGGACCTCTCCGGGGTCGAGCAGGACCCGGTGCACCACGCCGAGGGGGACGTGGAGGTGCACACCCGTATGGCGTGCGAGGCCCTCGCCGAACTGCCCGGGTGGCGCGCGCGGCCCGCCGAGGAGCGGGTCCGGCTCTTCGCGGCGGTGCTCCTGCACGACGTGGCCAAACCCCTGTGCACCCGGCGCGACGAGGAGGGCCGGGTGACCGCCCACGGGCACTCCCGGGCCGGTGACCTGCTGACCCGCAGGTTCCTCTGGGAGTCGGGAGCTCCGGTCGAGTGGCGTGAGCACGTGGCGGCGCTGGTCCGCCACCACCAGGTTCCGTTCTGGGCTCTGGAGCGCCCGGACCTGCGCCGGATCGCCTTCCGCGCCAGTCTGCTGGCCCGCAACGACGACCTGGTGCTGCTGGCGACCGCCGACATCCTCGGACGTCACTGCGGGGACGCCTCGGAGGTCCTGGACAACGTGGGACTGTACGCGGAGTACTGTGCCGAGCAGCGCTGCCTGGACGTGCCGCGCGCGTTTCCGTCCGACCACGCGCGGTTCTGGTTCTTCCGCAGGCCCGACCGCGACCCGGACCACGCCGCCCACGACGACACGCGAATGACCGTGACGGTGATGTCCGGCCTGCCCGGCTCGGGCAAGGACCACTGGATCCGGGAGAACCGTCCGGACGTGCCGGTGGTGAGCCTGGACGCGCTCCGCAGGGAACTGGGGGTCCGGCCCGCCGCCGACCAGCGTCGGGTGGTCGCTGCCGCAGCTGAGCGCGCCCGCGAGCACCTGCGCGCCGGGCGGTCGTTCGTGTGGAACGCCACCAACGTCTCGCGTGACCTGCGCGGAAGGTCGGTGTCCCTGGCCGCCGACTACCGGGCCCGGGTGGAGATCGTGGCGCTGGAGGCTCCGCCCCGGGTGCTGCGTGAACGGATGGGCCGCAGGTCCGCGCCGGTACCGGCGGCGGCGGTGGAGCGGCTGATCCGGCGCTGGGAGTGCCCCGACCCCACCGAGGCCCACCGTGTGGCCCGACTGGTGACCGGCTAGCCCGCGGTCGGGGTGTCTCGGGACGCGGTACGGTCCTCCCGGATCCGGTTACCGAGCAGTGTGCGACCTCAACCAGAGTTGAGGTCAAACGGAGAAAACGGCATAAAACGACCAATCACCCTTTCCCCTGTTGACACTTGCGACCCAAACACTCATCTTGAACACCAACAGGCCTAGGTGACGCGCTTTTCCGGATAGCATGACCCGGGACCTTCAGAACCGCGTGGACCACGCCGATCGGGTCAGCACAAGCCCTACACCACAGGGCCTGCCGCATTCGGATTTGTCACCCCGGTACACCTTGCGGGGTTTTTCGGCACCCACGTTTTCCATCTGCATTGAGAACGATGTCAACAACGGAACCCCGCGTTGGGGAGACCTTTCCGACTCGAGACACCGGACGTTGGCGACGCCATTTCGCGTTGCTGTGGAGCAGTGTGGCGCTGGCCAGCCTCGGGACCATGACCTTCGGCCTGGCCATCCCCCTCCTGGCCCTGTTCCACACCGGGTCTCCCGTCCTGGCCGGTTGGATCGCCGCCGCTGGCATGGTGCCCCGTACCGTCCTGCACATACCCGTCGGCCTCGTGGTGGACCGCCACGACCCGCGCACCGTCATGGTCGTCGGTCTGGCCACCCGTGTGGCCTGCGTCGTGCTCTTCGTCGGTCCCGTCCTGGTGTTCGACGCGCCGGTCGTCCTGCTCGCCGTGGCCTCGGCCCTGCACGGCGTGTGCGGCACCCTGCACGCGACGGCGGGGGCGGCCGCGGTGCCCCTGCTCGTACCCCGGGACGAACTGGCCGGCGCGGCCGCCAAGAACGAGGCCCGCACCGACGCCACCCAGATGATCGGCCGCCCGCTCGGCGGTGCCCTGTACGGACTGGCACACGGGCTGCCCGCGCTCTTCGACACCGTCGTCTCCGCCCTGGGGCTGTGGGCGGCCTGGTTGCTGCCCCGGATCCCGAGGAGGGCGCGGCGCTCCGGTTCCCGGCACGGTGTCCTCAGGGAACTCTCCGGGGGCTTCCTGCTCCTGCGCTCGGACCGCTTCCTGCTGCGGTCCCTGGTCGTGTGCACCGTCACGAACGCGCTCTTCCAGTCGGTCTGGCTGATCATCATGATGACCGCCACCGACGAGGGGCTGTCGGCCTTCCTGCTGGGCGTGGTGTTGGCCGCCACCGGTGCCGGAGGGCTGCTCGGCGCCCTGCTCGCCCCGATCCTGGTCCGCAGGTTGACCCCCACCCGGATGGTGGTGCTCTGCCTGTGGTCGTGGCTGGCCCTGACCCTGCTGCTGGTGACGGCCGAGCGGGCCGGACCGACCTGGCTCCTGGCGACGCTGCCCGTGGTCTGGGGCGGCATCGGCTTCGTCGGCGCGCACATGAACGTCACCGTGGCGACGTACCACACCACCCACGTGCCCCCCGAGTACCTGGGACGGCTCACCGGTACCGTGCGCTTCCTCAGCGGGGGCGCCCTGCCCGTGGGCATGCTGTGCGGGGGCTACGCGCTGGAGTCACTGGGGGTGCACGGCACCGTCCTGCTGGTGTGCGCGGCCGTCGGAACGCTCACCCTCGCGTTCACTCTGGCTCTCGTTCTGCGCTCGGGTCAGCCTCGAACGGCACCGCGAAGGAGCCGGCCGCGCCCCCGGACCGTACGACGGGGGCCGCCACCGCCTCCAGGACCCACTCCGCCGGAACCACCTCGGCCAGAGCCCGAAGACCCGAGGCCAAATCCCGGTGCACCTGCTCAGCGCTCCGGTCGGTACGCGCCTGGACGTGGTTGAGGGCCTCGTCCACCGCGTCGCGGAGGTCGTCGACCCGGTCCTGTCCGTCCGGCGAGAGGACGTCGCGCATGCGCTCCACCGCGATCACCGCCTCGAAGACGTCCGTCCGGGCCTGACGCACGAGCTCGGAGAGGTCGTCGCCGCCCTGCCGGGACGGTCCGTGCAACCGGATCTGCGCGATGCTGCGCATGCCGATGTCGAGCCGCAACACGCTGCCCCGCACCTCCTCCAACCGGGTGCGCACCTCCCGCTCCCGGGCCAGACCCCTCTCGTGGTCGCGCAGCTCCCGCTCCCGCTCCAGGGCGTGCTCGGCGCGCCATCGCTCCACCTGGGCGGCGCGGTGCCCCGACAGGGCCGTCGCCCCCAGAGTGCTGACGGCCGTGATGACGCCGGTGATCAGTGCGACCAGCACGGTGGAGTCGAACAGGCTCAACGCGTTCCCCCCTTGGCGGCTCCCCGCTGCTCGGCTCGGATCTCACCACGCGTGCGCCGCGCCTCGGTGATCCCGCCGCCGCCCACCATGGCGCCCTCCAGGACGTCCAGGGCGGAACTCCCCTGCCCCGCGAGCCAGAGCACCTGCCCGATCCCGGCCCGCAGGCTGGGGTCGGCGTGCACGCGCCCCTCGGCCGCCGCCAGCCCCGTCAGCCCCGCCGACCGCTCCCCGACCATCAGGCGGTTGCGCGCCTCGGCCACCAGCAGGCGCGAGACCGCCGCTCCGTCACCGACCGCCTCCCGCTGCCGTGCCGCGTCCGCGTAGTGTCCGGCCGCCGCGCGGTGGTCGCCCCGCTCGAAGGCGAGGTCTCCCAGGAGAGCCGTGAGCAGCGCGCGCTCCCTCGGACCCGGTGCCGGACGGGAGCTCAGGCCCCGACGCGCCTGTTCGGCGGCCAGCGCCGTCTCCCCCCGGGTGTGGGCGACGCGGGCGGCGTCCAGGAGGTTCGGCTCGCCCTGGCCGCGGGGAGCCGGAGGAAACGGGGACAGTGCCGCGAGGGGACGGGCCAGCCTCGGATGCCGTAACAGGTAGGCGGACCCGTCGCGGTTCGCGGTCACCAGATGGCGGTCCTCCAGGGCGTGGACCATTCCGGGTGTGAGCTCGCCGTCCGGATCCTCGCAGGCGGGACGGCCCACGCCCCGGGGCCCCGCCTCGGCCACGGCGCGCAGCCACGCGTGCGGGACCTCCGGGGACACCAGGTGTTCGTGGGCCACCTCCGCCAGGACCCTCGACAGGTGCACCGTGAGGACGCGGTCGACCTCGGCGTCGGAGTCCGGTACCAGGGCGGTTCCGGTCCCGTTGGCCTCCTCCCAGAGCGCCTGCCCCAGGATCTGGAGGAGGGCGGGCTCGACGGTGTCGTCGCCGGCGCGGAGACCGCTCCCCGTCTCGCCCACGGCGCGGATCTGGTCGACGAGCCGCCCGGAGTCCCGGACCGCGGTACGCGAGCCGGCCAGGGTCAGGGAGCGCGTCACCACCTCGGTCGCGGTGCCGGGGGTGAACGGGGCCAACCCCACCTCCGCGTGCTCCACCTCCCGTTTCTCCACCAGGCGCCGGAGCTCGTCGAGGTGCTGCGTGCGCACGGTCAGCAGCAGGTGCAGGTCGGGGCGGCGTTCCACAGCGGTGAACAGCTCGTCCAGGAAGTCCCGGCGCACCGGTTCGGGCGCGGCGGAACGCCGCAACAGGAGTTCGGTCTGGTCCAGAACGGCGAAGACCGGCCGGGGCAGGCCCTGCCGGTCGGTGCTCTCGTGGGTGCGCAGGTAGTCGGTGATCGAGGTGCCCGGCCCGTGTGTGGGAAAGTCCGAGGGGCTCCACAGCGCCAACAGGGCCCTGCTGTAGGGGTTCTGACCGGGGAGTATGGCGGCGGGGAAGCTCGGGTCGAAACGGAGTTCGCCCAGGGGGAGGACGGTGCTCCCGCGATCGGTGAGCGCGGGCAGCGCGCCGGCTCCGACCAGGGAGGTCTTTCCCACCCCGTTGTCCCCGTGAAGGACGGTGAGCCGGTGGCGGCTCCAGGAACGCACCAGTTCCTCGGTCTCGGAACGGCGGCCGAGAAAGTGTCGCCGGTCCCGGGCGCGGAAGGGCCGCGCCCCGACGAACGGTCCGTGCGCGTGGACGATGGCGGCTCGTGTCATGAAGCAGCTCCCGGCCAGCGAGAATGGAGACAGCGTCTGCGTGATGAGCGCTGTCCATGGTGTCACGTCAGGGCCCGGTTTCGGGCCCTGGTGACATTCCTGTGTCCTTTTCGCCGCACCGACGACGTGTCGCCACCGAACGGTCCTACTCGGGGTCGTTGACGAACCCGGCCACCACCTCGGCGCCCGCCTCTCCGGGGTCGAGCACCGTACGCAGCGCCTCGGCTATCGCCGAACCGCCGATGCCCTCCAGGTCGCGCAACGACAGCTCACCCACGTCCACCAGCGCTGTTCCACCGGTGAACCCGTGTTCTCCCATGTGCTCGCCTCCGCGTGATAGCGGCCGCCGTTCCGCGGCCGACCGCGAACGGCCGGTGGGGTCCGCCCATTCGCACCGGCGTTCTTCGATTCGCCGTACAGAAGTTCCTACCACACACCTGTCCTTCCCTAACCTCTTCGCCTACTCTGATGAGGTTGACGAATCCCTCAGGCAACAAGTACCGACACGACACAACACCGGGACTTCTTATTGTGATGGGGAAAAGAATTCCTGGTGGGGCCTATGTGAAACCGGAGGACAACGCGTGACCGCTTCCAAAGGGACCCCCCTGGGCCAGAACCGGAACCGTTTCCCGGAAGGGCACGGCGGAAACAGATTCCCGGAAGTGTGGGGGCGTGTCCCGCCGCGCCACAAGAACTTCACCGGCCGCGACGAACAGATCAGCGCGCTCCGTGCCGGACTGCTCAATCAGGTCACCGCCGTGGTCCCCCAGCCCTCGGACCCGGTGGTCCCCCACACGCTCCAGGGGTACGGCGGGGTCGGCAAGACCCTCATGGCCGTGGAGTACGCCCACCGGTACCGGGGCGAGTACGACCTGGTCTGGTGGATCATGGCCGACCAGCCGGGCCTGGTGGACTCCGCGCTGGCCCACCTGGCGCCACACCTGGGCCTGCCCGGGCCGGGGGTGACCGGGGTCGAGGACGCCGCCGACGCGGTGCTGGAGGCCCTGCGCAAGGGCGAGCCGTACGCGCGCTGGCTGCTCATCTTCGACAACGCCGACGAGCCGGAGGAACTCACCGAGGTCATCCCGCAGGGGCCCGGGCACGTCCTGATCACCACCCGCAACCACCGGTGGGAGGGCGTGGCGGAGACGGTGCCGGTCAACGTGTTCAGCGAGCACGAGAGCGTGGAGTTCCTCAAGAAGCGCATCCCGCGCGGCATCACCACCGAGGAGGCCGTCGAGCTGTCCGAGGCCCTGGGGCACCTCCCGCTGGCACTGGAGCAGGCCGGAGCCCTCCAGTCCGAGACCGGCATGTCCACGCAGGAGTACCTGCGCCTGCTGTCCGAGCGCACCGGCCCGCTGCTGCGTGAGGGCAAGCCGCCGGAGTACCCCAAGCCGATGACGGCCGCGTGGCAGCTGTCCGTGGAGAAGCTCAAGGAGAACCTGCCCGAGGCGATGGAGCTGCTGCGCTGCTGCGCCTTCTTCGGCCCCGAGCCCATCCCCCGCGATCTCTTCTTCCCGGTGGACGAGGGGCCGATCCGTCCCGAGATGGCGGAGCTGATGGCCGACCCGATCCGCCTGAGCAAGGCCATCGGCCAGCTGGGCCGGTACGCCCTGGTCCGGCTCGACCAGGCCAACCGCACCATCCAGGTGCACCGGCTGATCCAGGCGCTGCTCCGCGAGGAGCTGGACGAGGACACCCAGGACTCGATCCGGGTCGAGGTGTGGTCCCTGCTGAGCGCGGCGGCGCCGAAGAGCTTCACGGACGCCTCGGCCCAGGCGCGCTACCTCGAACTGCTCTCCCACATGCGCCCGGCCGGGGTCGCGGAGTCGGACCGGCCCGAGGTGCGGCGCTTCGCGCTGAACATGCTGAACTTCCTCTACGTGTCCGGAAACTACGAGACCGCCAGCCGCTACGCGCGCAACTTCATCGAGAAGTGGACGGCCGACTCCGGCGAGGAGGACTCCTTCGTGCTGGAGGCCCAGGCCAAGTACGCCAACCGCCTCCGTGACCTGGGCAGGTACATCGCCTCGCACGACCTCAACCTGGCGATCCTCCCGAAGATGCGCCGCACCCTGGGCCACGCGCACCCGGAGACCCTCTCCGTGCTCTCCGGCCTGGGCGCGGACTACCGGGCGCGCGGCGACTTCTGGCAGGCCCGCGAGCACGACGAGGAGGTGCTCCGCCAGTACCAGGAGGCCTTCGGCCCCAACAACACCGCCACCCTGCGCGCCCTGTACAACCTGGCCCTGGACCACACGCTCACCAGCGACTTCGGGGGTGCGCAGAGCAAGCACGAGCGCGCCTACATGCTGTTCAAGCGCAGCGGACCGGCCGGGGGCTCGCCCACGCTGCTGGCCTTCTGGTCCGGGCTGGCCCAGGTGGTGCGGCTGTCCGGCGACTACACGGAGGCCTGCGACCTGGGTGAGGACGCGCTGGCCTACGGCCGGGAGCAGTTGGGTGTGGAGGACCCCCGCACGCTGCGCGCCCAGGTGGACCTGGCGATCGCCCGGCGGCTCTCGGGTGAGCTGGACGAGGCGCTCGAACTCGGGCAGGACGCGCACTCCCGCTACCTGCGGCTGCGCGGCATCAACCACCCGGACACCCTGGCGGCGGCGATGTGCCTGGCCAACCTGTGGCGGATGACCGGCGAGCTGGCCGGGGCCCTGGAGCTGGCCGAGGACACCGACATGCGCTACGCCCAGGCCTACGGCGCCGACCACCCGTACAAGCACGGCTGCACGAGCAACGTGGCGCTGCTGTACCGGCTGATGGGCGACCCGGCGCGTGCGCGTTCGATGAACGAGTCGGCGCTCAACGCCCTGGAGGCCAGGCTCGGCCGCAACCACCACTACACCCTGGCGGCAGCCACCAACCTGGCCAGCGACCTGGCCGCGCTGGGCGAGGCCAAGAACGCGACGCGGCTGGGCCGGGGCACCCTGCGCCGCTACCGGTCCCTGCTGGGCGAGGAGCACCCGAGCACGCTGGCCTGCGCCTCCAACCTGGTGCTGGACCTGCGCGCCGAGCACGAGACGGAGGACGCCGAGGAGCTGGCCGAGCACACGTTCACCGGCTACCTGCGTGCCCTGGGCCGTGAGCACTCCTACACCGGCGCCGCGGGTGAGGGCCGCCGACTGGTCGCGGACTTCGACCCCCCGCTGCTCTGAGCCCCCGGGGCGGGTCGCACCCCGCCCGTCCCCGGTCAGCCGTGGCGGGCGTGCCAGCGTTCCCAGTGGGTGCGGGCGGCGGCGTCGGCCGCCTCCTCGGCCGGGGCGGGGACCGGTTCGGCCAGCCACGCCCGCAGGGTGCGGTCGGTGGCGGCCAGGAACCGTTTGCCCTCGGTGGTGAGCCTGCCCGAGTCGGCCAGCGCACCGGCGGCGTCCGCCGTGGAGCGCCGCCAGTGCGCGAAGTCCGCGTGGGCCCGGGCGGACTCCCGTCCCGTGACGGCGTGCCGGTGCCTGCGCCAGAACCCGGCCACCCCCAGGTGGGCGTAGACCCCCTGGAACAGCCCCGAGGCGGGGCGCGGGTCGGGTCGCCAGGGCGCGTAGTAGCGGCTGCCGTCCTCGGGCAGGGTGAGGTCCACCAGGTCGAGCAGCGCGGAGAGTTTGGCGTGCTGCACCTCGTGGGCGAAGGTGAGGGCCAGCAGGGTCGCTCCCGGCGGGGTGGACAGCCCCAGGTTGCCGTAGGCGTGTCGGGCGGTGGCGCTGGTGTGGGCACGCCCGCCCGGCGAGGTGATGGGGGTCAGGGTGAGCACGGTGCCGGCGGTCTCGGCGGCCACCGTCCAGTGGTCGTCCACCAGCAGCCGCCAGGCCCCCTCCAGGGTGCTCCGCCAGTGGGCGAGTTCGGCGGCTCCGATCCGGTGGGCGACGAGGTCGGCCCCGGGCATGCGGTCGGGGTCCAGGTCGTCCAGGAGCAGCGTGAGGCGTCGGCCCCGGTGTTCGGCCGCCAGTCGGCGCAGGGCGTGCCAACCGGGCGCGTCCTCGTGGGGATCCTCGGGAACGGCCACCTCCGGACCGTGTCCGGTACTCAGGGTGGCCCGGCCTCCGGTGGTCTCGAACAGGGCCCGTCCGCCTCTGGTGTGGAGGACGGCCCGGCCCAGTGACGGCAGCGGGGCGGTGGGGCCGTCCAGGGGCACTTCCAGGCGCGCGTCCATCCGGCCGCGCAGGGCGGCGACGGCCGCGACCGCCGCCAGTCCGGTCACCCGGGGCCGTTCGGGTCGGTGTCCGGCCAAGGCCAACGCGGTCCGCCGGGCCCACACCCCCACGGTGGGGTGGCGCAGAACCGTCGCGACCTGCTCGGGTGCCTGTTCCTGGGCTCGGGCCAGCAGTTCGTAGGCGTTCCGGGCGCGGTCGGCGTCGGGGTGCCGCGCGGCCCGCGCCGCGTCCACGACGCGGCGCAACAGCAGGAGGTGCTTGCCGAACTGGGCGGCGCGCAGGTGGGCGGTGGCCCCGTCCCCGCCGCCGCCACGGGCGAGGGCCTCGAACACCGGTTCCGGAACCGGATCTGACATTCAGACCCCTCTCCTGATGCGGGCCACGTCCGCGGCCACGGTCTGGTGGATGTGGGTGATCAGGTGGAACAGGTCCGCGCAGTACACGGACGGGTTGAGGAAGCCGCTGCCCTCGCGGTAGCGGTGCGGGTAGAGGCCGCCGCCGCAGACCCGGGACAGGGGGCAGTCGGCGCACGTGGGGCTGAGCGCGCGGGCCCCGATCTGGCGGGCGGCCACGGCGGGCAGGTAGAGGGCGTCGTCGAAGGTGTGGGTGAAGGTGTGCAGGGGTGTGCTCGCGGCCCCCTCGAAGGCGGACTTGAGGCTGTCGACCTGTTCGACGCTGCCGTCGGTCTCCACCACCACGAGCGCGGCGGGCGAGAGTCCCACGCTCTCCGTGCGCGAGGGGCTGCCCAGGACGAGTCGGATGATCTCGTTGAACATGCGGATGTTGGTCTCGCGCTCGGTCGAGTGGTACCAGCGGTCGAACACGGACACGAGCCAGGCGCCGTAGCGCGGTTCGGTGGGCGACCACCCGGGCGGAGGTTCGTCCCAGTTGCCGTGCGGTAGGAGGAAGTCGACGCCGGGCGGGTCGTACTCCAGCAGGTGCTCGAAGGTCGTGACCGGGTCCGACTCCAGGTCGATGGTGGTGAGCAGGCCCGCCAGCAGGCGGCCGTCGCGGTCGTTGAGCCGTTGGATGCCCGCGCGCACCTCGGCGTGGGTGCCCCGCCCGTTGGCGCGGGTGCGGTGGCGGTCGTGGTCGGCCTCGGCTCCGTCGATGCTCACCCCCACGCGGATGCCGAGCTCCTCGAACAGATCGAGGAAGTGGGAGTCGATCAGCACGCCGTTGGTCTGCATGCGCAGCGCCACGTGGACGTCGGGTTCACAGGCCTTGCGCAGGGACTGGACGGTGTGCCTCAGGTGGTCGAGGCCGACCAGGAGCGGTTCACCGCCGTGGAGGACGACGTCCACCCGCTCGCGTCCGTGGGCGCGGGCGTGCTCCGCGATGCGTTCGGCGACGCGGTCCACGGTGGGCCGGGCCATGCGGCGGGGCTGCGACCGCCAGCTCTGGTCGGCCATCTCGTACATGTAGCAGTAGTCGCAGGCCAGATTGCAGCGGCTGTGGATCTTGAGGATGAACTCACGAAAGGGCGTGGGCCGCCACCCCTGACCGAGGAGCGCGTCGACGTCCATGCCATCGGGCCATTCGGGGCGTCTTTCCGGATCGGTACTCCGTGCCACGCGGGCGACCTCCTGGGATGACGGAAAGTGCGTAACCCAGTTGGATTATCGCATTTGTCGTTCTGTGTACTCCCCGTGGGTATCCACGCGCCTCGTGCCTGGACAGTCCACTCCCACCCCGCGGTGCGGGTGCCCTGGCCCGGACCTCCCTCGCCCGACACCGGCCCCCTCCCGCCGCCTCCGGCGATTCTTCCCGACCCACGGACCCCAAACACCGCACGCCTTGAGAAAATGACCGATTCCGGCCAGCGAAACGGCGATTAGTTATTACCGACAGAGAGCACGACCAATCCCACCGATACACCCACCCGTTATGATTCCGTCGCTTTTGCCCACCCTTTCTCCCCCCGCTTCACCGCTCCCCCAGCAACACCAGGGAAAAACGCGTCCATTACCGCGTCCGAACACGGTCGGGAAGGGTCTGGTTTTCGACGTTTTCCCATGCGAGGGCACCTGCCGGGGTTACCCTGATGCGGTTCGGCCATCCGCATAACGTTCGGTGACCATGACATGACCGAGAGACTCCTGCCCGCCATCTCCGCCTGCCTCGACTGGGCCAGCGAAGCCGATCCCCCACCCGCGCTGGAGGAGCGGGACCTGGCCCTCCTCCTCAGCGTCCACCGCGACACCGGGGCGCACGAACCCGGCGACTGGACCGTGGACGACGTCCACGACGTCGCCGCCCACCTGCGGGACCGGGACACCCTGCCGGACAGCCTCCGGGACAGCTGGCTGGCCTGGTGCGACCACCTCGTCTCCTCCGGAGGGCTGCGGTCGGCGGAGAGTCCGCGCCGTCTGCGCGCCGCGATCGAGCGCATCGGTCTGACTCCGGGTTCCGCACGACCTCCCGGCCACGATCCCGTGGACGACGCCGCCTCTCCGCTGCTGGCTCGGCTGGGGTTCCTGGAGGGCACCGAACCCGCACCGGTGCTGCCCTACGTCCCGGAGTCCCGGGCCGAGCTCGACGCCCGGGCCCTGGCCTGTCCGCCCCTGCACCGAGCGGCCCGGCTGTCCGCGTGGGTGGCTCCGAGGCGTCTGCTGCGCCCCGGAACGGACCACGACGAACTCGGCGCGGAGGAG
Source organism: Nocardiopsis sp. NPDC058789 (assembly GCF_042745575.1). Classification (NCBI taxonomy): domain Bacteria; kingdom Bacillati; phylum Actinomycetota; class Actinomycetes; order Streptosporangiales; family Nocardiopsidaceae; genus Nocardiopsis; species Nocardiopsis sp. NPDC058789. The sequence continues at coordinate 412,554 of NZ_JBHYOW010000003.1, forward strand.
ACCGCCCAGGCCGCGCGCGACCTGGACCGCACTCCGGCCGAGGTGCGGTTCCTGTTCTCGGTGGCGCGCTCGGCGGCGCTGGTGCGCACCACCTACCTGCACGTCCTGCCCGGCCCCGCGGCGACCGCCTGGGCCGAGGACCGGCCCGGCGCGGCCGCCGACGCGTGGGCGGACGCGCTGACCACCATGGTCGCGCTCCCCGGTGCCGCCCCGTTCCTGCTCCTGGCCGAACTGTTCCTGTCCGGGCGTGCGCACACCCCCGCCGAGCTGGTCGGGGCCTGCGGCCCCGGCGCCCTGCCCAGCTCCGAGGAGCCCGAACAGCACGTCCTGCGGGCGCTCGAAGCGCTGGCCGACCTCGGCGCCGTGGAGGGTGTCGGAACGGGGCGCTACCGGAGCACCGGCCTGGGCGACCACTGCGCCGCCCGGCACCTGCGCGACTCCGGTGTCCGGGTCCCGGTCGTGCCGCCGCTGGACGGACTGGACGCGAAGGGACTCCTGGACCTGCTGGATCGGGTCCGACCGGTCGATGTGGAGGTGCTGCTGGACCGCTGGCTCGCGGACCGGCCGCCGAAGGAGGCCGCGCGTGACCTGGTGGACGCCGGTCTGCCCACGTTCGACGACGACCCTGAGGCCTTCGTCCTCGCCGTGGCCGCCGACCCCTCCGCCGAGAGCGTGATGGCCCGCGTCGGGGCGTGCCCCCTGCGGAACACCGCCGTCCGGGCTCGGTAGGAACCGCGTCAGCCCTTGACGACCAGCTCGTAGGCAAGGAGGTCGACCCCGGGGACGGGGGTCCAGTCGCGTTCGGGCAGGCGGACGAAGCCCTGGGACTCGTACAGGCGCTGGGCCCCGGTCATCACCGTCCGGGTGCAGAGCACCAGACGGGCCACCCCCTCCGCGCGCGCCCGGTCCACGAGCGCGCGCACGAGGGCGGCCCCGACCCCGGACCGCCGGGCGGAGGGATCCACCGCGAGGGCGCGGACCTCGGCCTCGTCGGGGCCCCGGGCGATCTCACAGCGCGGCCCCCAGGGAACGAACACGACCGTGCCCACCACACGGCCCTCCGTCTCGGCCACCAGGACCTCGTCCCCGTCCTCCCACCCGAGCCCCCGCAGGGTGTGGGCGTACACGGGACTCGCGTCCAGGAGCCCCTGGTGCTCGTAGGCCAGGACACGGAGGGCGCCGACGGTCTCCCGTTCGGAGGGCGGCGCGGTACGGATCAGCATGAGCGCATTCAACCAACCCGGCGCGCACGTTCTCCACGGGTCCCCCGAACGTTCGTCCGCGGTTGTCCACAGGCCCTCAGCAGAGGAACCCGCGTTCTCCGATGATGGATGTGTGGCGGCGTCACCTCCCGGTGGTGCGGGGCGCGGCCACTCAGCCCCCGGGAGAGAAGCGAGGACGCCATGACCGTTTTGCCCACCGTCGACGACGCCGTCCGTTCCTGCCTCGACTGGGCCGACGGGGCCCGTCGTGTCGACCCACGATTCCTCACCCGCCTCCTCACCGTCCACGGCCACGTCCGATCCGACCCGGGCGACTGGGACCGCGACGACGTGACCCGGGTCATGCTCACCCTGTCCGCGGGAGGCCCTCTGCCGGAGGACTTCCGCGCCACCTGGCTGACCTGGTGCGACCACCTCGTGGACCAGAACCTGCTGGGACCGGAGGAGAGCCCCCGCGCCCTGCGCGCGGCGGTGGAGGCCGTCCAGCCCCTCCCCCACGACCAGGCCCCCTGGTCGGTCACCGAGGACGGCGCACCGTGGTGGGGGCGGCTCTGGGAACCGGAGGACCTCCCCCGGGTGCACCTCCCCCCGGCCGGGCTCGCCGCTTCCGCCGCTCGGGCCTGCCCCGACCTGGAGCGGGCCCTGCGCCTGGCCGCGTGGGCGGACGGGGGCCTGCCCCTCAGCGCCGCCGTCGAGGAGGAGGCGCTCACCGAGCACACCGTGGCCGAGGCCTCGGCGCACCTGGGGGTGGCCCGGGAGGAGGTGGCCAGGCTGTTCGGGGTCGCGCTGCGCGCCGGGTTCCTGCGGGCCACCTACACCGAGGTCCGTCCCGTCGGCGACGCCCGGGACTGGGAGGACGACACCCGCGTCGCCCTCGCCTGGGTCCGGGCGCTGCCCGCGATGCTGGCGGAGCACGGCACGCTCGGTTCCCGGGTACTCGGAGAACTGTTCACCTCCGGAGGGGTGTGGACCGTCCCCGACCTGGTGGCGGCACTCGCACCGTGGCCGACCCCGGTTCCCTCCGTCCCGGCCCCGCGGGAACCGGGCCCGTGCCGGTCGGCGGCACCGCAGACCGCCGAGGAACGGGTCGCGGCCGTGGTGCGCTCGCTGGTCCGGGTCGGGGCGGTCGAGGCTCGGGCCGACGACGGACTTCGGATCAGCCCGCTGGGTGACCAGGCCATGGCGCATCGGTGGCGCCGCTGGGGGATCGCCCTGCCCGGATATCCGCCGACCTCGCACATGGACGCACGAGAGCTGCTGCTCCAGCTCTGGGAGGGCCGACCGGTGGACATCGAGGTCCTGGGGCGCGACTGGCTGGCCGAACGCGGGCCACGCGACGGTGCCCGAGAGCTCCTGGAGGTCTGCGCCGAACTCGGCTCCTGGCGCCAGCGGCTGGACGTCTTCCGGCTCCTCGCCGGGAGGGAGGAGGAGCTCCATGGGGTGTTCGAGGACTACCGCGACCACCCCGTGCTGGGCGGGTGGGTCGCGCACGCCAGCGACGAGCCCGGCCGGGTGCGGTTGGAACAGCTGGTGGTGGTCCTGCTCGACACCTACGCGCTGCGGGTGGAGCTGGGCGCTCCGCTGCCCTTCGACGCCCCGGTCTGGCGTGACCCGGAGACGGTCACGCGGCTCATGTGGCGCTCGGGCCATCCGGCGACCGACGGCGTGCTGACCGCGATCGCTCTGGGGGCCCTGGGCCCGGAGGCCGCGAGGGCCGCCCGCCGCGCCCGGTTCGGTACGGTCGGTGTGGGCCCCTGACCAGTGCCCGCGCCTCGGATCCCCCTCACGTCCCGCCCCGCCACCCCGCCGCGCGAGGCCGGTGACGCCCCACCGCCCGCCGCGCGAGGTGACGGTCCGGTGCCGCTGGCGGCGCCCTGGGGAGGGTGGGGCGGGTGGGGCGGGTGGGGGCCGCCGTGTCCCGGAACGGTAGCCTCGGGACGCCGTGCCACCGTCGAAGGGTCACCACATGAGTCGCAACGTGCTGGTCACCGGCGCCGCCAGGGGGATCGGAAGGGCGGTGGCGACCGCCTTCGCGGAGGGCGGTGACCGTGTCGCCGTGCACTACGGTTCGCGTCGCGAGGAGGCCGAGGCCACCGTGGCGGGGTTGCCCGGGGAGGGGCACGTGCTGGTCGGGGCCGACCTGCGCGACCCCGGGGCCGCGGCGGCGGTGGTCGAGGAGGCGGTCGAGCTCCTGGGCGGCGTGGACGTGCTGGTCAACAACGCCGCCGTCAACCTGCCGCATCCGGTCGCCGACACCTCCTACGAGGAGTGGCGGCGGGTCTGGCGCGCGACCGTGGACGTCAACGTGTTCGGGGCCGCCGACCTCTCCTACCTGGTCGCGTGGCACATGATCGACCGGGGCCGCGGCGGGCACATCGTCAACGTCGGTTCGCGGGGCGCCTTCAAAGGCGAACCGGACCACGCGGCGTACGGGGCCAGCAAGGCCGCGCTGCACGCGCTCGGTCAGTCGCTGGCGGTGGCCCTGGCACCGCACGGCATCACGGTGGCCTCGGTGGCGCCCGGGTTCGTGGAGACGGAGCGGGTGTCCGCACGGCTCACGGACGGGGTCCGGGCGCAGAGCCCGTTCGGTCGGGTGGCCGCGCCGGAGGAGATCGCGTCGGCCGTGCGCTACCTCGCCTCGCCTGAGGCGGTCTGGTCCTCGGGGGCGGTCCTGGACGTCAACGGCGCCTCGCACCTGCGTTGAACCACGAATCCACACTACGGTTTCCGGAATTCCAGCGCCTGTACTCTCGGACAGGTCGTTAACGGAACCAGAAGCTGGGTTTTTCTGCCGAAATTTCCGTTATGCCCTGCGCCCGGCCACCCCGATCGGCCGCGTTCTCCCCACGATGTCCTCGAAAGCGCTCCACCGCCCCCGGTCCCGCTGTAAAAGTGAGAGAAACTCAGAGCGAGGAGAAGTCGGGGGCACAGATGTCAACCCACCATCCGGAGGCGCCGTCCCAGCGCAGGTTCGCGGCCCGTCCGGTGTCCCTCCTCCCCATCGAGGCACTCGCCGACAGGGCCCTGTCCAGCGACCTGCTGCGCTCCGCCGTCGACCTCGCCCGCTGGTGCGGCCCGGTCACCCCCGTGGACGTGGACGGCGTACCGGACCCGCAGGACGTGCGTACGGCGATCGAGAGGTGCGGCCTGTGGCCGCGTGCCCTCGACCGCACCCCGGAACGACGTGCGGCCTGGGCCGACGGGATCACTTCGGCGACCCAGGCCGAGGACTTCCTGGCCGCCTGGCGCACGGCCCAGCACCTGGGCATGATCGAGTGCGAGACCGGCCAGGCCCGCCCCACCCCGGACCTGGAGCGCTGGCTCGACTCCCCGGGCCGGGTGCTGCGGTGGTGGACGCTGGCCTTCCACTCGTGCGTCGAACAGTCCCTGCGCGGTATCGCGGGGCTCGAACCCCAGACCACGCTGGCACGCCTGTACGAGTCACCCAACGGTGCGCGTGTACCCCTGCGCCTGGTCACCCAGGAGATCCTGCCCGCCCGGGAGGCGCACTACCTTCCGGCACGCTGCCCCGCCTGGAACAGCGTCCGGCTGACCCGGGCACTGTGGCGGCTCAGCGACACCGGAGCGATCTCCCTGGGCTGGTACGGTCCCCGTTCCGACGGCGCCGGAGCGCGCACACCCCGCGCCGCGCCGTCCTGGGTCCAGCTCACCGACCTCGGTCGCTTCGGGATCCGGCAGATCCTCCTGGCCGAGGAGCAGTCCGCTCCCCTGACCGAGGAGTTCGTCCGACTCGACGCGGACGAGTTCCTGGACGCCCTGGCCGACTTCTCACCCGACGGCCAGCTCGTCGCCCTCACGGCCTGGCTGGACGCCCGTTCCCCCGAACAGGCCCTCCGGGAGATCGTCACCGTCTCCTCCGGGCCCGGGCTGGCCCTGCGCCGGTGGAACGCCACCATGGCGCTGGGCACCATCAGCTCTCGGGTGGAACCCCAGTTGTACGCCCTGCTCCGCAGCGGGGACCCGACCCTGGCCGGTCTGGCGTCCGTGGTCCTGCTGGCCTCGCGTATGCTCTCCGAGCCCGAGCGGGCGAGGCTGACCGCCCAGTTCGGCCACTGGACCGCCATCGACATGTTCGCGGCGGCCACCTGCCTGGGTGAGACCGGCCTGAAGTCGTTCCTGGTCTCCGAGGCGGCCGAGGGCATCGACCGCTTCCTGCTCGACGACGTCACCCGGCTGTGGCGGCCCGAGCACCCCGACACACGCTCGGTCCTGCGGCTGCTGGGGCAGCACCACCCGGACCCGTCGATCGCGGCCAGGGCGCGGGCCGCCTCCGCCCACGCCCCGCCCCGCGCCGAGGGCTCCTGAGCCAGTCCTAGGCGACCGGGACCTGCTCCTGGCCGTTCTGTTCCGCCCGCTGCTCCTCCCTGCGGCGCCTGCGCCGCAGCACGACCAGGCCGAAGAAGAGCGAGGCGACCATCGTCGCGGCCATGATGGCCAGGAATCCCCACGGCCCGACCAGCGGACTCACGATCAGCGGGATCGCGGCGGCGGTGACCAGACCACCGCCGAAGAACGGCTCGAACACCAGCTGCTTGTACCCGAACGCCGGGTAGGCGGGGGTCCTCACCTCGGGGTCGACCACGCGCATGAGCACCATGCCGGTGGCGGTGACGCCCAGGGACTGGCCGAACTCACCGATGCCGCGCTCGAACCAGTAGTTCGGCATGATCCTCGGCGCGAGGAACAGGAAGGCGAACAGGCACCAGAGGATGCCCGCGACGGACAGGATCGCGAACGTGGCGATGTTGTCCGCGATGGCCTGGAGGGACAGGGTCGCCATGGCGGCGATGACCAGCACGTCGAGCGACAGGCCCTGGATCCGCTCCACGGACTGCTCGTCCACGATGTCGTTGCGGTCGAACCGGTCGATGAACAGCTGCACGATGATGCCGCCGATCATCGCCAGCGGGAACAGCGGGACGTAGGCCATGATCTCGATGCTGTCGGCCCACACGACCTGCTCGACCCACTGGAGGCCCGACAGGATGAGCTGGCCGATGATCACCGCGAGGGCCACCAGGCCGAAGTGCAGCGTCAGCGGGTCCATGGAGGAGGGGTGGACCGTCATCATCGAACCGGGGGTGCGCTTCTCGGGCTCGACCAGGCCGGCCTGCTCGCGGTCCGTGCCCTTGCTGTCGGAGCTGATCACGCTGGTCTTGCCGCGACGGGCACCCCAGTTGATCAGGATGATGCCGATGACGACGCCGGAGAGCAGACCGACGGTGGCCATGCCCAGCGCCAGGTCCTGGCCCTCGGCCCAGCCGACCTGTTGGAAGGTGTCGCCGAGCCCCGCGGCGGTGCCGTGTCCGCCGAGGAAGCCGATCTCGATCAGCGCGCCGGAGATCACCGGGACGCCGAAGAACGGCGCCAGGACCAGCAGGGCGAGCAGCAGACCGATGACGTACTGACCGCTGGCCACGGTGATGCCGAAGGAGAGGTTCGGTCCGGCCAGGTCGATCGCCTCACGCATCTTCGGCATGCGTTTGCCCAGGAAGAGGCTGGCGAAGACCACCGAGATCAGGAGGCCGGGCAGTGAGGACCACACGGACATGATGTCGACGCCGAAGAGCCCGCCCTCGGCCGCGCGCTCCGCGAACCCGACGGCGATGCCCTGGTCGGCCAGCAGCCCCATGGCCCTGCCGAAGAGGTCGGGGCCGAGCAGGAGCGCGATCCCCCCACCGATGATCGAACTGGGCAGGTACAGCTTCTGGGTCAGCTTCCACCTGACGCGGACGAGCTTGGAGACCAGAAGCAGCACCCCCAGAAGGAGCAGTGCCAGACCAACGGTGTTAGGGGACATGTCTACCTCTCAGTACGGTCCCGTGGCGTGCGGGGGCACGACAGACGTGCCTCAGCGCGCACGGAACCCGAAGAGGGCACACGGACGCACGGGGGCTGTGGCTGGGTGGTGGATCGCGACCGACAGTGACCGAGTGACGCGAACGCAGGGGGAATCCTACACACGGTCACGCGGGCTCCAGGACCACCCTCGACCAGCCGGACCAGTGCTGTTACCCAGCAGTAATCTTCGCCCCGGAACGCTTCATTCCCTACAGGAATCGGGGGGAAATCGGGAAACACCGTGGTTGGCGCGTTCACGCACCGTCAACCTCCTCGCACCCCGCGCCGGGGTCGCCGTGCACTACCCGATACGCACGTGCTCCACACACAGTGACCACCCGCTGTCGCGGTGAGGATGATCATGCTCCGTCCGTACGCGCGCCCCCTCCGTACCACCCCGGTCCGAAGAGCTCCCCGGCCGCCTCGCACAGCTCCCGGTGACGCTCCTCCTCCGGTCCGACCAGACCACCAGGCTCCTCGCTACGGTCCCCGGGCACCCGGCTGCCCCGTTCCTCCGACCCCACGGTGACGCCACCCCCTCCTTCCAACGGGGTCAGTCCCAGAGCCCGACGGACGGCCTCCACCGTCCCCGGGCTCCCGTGCGGCCAGGTCTCCCACCGGCCCCGGCAGCGCCGCGACAGCGCCCGGCCGACCTCGGTGGTCGCGCCGCCGAAGACCGCCCCGAGCACCTCCGCCTCCCGCAGCGCACGCAGCACCCGGCCCGCCGTGTCGGGTTCCCCCTCCACGGAAGGCTGGTGCCAGGTGACCGCCGAGACCAGCCACCGCGCGCCCGTCGGCGGTTCGCGTCCCTCGGCGCGATCCGCGAGCAGCCGTCGACCCTCCACTCCGGTGCTGGTCCCCCAGGGGAGGTCGTTGAGCACGCACGCCAGGGCCCACCGCGTCCGGGCCCGTCCTGACCGCACCCGGACGAGGGACGCGCTCTCCGGGGTCGGCCACCACAGCGCGGCGTCCTCCGTTCCCGCCCAGGCCTCCGCCAGCGCGGCGAGTCTGGTCTCCGTGTCGAGGCCACGCCAGACCCCCACTTGGTCGGACGGCGCGACCCGGCCCTGGTGAACGGTGAGGAGCCCCAGGACGGCTCCGGCCTCCAGCCAGACCCTGGCGAGGTCCCCGTCGCCTCCGGCGACCCGGGTGAGGCGCTGTCTCCCCTGCTTCATGAGGAACCCGTCCCGGCGCAACCTGGGCGGGCGTTCGGTGACCGCGTCCAGGAGCCGCGCGTCCGCTCCGGCCAGGGCGGTGAGGGCGCGTCGCGCGCCCTCGGCCACGTCGGCGCCGCCGCCGGGCGTCATCTGGTCCACGGGAACGCCCACCACCGGCCGCGGCGCGGGTTCGAACGGCCAGGGATGGGCGCCGCGGACCGCCAGCGCCACCTCCTTCGGCATCACGAGCCCGTCGCCGGGACGATCCGGGGGCAGCAACAGGCCGTGCTCGAACATCCAGTCCAGGTCCGGGTCTCCGGTCCCCTCCGCCGGGACGTGGAGCGGTTCTCCCTCCGCCCTCGTGAGGAACGCCCGCGCCTCCGTCCCGAGGAAGGCGTGGTCCAGCAGCAGGTGGGCGACGTCGTGCCGCGCGGCGTGCCAGAGCTCCAACACGCGTTCGGGTGCGCCCAGGACCGCCTCGATCCCGCCGGTCAGAGCGCCCCGGCCCTCAGTGGGGTCCAGGCCCAGGGTCAGCGCGATCCGACGGACACCGGCGAGGTCGAGCTCACCCAGTCCGGAGCGGACCGGTGGCGGCACACGGGGCAGACCGAACTGTGCGAAGGCGTCGTCGGGGAGGTGGTAGCCGCCCCGGCCGTCCGGCCACAGCAGTGCCAGCGCCACGAGATCGGAGACGGTCTCCTCCGCGCGGACCCGCGCCAGGCCGGGGCGGTCGGCGTCCACCCTCGCCAGCAGCGTCTCGTGACCCACCGGACCCGGCACCCTCTCCCCGGTCGGTCCGTCGCCTGCCGGAGGCGCGCCGAGGCGGTCGCGGTCCTCCACCGCGCCGACCGCCGCGTAGAGCACCTGGTGGTGGGCGAGGGTCAGCCGCTCGAAGGCACGCGGGCGGTAGGCCAGGATCGGCAGCAGGTGCAGGAGGGTCTGCGGGGTGGCCCGGGCGTAGCGCACCACCCCCTCGGCGAGGGTGGCGAGGAGGTCCGCGACCCCTTCGGCGGTCATCGAGCGGACATGCGACTCCAGCGCTGCGCGACGGTCCATTCCCTCAGCCTAGACAGCCCACGTCCACGGCACCGGATCCGAACGGCGTTCTGTGGACGACCAGCTCCCGGGTTCGTACCGATCTGCGGGAAACCGCCCCGCCGCCCCTCGCGGGAGCGGTACAAGAGGAACTCACGAAGACCTGCGGAACACTCCCCCGGACCAAGGTCCGCAGACGAACACCCGAAGAGAAACCGGGAGCGGACATGCCCTCTCATGACCCGTCGAACCCGGAGCACCCACCCCTCGCCGCAAGGCCCGTGTCACTGCTCCCCCACGACGCACTCGCCCGCATGGCGCTGGACTCCCCGCTGCTGTGCGACGCCCTCAGCCTGGCCCGGTGGAGCGCCCCGGGCACCCCGGTGACCCGGCACGGTGTGCCCGGCATCGACGACGCCCGGACCGCCATCACCCGGTTCGCGCTCTGGCCGCCCGACCTCCCCAGCCTGGTCACCGAACGCGCCACCTGGCTGGGCGGCCTCCACTCGGTGGCCGAGGTCGCCCACTTCGTCGTCCCCTGGTCCGCCGCGCTGCGCCTCGGTCTGGTGGAGATCGACAACGAACGCGCCCGTCCCGCCCCGGGGCTCGAACACCGGGTCCGCGACCCCGAACAGGTCCTGGGCTGGTGGTTCCAGGAGTTCGAGCACACCATCGAGCACGCCCGCGGCGACCTCGCGCCCACGGACCCGCCCGTCCCGGGCACCACCGGCCCCGACCTGCTCCCCGGAGTACTGCGCCACCTCTACGAAGCACCGGACGGCTCCCGCCCGGACCTGGACACGCTGGCACGCGAGGCGCTGCTCGCCCCGCCGCCGCCTCCGTCCAGAGCCACCGACCTGTTGTTGCACGTCCTGTGGCAGCTCTCCGACACCGGGGCGGTCACTCTGGACCACCGCCCCACCCGCGCCTCCGGGCCGGACCGCCACGGTCACTGCACGGTCGAACTCACCGCGCTGGGGCGGTACGGGGTCCGCCGGCTTCTGTTGGAGGTGGGGATCCACGCACCGCTGGTGGACACCCTCGCGGGTGCCGGGGCCGCTCGGTTCCTGGACGCGCTGTCCGTGCTGCCCGTCGAGGAGCGGCTCGCGGAGGCGGGACCGTGGCTGGAGCGGCGCGGCCCCGCCGAGGCGCTAAGGCAGATCAGCGAGGTCGTCTCAGGGCCGGGCGTGGCCCTCCGCCGCTGGGTGGGCACCCAGGTCCTCAACACCACCAGCTCCGAGCTGGAACCCGAACTGCGTTCCCTGCTCCACTCGCCGCGCCCCGCCGTGGCCAGTATGGCGGCGGTGGTCCTGCTCTCCTCGGGGATGCTCACCCAGCGCGGCATCGACCGGGTCCTGGGTGAGCACGGGTCGTGGGTGGTGATCGACGTGATCGCGGCGGCGCTGACACCGGACAACGCGGACCTCCCGGAGTTCCTGTCCGCGCGGGGCGCACCGGACGTCGAGCGGACCGTGCTGGCGGACCCCGACCCGGTCCGTCTGAGGGCCCACCCGGACACCCTCCCGGTCCTGGACGCGCTGGCCCGGCACCACCCCGACGCGGACACCGCCGCCCGGGCGTGCGACCTGGCCCGGCGGCTGCGCGACCAGATCTGACCGCCGAACCCCATCTCGAGTCCCGGCGCACCGGGGAGTCGACGAGCGGCGCGAACTCCTCGTCGGGGGTGTGCGGGGTCACCGACCTGGTCTCGTGGTCGAGGTCCGTCCGACCGGACGCAGGTCGAGCGGTTCTCCCTGAGCGCGGCCCCGTGACCCCGGGTGCCACCAGTACGGCCGCGGACCGGTCGGGAGGTGTTCGCGGTCCCTTCCCACCGTCTGGCACCGACGGCCCGTGTCCACCCGCTCACGGGACCGGAGCCCGGGCTCTACTGGGCGTCGACGTAGACCCAGGCTCCCTCGTGACGCAGGAACCGGCTCCGCTCGTGCACCCTCGCGGACCGACCGTCCTCCCGGTAGTGGGCGCGGAACTCGACCACGCCCTCGTTGTGGAAGGGGGTGCCCTCCTCAGTGGCAAGGATCTCCAACCGGACCCACTCGGTGTCCGTGTCCAGCCCGACGTCGGCCGGACGGGTGTCCGGGTGCCAGGACCGGAGCAGGTACGCCTCGTCACCGACGGCGAAGGCGCTGTACCGCGAGCGCATGAGGTCCTCGGCGGTGGCCGCCCTGGCGGAGCCGTCGTGCAGCCTTCCACAGCACTGGCCGTACGACCTCGTCCTGCCGCAGGGGCAGGCGTGGTCCGCGGGCGGGGGCGGTTGGTGACGTGGGGCGCGCTTCGACATCCCTCCATTGTGGCGGCTGCCCGGGACCTTGGCGGACGCCGACGGCGGGCGTCCGTGCCGGGAGAGGGTCCGACACGGGCGACCGACCGGACTACGGTCCGGGATGGTGGGGCTGGCGGGGGTCCGGGGGCGGGAGCGAGCGGGGCGGAGGTCCGTCATCGGGAGCGGGGCGTGGACGAGGGATCGGGAGTACGTTTCCTGTTCGCGCTTCGTTGTCCATCCAAGGGAACCGTACCCAGGACACCGGTGCGCATAAAACCCGAAAACACCTTTTCCTCGCGCCGCACCCTTTATCGACGCCTCATTCCGGCGGATCCCAGGAACGGTTCCAGGAGGTCAGGACCGGACGCCCGTGTTCCGTTCCGAGTGTGCTGACGGAGCCGGTGTCGAGACGGAACAGCGCGCCCCCGGAAGGCGGCAGACCCAGCCTCCTCGCGGTGAGCACACGCAGGAGGTGGCTGTGGGCCACCAGGGCCACATCGCCCCGCTCCAGCGCGGAGGAGAGGTCGTGGAGCACCCGGTCGGTCCGCGCTCCCACCTGCTCCGGGTTCTCCCCGGGAAACCCCTCCGATCCCGGGGGCACCCCGTCGGTCCACAGGTTCCAGTCGGGCCGCTCCCGGTGGATCTCGCGGGTGGTGATCCCCTCGTAGGCACCGTAGTCCCATTCCACGAGATCGGAGTGGGTCCGGGCGCCGCCGAGACCGGCGAGTGCGGCGGTGCGCACGGCTCGGCCGAGGGGGCTGGTGAGTACGAGCTCGAACCGGTGGTCCGCCAGCAGCGGGCGGACCGACCGTGCCTGCCGCTCACCCTCCTCGGTCAGTGGCAGGTCGGTGCGGCCGGTGTGCCGTCCCGCCCTGCTCCACTCGGTCTGTCCGTGCCTGACCAACACCAGTGCGCCCATCCGGGCTTCCTGCCCGGTACACGGTCAGCACATTCCCCCGTGCGCGAAAAGCCTCCGGAGTCCACGGAGGAAAAGGCACGCGAATCCTAACAAAAAATGACCTCTGCGCACCAAAGGGACGGTCACCCGACGCGAAGATAGGATGCGAGTCGATTCACCAGCACGAACGCAGGCCACCCCCAGGAGGAACAGAGAAATGCCCACCGTTGATTGGAATCGCCGGACCTGGGGCGGCACGCACTCGTGGGAACGCGACGGCGACGAATGGGCCCACATGGCGTCGTACTGCGGCCAACCCTACGAGGAGTGGAAGGCCGGGCTCGTCGAGGAGCTCCTCGTCCCGGGGGCGGTCCGGGGCACGTCCCTGGAGGTCGGCCCGGGCCACGGCCGCTGGACCGAGCACCTCCTGGAGCGCTCCGACCGGGTCTGGATCGTGGACGTCAACGAGAGCTGCCTGGAGCGGTGCCGTGAGCGGTTCGCCGATCGCCACGGTCTGAACGTCCACCACACCCCCGGGTACTCGATGGAACCGGTCCCGGACGCGTCCGTCGCGTTCGTGTGGTCCTTCGACGTCTTCGTCCACCTGGAGCCGGACGTGATCGTCGGCTACCTCGGGGAGGCCGCGCGCGTGATGGAGCCGGGGGCGACCGCGGTGATCCACCACGCGGGCAAACCGGACTGGTCGCTGCGCCTGGCCCCGGTGAACCGCCGTGCGGGCCGCCCGGGCAGGATCGCCCAACGGTGGCTGAGCCAGCGTCGGTGGCGCGACGACGGCAACCGCTCCGACGTCTCCCCCGAGGCCTTCGCCCGATGGGCCCGGGAGGCTGGGCTGGAGGTCACCGGGCAGCGGACCTCCTGGGGCCCCGACGGGCGGTACACCGTCGACAAGTACCGCGACTGCGTCACCGAGCTCCGCAAGCCCTCCTGACACACGGGGCCCCGGCCACTGTCCTCAGTGGCCGGGGCCTGTCACACCGGCGACGCCGGTCAGGCCGCCGCGTCGGCCGCGCGGCTGGCGACGCGCTCCGCGCGCAGTTCGCGGGCCTCGTCGGGGTCCAGGACCGGGGCGGCGGTGAGCAGCTGCCTCGTGTAGTCGCTCTGCGGGCTCTCGTAGACGGAGTCGCTGTCCCCCATCTCGACGATCTCGCCCTTGCGCATGACCGCGACGCGGTCGCTGACCTGGCGCACGACGGCGAGGTCGTGGGCGACGAAGATGTAGGTGAGGCCGAAGTCGTCCTGGAGCTCGGAGAGCAGGCGCAGCACCTGGTCCTGTGTGGACACGTCCAGCGCCGAGACGGGCTCGTCGCAGATGATGAGCTTGGGCTTGAGGATCAGCGCGCGGGCGATGGCGATGCGCTGGCGCTGACCGCCGGAGAACGCGTGCGGGAACCGGTTGTAGTGGTTGGGTTCGAGCCCGACCCGCTCCAGGAGCTCCTGGACCTGCGAACGGATCTTCCTGCCGTCCCGCTCTCCCTGGACCCTCAGCGCGGTGCCGATGCTCTCACCGATGGTCAGTCGCGGGTTCAACGAGGAGTAGGGGTTCTGGAACACCATCTGCACGTCCCGACGGAGCGGACGCAGCCCCCGCTCGGACATGTGCGTGATGTCCCGGCCCTCGAACTCCACCGTGCCCTCGGTCGGCTCCAGCAACCGCATGACCATCCTGGACAGGGTGCTCTTCCCGGACCCCGACTCCCCCACGATGCCGAGGGTCTCGCCCTTGTACAGGTCGAAGCTGACACCCTTGACCGCCCAGAAGTCGGTCGACTTGCCCCACATGCCGCCACGCACCTTGAAGCGCTGCGCCACGTCCTGGACCCGGAGCAGCGGCTCGTCCTCGGTCGTGGCGGGGGTGAAGGCCTCGAAGTCACCCGGCTTCGTGACGGTGCCCTCGCGCTTCTCCCGCGCGACGCGGTCGGCGCGGTCCTGCGCCCGCCGCTCGGCCCGCGACATCTCCACGCGCGGCACCGCGGCCAGCAGCGCCTGCGTGTAGGGGTGCTCGGGGGCCGACAGCACCCGGCGCACGTCACCGCGCTCCACGGCCTGACCGTGCCGCATGACCACGACCTCGTCCACGGAACCGGCGACCACGGCGAGGTCGTGGGAGACCAGGATCAGCGCCATGTTGAGTTCGCGGCGCAGCTCGTCCAGCAGGTCGAGGATGCGCGCCTGCACGGTGACGTCCAACGCGGTGGTCGGCTCGTCCGCGAGCAGCACCTTCGGGTCGCACATCAGGCCCATGGCGATGACCACGCGCTGGCGCATACCGCCGGAGAACTCGTGCGGGTAGGAGTTGATCCGCTTGGCCGGCTCGGGGATACCGACCCGGTCCAGCGCCTCCACCGCGCGCTGCCGCGCGGCCGCCTTGCCCGCCTTGGGGTGGTGCACCAGGTAGGCCTCGACCAGCTGGTTGCCGATCGTGTACTGCGGGTGCAGCGACTGCATCGGGTCCTGGAAGACCATCGCGATGTCGTTGCCGCGCATCGAACGCAGCTTCCTGTCGCTCGCGGTCACCACGTCCTGCCCGGCCACCTCGATGGCCCCGGTGATCTGGGCGCGGCTGCCCCGGTGCAGGCCCATCAGCGCCAGCGAGGTCACGCTCTTGCCGGAACCCGACTCACCCACGATGCCCAGCGCGCCACCGGCGGGCACCTCGAAGGAGAGACCCTTCACCGCGTGGACGTCGCCGTCCATCGTCGGGAAGGTCACCCGCAGGTCATCCACGCGCACGACTGCGTCAGAGGCAGCCGATGCCGGTCCGGTCGAGGCCATGTCACATTTCCTTCAGTAGAGCTGGTCTGGAGTCAGCGCTCGGCGCGCTGGGGCGTGTGCGGCGCGCCCTACCTGGCGATGCGCACCCGTGGGTCGACGACCGGGTAGAGGAGGTCGACGATCAGGTTGCAGACGACGATGAACACCGCGCCCAGGAGCGTGACGCCCAGGACGACGGGCAGGTCCTTGGCCACGATCGAGGTGATCGCGTAGGCACCCACACCGTTGAGGGAGAACACCGTCTCGGTGAGGATCGCGCCACCCAGGACCATGCCGATGTCCAGACCCAGGATGGTGACGATGGGAGTCAGGGTGGGACGCAGGGCGTGCTTGAAGATCACCTTGCGCTCGCTCAGGCCCTTGGCCCGAGCGGTGCGGATGTAGTCCTCGTTGAGCGTCTCCAGCATGCCCGCGCGCGTCTGCCGCGCGTACTGGGCGGCGTGCAGGAACGCCAGCGTCACCCAGGGGAGGAACATGACCTGGAACCAGGCCACCGGGTTCTCGGTGAACGGCACGTAGCGCGACACCGGGAACAGGCCCCACTCGTGCACCAGGAAGGCCAGGGCGAGCAGACCGGTGAAGTAGATGGGCAGGGAGACGCCGATGAGGGCGACGCCCATGGCCAGACGGTCGAAGACGCTGCCCTTCTTGACAGCGGAGAGCACACCGACGGCCACACCGCCGACGACCCAGATGACCGCGGCACCGAGGCCGAGGGACAGGGTGACGGGGAGGCGGTCCAGGAGCTGCGGCAGCACCGGCGAGTTCGTGGTGAAGGAGTAGCCGAGGCACGGGGCCGCGCACTCGACCGTCTCTCGGCCGAAGGTGAACTCCTGGCCGAACAGCAGCGTGCGGAGGAAGTCGATGAACTGGACCGCGACGGGCTGGTCGAGGCCAAGGCGCTCCACGGTGGCGTCGAGCGCCTCCGGGGTGGGCGCCTTGCCCACGTACATCGCCGCCATGCCGTGCGGGGTGACGCCCGCCCACCTGGGGAGGACGTAGAAGATCCAGAAGGTCACCGCCGTGACGACGGCGAGAAGCAAGAGACCCGCACCAAGGCGGCGGAGAACATAATTCAGCATCGCGGTCGGCGGCGGGGACACCCGAGGGATCGCCTCGGGCTCCCCGCCGCTTTCACCTGCCTTCTCGTACTAGTTCAGGCTGGTAGTTCGGGACCTAGCCCCGGTCGACGCCCAGCGCCATGAAGTCGTACATCATGTACGCGGGGTGGTAGTAGGCGTTGGTCAGCTCGTCCGAGCGGTAGATCAGCGTCTTGTCGAAGACCACCGGCAGGATGGCGGCGTTCTCCATGACGAGGGTGTCGATCTTGGAGTAGAGCTCGGCGCGCTCCTCCGGGTCCTCGGTCTTGAGGGCGTCGTCCCAGAGACCGTTGATCTCGGGGTCGTCGAGCTCGGAGGTGTTGAAGTTACCGGTCTCCATGATCGCGTCGCCGTGCGTGATCTTGGAGGCGAAGCCGTAGCCGCTGGGCCAGTCCGGGCCCCAGCCCGAGACGCTCAGGCCGATGTTGTTCTCACGGACGTAGTCCTGCGAACCGGCGTACTGGCCGAAGAAGTCCCCGGACGGGAACGACTTGATCTCGACGTCGATGCCGACGCGGGACAGCGACTGCTGGAGCGCCTCGGCGGTCTGGACGTCCTTCTCGCGCTCGGTGCGGACCGCGATGTTGGTCTTGAAGCCGTCCGACTCACCGCACTCGTCGAGCTTCTCCTGGGCCTTGTCCAGGTCACCCTTGTGGTCGGTGGACGGGTACAGGTCCGACTCGACGTCGGAGCCCGGGATCGCCGGGGGGAGCAGGCTGGTGGCGCGGTCGCCACCGGTCGCGCCGCCCCAGGCGCGCCACATGCTGTCGCGGTCGGCGGCGTACATGATCGCCTGGCGGCAGGCCACGTCCTCGATGATCGGGAGGTGGATGTTCACGTAGCGCAGGGCGCCGGAGTACGGGTTGTCCAGGTTGCCCTGGGCGGACTCGTCGTCGAGCAGGCGGGCGTTCATCGCCGGGCCCACGCCGGTGCCGGCGAGGTCCACGTCGAGCTCACCGCTGAGCAGGCGCTCGTCGATCTCGTCCTGGGAGACGCCGATCTCGACCTCGATGCGGTCGGGCAGGGCCTGGCGCACGGGGTCCGTGTCGCCGTCCCAGTGCTCGTTGCGCTCCAGGTTGAGCTTGACGCCGGGCTCGTACTGGCCGTCGAACTTGTACGGGCCGGAGGAGACGACCTTCTCCTGGTACAGGGCCTCGCGGTCGGCGTCGATCGGCACCGGGGCGGTCTGCGGCTGGGTCAGCACGTTCGGGAACTCGGCGAACGAGTCCTTGAGGTGGAAGACCAGGGTGTGGTCGTCCGGGGTCTCGATGGAGTCGAAGCCCGCGAGCGGGTCGTCACCGTTGTCGTAGACGTTGTGGTCGTCCTGGTCCAGGTGGGCCTTGAAGTACTGCGGGCCCTCGGTGAACACGCCGCCGTTGAAGTTGGCGCGGGCGATGCCGTACTTGATGTCCTGGGCCGTGATCTCGGAGCCGTCCTCGTACTTGAGGCCCTCCTGGATCTTGACGCTCCACTCGGTGAAGTCGTCGTTCGGCTCCGGCAGGTCCACGGCCATGTCCGGGATCAGGTCGGTGGCCTTGTCGCCCGGCTCGGGGTTGAAGGCGAGGAGCGTACGGGCGTAGTAACGGGAGAAGTTCCAGTTGAACGCGTAGTACGTGTTGCCCGGGTCGGTGGAGTCGAAGTCCGCGGCGAGCGCGTACTTGAGCGTGCCGCCGGCCTTGTCCGAGGCGTTGACGACCTCGGTGGAGCCGAGGTCGAAGCTGTCGGCCGAGTCGGAGCCGCCGCCGGTGGCGGCGCCACCGCAGGCGGACAGGAAGAGGGATGCCGCCGCGCCGAGCGCGACGAACCCGAGGGTGCGCTTCATCAAGGAAGTACCTCTCTGAACCTGGTATGGGGATGGTCGGACCATGGGTTGACTGCTGTCCGGGCGGGGCGGGAGACGGGCCTCCCCGCACGGAGTCGGGTCAGTCCGAGGTCCGGGGATCGAAGGCGTCGCGCAGGCCGTCACCGAAGAGGTTGAACGCCAGGACGGTGATGAAGATGGCCAGACCGGGGAAGATGATGAAGTAGGGCGCCGTCTGGTAGAAGGGCACCGCTTCGGAGAGCATCTTGCCCCAGCTCGGCGTCGGCGGGTTGATGCCGACGCCAAGGAAGCTCAGGGCCGCCTCGAACAGGATGTTCGTGGGGATCAGGAGCGTGGAGTAGACGATGATCGGCGTGACCAGGTTCGGCAGGATCTCCTTGAAGAGGATGTGCCGGTTGCTGGCGCCGAGGCTCTTGGCCGCCTCGACGAACTCGCGCTCGCGCAGGGCGAGTGTCTGTCCGCGGACGATGCGGGCGATGTAGGGCCAGTTGAAGAACCCGATGATGAAGACGATGACGCCGATTCTCAGCCCGTTGCCGCTCAGGCCGAGGACGCCCTCGGGGATGACGCCGACGAGGGCGATCGCGAACAGCATCAGCGGGAAGGCCAGGAAGATGTCCATGGCGCGGCTGATGACGGTGTCGACCCAGCCGCCCATGTACCCGGCGATGATGCCGAGCAGGGTGCCGAGGGCGACGCAGACCAGCGTGGCCAGGAACGCGACCAGCAGGGAGATCTGGGCGCCGTAGAGAATACGGCTGAACAGGTCGCGGCCGGTGGTGGGCTCGACGCCCAGCAGGTGGTCGGAGCTGATCCCGCCCCAACGGTCGATGCCCGCGTCCGGGTTCTCGGGGTCGAGGTAGGGGACGCGGCGGCTCGGGTCGATCAGGTCCTGGTGGAACTGGGTGGGCGGGTGCCCGAACAGCTTGACCAGGAAGGGCGCGAAGATCGCGGCCAGGATGAGCAGGACCACGACCAGGCCGGAGACCATGGCGACCTTGTCGCGGCGCAGTCGTTGCCAGGCGATCTGTCTCAGGGACCGATTGTCCGCGTCGCTGCGACCCGAGGCCGTCGCGCCGGGTTCCGAGTCGACCGGTTCAGCCGCCTCAGGGGCATGCGAGGGCGCGCTCATCAGGCCACCACTCTCCACTCATACGCTTCTGGCCGAGGGGACTGATCCCACACGTGAGCCACTCGGGGGGTGACCCTTCCGGGTCTCACGGTGGGGCCTGCCGGTTCTCGACTCTGGCTGGCGTGGGCGTTGGACCGACGGGGCGAGAGGATGGCCCGTCTCGTCGGTACTGGCACGCGACGCACCCGACCGTTGAGAGGTTGGGCACAGTCACGGACCTTTCCGCCCGGGATGTTACACAGCGACCAATTTACTCGCCCTTTGGGTGCATGTCGTCCAAAGTCTGCCTGTGTAGCCAAAACGTAACAAACACTAACAAACAACCCACATGGCGACTAAAGCCCACAAACCACGCAAAGCACGCATTCATCGGACGACCGGGGCTGAGCTGGTACAAGACCGGGACCGCACCCCCGCCAACGATACGGTCAAAACCATGCGGACCATCCCGATCCAAAGGTTCTATGGCAAGTGCTATGAAACCGTGAGTACTCGCCGCATTCCCCAACGTGAACCACGCCACACGGGGACGCGCTCCGCGCCGCGTCGCCGCCCGTGTCGCCCCCGGACACGGACGAGGGCGGCCCCGCCCGCGCGGGACCGCCCTCGTCATCGGAGAAGGGGTCGGCTACTCGATGCCCCGCTTACGGAGCAGCGCCTCGATGTCGTCGAAGTCGTCGTCGGCGGCGGGCGCCTTGGCCTGCTTCGGGGCGTTGACCTGGCCCGCCGGGGCCGGCGCGGCTCCGGCCGCGGGGGCTCCTCCCCCGCCCTCCGTCCTGGCCCGCGCCCTGTCCTCGGGTCGCGCACCGGGCTTGACCCCGATGCCCTTGGACTTCATGAACCCCGACACCACGTACAGGACCACCATCAGCACGGCGAGGCCGAGGCCGACCCACGACTGGAGTTTGAAGGCCATCGTCAGCAGGATGCCCAGGACGCCGAGGACGAACTGCAACACCACGTCCATCAGCAGCAGGAGGCCCGCGATCACGGGCAACAGCGACCAGGCGACGCCGCGCAGGCCGTAGGCCGCGCCCTTCCTCCGCCACACGAAGTAGGAGATGACGAAACCGACCGCCGTCAGGGCCGCCCCCAGCCCCATACCGACGTTCTCACTCAAAGTCTCAGGCATGCGACCAGTCTCCCATCCCGCGTACGAACCCACATCCGGCCGATCCCCTAGGGCGTGTGGTCCCGTCGGGCACGTCCCCGGAACGTGCGCCCGGCCGGAGGCGCCGGGGGCGTCACCCCGGCCCCACGCTACCCACCCGCGCGCGGGTCACCAAGGGACCGGGCGCGGAGCGCGTGGGACGGCGGGGACGAGGGAGGTCCGGGCTCAGGCTCCGGAGACCAACGACTCCAGCCACTCCAGGTCGATGCCGACCAGACTCTCCCGGAAGACGACGCCCTCGCGGGGCTGGATCTCCACGTGGTTGGGGATCGCGACGGTGACACAGCCGGCGTCGGCGGCGGAGGTCACCCCCACCGCCGAGTCCTCCACCGCGACACAGCGCGCGGGATCCACACCGAGGCGGCGCGCGGCCCTCAGGTACGGGTCGGGGTGGGGCTTGTTGGCGGCCACCTCGTCACCGGCGACCGAGTCCACGAAGCTCTCCAGCCCGATGCCCCCGATCGCCGTCTCGATCAGGGAGCGTTCGGTGGAGGTCACCAGAACGGCCGGGACCCCGGCCCCCGCGAGCATGGTCACCAGTTCCTTGGCGCCGGGGCGCAGTTCGGCCCCGCCCTCCAGCTTGGCGCGGAAGCGGTCGTAGAGCAGGTCCGCGACCTGGCGCGGAGTGAGGTGGTCCGCACCGGTCAGCTCGATGATGTAGCGGCCCACCGGCTCGGCGGCGTTGCCCACGTTGGCCTCGTGGTCGGCCCCGGTCCACTCGCCGCCCAGTTCGGCGACCAGCTCGGCCTCGGCCTCACCCCACAGGTGCTCGCTCTCGATGAGGGTGCCGTCCATGTCCAGCAGGACGGCCTGGAGACGGCGTTCCACCGGGGCGGCGGTCTCGGTCACTTCGGAACTCACTGTGCTCAATTCGCTCATCTCGACTCGTGGCGTGGTGGGTGGCCGGTGGTCCCGACCCCCAAGGGGAGGGCCCCGCCGGTGTCCGTCATCGGCGGGGCCCCACACCTCAGCAGGTCAGACGTTGAAGTACGTCGCCTCCGGGTGGTGGATGACGATCGCGTCGGTGGCCTGTTCGGGAACGAGCTGGAACTCCTCGGACAACGACACCCCCACCCGTTCGGGCTCCAGCAGCCGCACGATCTTGGCGCGGTCCTCCAGGTCCGGACAGGCGCCGTACCCCAGCGAGAAGCGGGCGCCCCGGTACCCGAGCTTGAAGAACGCGTCCAGCTCGGCGGGGTCCTCCCCCGCGAAGCCGAGCTCGGCGCGGACCCGGGTGTGCCAGTACTCGGCCAGTGCCTCGGTGAGCTGTACCGACAGACCGTGCAGCTCCAGGTAGTCGCGGTAGGCGTTCTTCTCGAACAGTTCGGCGGTGGCCCGGCTGATCGCCGAACCCACGGTCACCACCTGGAAGGAGACCACGTCCAACTCACCCGACTCCTTGGGGCGGAAGAAGTCGGACAGGCACAGGTGCCGGTCCCGGCGCTGGCGCGGGAACGTGAAGCGGGTGCGCTCGGTGGTCCCGTCGTCGTCCAGCACGACCAGGTCGTCACCCTCGCTGTAGCAGGGGTAGTGGCCGTGCACGACCGCGGCCTCCAGCAGGCCCTCGGTCTGGATGCGGTCCAGCCACATCCGCATGCGCGGGCGGCCCTCGGTCTCCACCAGCTCCTCGTAGGTCGGACCGTTACCGCCACGGGAGGCCTTGAGTCCCCACTGCCCCATGAACGTGGCGCGCTCGTCGAGGAAGGCGGCGTAGTCTGCCAGCGGGATGCCCTTGCTGATCCGGTCGCCCCAGAACGGCGGGGTGGGCACCCGGTTGGTGGTGGAGACGTCGCTGCGGGCGGGCATCTCCTCGGGCTCGGTGACCTTGAGGGTGGCCCCGCGCCGCACCCTGCGCTGGCGCAGCTCGGGGAGCTTGGCGCCCTCCTCACCGCGCTTGACCGCCATGAAGGTGTCCATCAGGCGCAGGCCCTCGAAGGCGTCCTTGGCGTAGCGCACCTCGCCGCCGAACATCTCGGCCAGGTCCTGCTCCACGTAGGAGCGGGTCAGCGCGGCACCGCCCAGGAGCACGGGGAAGCGCTCGGAGACACCCCGGGAGTTCATCTCCTCCAGGTTCTCCTTCATGATCACCGTGGACTTGACCAGGAGGCCGGACATGCCGATGACGTCGGCGCGCCGCTCCTCGGCCGCCTCCAGGATCGCCGACACCGGCTGCTTGATGCCGAGGTTGACCACCTCGTAGCCGTTGTTGGACAGGATGATGTCCACGAGGTTCTTGCCGATGTCGTGGACGTCGCCCTTGACGGTGGCGAGCACGATGCGGCCCTTGCCGTCGTCGTCGCTCTTCTCCATGTGCGGTTCGAGGTAGGCGACCGCCTTCTTCATGACCTCGGCGGACTTGAGGACGAAGGGCAGCTGCATCTGACCGGAGCCGAAGAGCTCGCCGACGGTCTTCATGCCCTCCAGGAGGGTGTCGTTGACGATGGTCAGGGCGGGGCGCTCGGCCAGGGCCTCGTCGAGGTCGGCCTCGATGCCGGTGAGCTCACCGTCGATGATCCGGCGCTCCAGGCGCTCCCACAGCGGGAGCGCGGCCAGTTCCTCGGCGCGGGAGGCCTTCATCGCCTTTGCGTCGACCCCCTGGAACATGTCGATGAACTCGGACAGGGGGTCGTAGTCGCCCTCGCGCCGGTCGTAGACGAGGTCGAGCGCCACCCTGCGCTGGTCCTCGGGGATCTGGTTGATCGGCACGATCTTGGACGCGTGCACGATGGCCGAGTCCAGGCCCGCCTGGACGGCCTCGTGCAGGAACACGGAGTTGAGCACGATCCGGGCGGCCGGGTTGACGCCGAAGGACAGGTTGGACAGGCCGAGAGTGGTCTGCACCTCGGGGTAGCGGGACTTGAGCTCGCGGATGGCGTCGAGGGTCTCGATGCCGTCCCGCCGGGTCTCCTCCTGCCCCGTGGTGATGGGGAAGGTGAGGCAGTCGATGACGATGTCGCCGGTCGTCAACCCCCAGTCGCCGGTGATCTCGTCGATCAGGCGGCTGGCCACCCGGACCTTCCACTCGGCGGTGCGGGCCTGGCCCTCCTCGTCGATGCACAGGCCGACCACGGCCGCCCCGTGTTCCTTGACCAGGCCCATGATGCGGGTGAACCGGGAGTCGGGCCCGTCGCCGTCCTCGTAGTTGACCGAGTTGACCACGGCGCGGCCGCCCAGCGCCTCCAGCCCGGCCTCCAGGACGGGGGGCTCGGTGGAGTCGAGCATGAGCGGGAGGGTGGAGGCGGTGGCCAGGCGCGAGGCGAGCTCGCGCATGTCGCGCACGCCGTCGCGGCCCACGTAGTCGATGTTGAGGTCGAGCACGTGCGCGCCGTCGCGGATCTGGTCGCGGGCGATCTCCACGCAGGAATCCCAGTCCTCGGCCAGCATCGCCTCGCGGAACTTCTTGGAACCGTTGGCGTTGGTGCGCTCACCGACCGCCAGGTAGCTGGCGTCCTGACGGAAGGGGACGCTCTGGTACAGGGAGGACGCCGCGGCCTCGACCAGGGGCCTGCGCTCCTTCAGGCCCCGGCCCTGGACCCGTTCGACGACCTGGCGCAGGTGCTCGGGGGTGGTGCCGCAGCAGCCGCCGACGAGGCTGAGCCCGAACTCGGAGGTGAAGGTGTCGTGGGCGTCGGCCAGCTCCCCCGGGGAGAGGTTGTAGACCGCGCCGTTGGGCCCGAGCTCGGGCAGGCCCGCGTTGGGCATGACGGAGATGGGAATGGGCGAGTGGTGCGACAGGTAGCGCAGGTGCTCGCTCATCTCGGCGGGGCCGGTGGAGCAGTTGAGGCCGATCACGTCGATGCCCAGCGGGGCCAGGGAGGTGAGCGCGGCACCGATCTCCGAGCCCATGAGCATGGTGCCGTTGGTCTCGATGCTCACCTGGGCGATGATCGGCACGTCCCGGCCCAGGGCCGCGCGGGCGCGCTTGGCGCCGACCACCGCGGCCTTGACCTGGAGCAGGTCCTGGCAGGTCTCGATGAGGATGGCGTCGGAGCCGCCGTCGATGAGCCCGTGCGCGGCGCGCTCGTAGTAGTCGCGCAGGAACGTGTAGGGGGCGTGCCCCAGGGTGGGCAGCCGGGTTCCGGGCCCCACCGAGCCGAGGACGTACCGGGGCTGGTCGGGGGTGGCGTAGGCGTCGGCGGTCTCGCGGGCGATGCGCGCGCCGGCCTCCGCGATCTCGTAGGTGCGGTCCTCGATGCCGTACTCGTAGAGACCGCCGTAGTTGGCGGAGAAGGTGTTGGTCTCCACGCAGTCGGAACCGACCTCGAAGAAGGCGGCGTGGGTGTCCCGCACGATGTCGGGCCGGGTGAGGTTGAGGATGTCGTTGAGGCCCTCGTGGCCCTCGAACTGGTCGAGGTCGAGATCGTGCGCCTGCAACATGGTGCCCATCGCCCCGTCCGCCACGATCACTCGCTGGGACAGTGCTTCACGGAACGTCCGTCGATCTCTCATGTTCAACAACTCTAGTCTCGGGGCACCGCGGGGCCCAGCTCGATCCCGGTGATGCTTGGCACGGGACCTGCGGCGCTGGGTCGACCCGCGGCGCGGGGCGGGGCGGGTTCGGCGTCCGAGGACAGCGGTGTCCTGGTCAGTCGCTGGTCGCGAGGTTACCTCATGGGCGTTTCGCCACGTGAGACAGGCGTCCCAAAGTGACGCGTGGGGGAGGCGTTGTCGGTCCCCCACGACGGTTTCTCGCTCGGCTCGGCACCCCATAGGGTGGTGTGGTCCGTCTTCAGGAAGGGGCCGCCCATGATCCCGCTCGACCGCGAGCTCGTCGAGCCTGTCATGGTGGCGGCGTTCGAGGGATGGAACGACGCCGGTGAGGCCGCGAGCCTCGCCGTGGCGCACCTGTCCGACCAGTGGAACGCCACCGAGCTGTGCGCCCTGGCCCCGGACGACTACTACGACTTCCAGGTCACCCGGCCGAGGATGACGGTGACCGACGGCAGGCTCACCGAGATGGAGTGGCCCACCACCCGTGTGCGGGTGGTCCGCCCCCCGGGTGCGCGCCGCGACGTCGTCCTGGTGAGCGGTCCCGAACCGAACATGCGCTGGCGCTCCTACACGGCTGACCTGCTGGCCATCGCCCGTGAGCTGGGGGTCCGGCGCGCCGTGGTCCTGGGCTCGCTGCTGGCCGACGCGCCGCACACCCGCCCCATCCCGGTGACCGGGATGTGCTCCCCGGTGGAGCTGGGCACCCGGTACGGGCTGGAGGCGGCCACCTACTCCGGACCGACCGGGATCGTGGGGGCCGTGCACGAGGCGTTCAGTGCCGTGGGCGTGGAGACGGTGTCGCTGTGGGCCGCCATCCCGCACTACGTGGCGCAGCCGCCCTGCCCGAAGGCGACCCTGGCCCTCCTGGGCTGGGTCCAGGACTTCGTGGAGACCGAGGTCCCCTTGGGCGACCTGCCGGAGGAGTCCGTGTCCTGGGAGGCCGGGGTGAACGACCTCACCGCCGAGGACGAGGACATCGCCTCCTACGTGCGCGGTCTGGAGGAGGCCAAGGACACGGTGGACCTGCCCGAGGCCACGGGGGACGCCATCGCCCAGGAGTTCGAGCGCTACCTGCGCCGCCGCGACGACGGCTGAGGCCGGGCACCTCCGTCACCCCCCGGGACCGAGGTCCCGGTTTTCTGTTACCTCATCTTTAGGCCGATATCGCTACCTTGCGGATAATGGCTCGCGGATCGGGGGAACTGGGCCAGGTTCCCGAAGCGCGCGGTACGGGGGTACGCGCACTCCGGAACCACGCGGGGCTCCATCCCCCGAGGCCTGGGACAAGTGCCCGTCCCGACCGCGCGGGGTGGGGTCTGGGGCAACTTGTGAGGATCGCATTCGTCATCGCCAACGGCTACGCCATGGGCGGCACGGTGAGGACCGTGCACAACCTGGCTCGGGGGCTGGCCTCACGCCATGAGGTGGAGATCGTCAGTCTGGTCCGCAAGCGGCGCAAACCGTTCTTCACGCCCGACGAGAACGTCGACCTGGTGCCCCTGAGCGACGAGACCGACGAGTCCCGGCTCAGACTTCCCCGACAACGGGTCCTGGACCACTGGTTCAGAAAGGCCGAACAGATCGTGCCGGAGCCCGAGCGGCGCCGGAACAAGAACTACACGCCGGAGTCGGTCACCGGGCTGCGCCGCTACCTGCGCACCACCAAGGCCGACGTGGTGATCGGGACCCGCCCCGGGATCAACCTGCTGCTGGCCGAGTGGGCGCCCCCTCGCGTCCTGACCATCGGCCAGGAACACCTCAACCTGGGCGAGCACAACTCCAAGGTGCGCGCGGCGATCACCAGGACGTACCCGAAGCTCGGCGGTCTGAGCGTGCTCACCGAGTCCGACCGGAGCGCCTACCAGAACCTGCTCCGGTCCCCCGAGGGCTGGCTGACCGCGCTGCCCAACGCGCTGGAGCCGGGCGAGCCGCCCCGCTCCACCCTGGAGGCCCCGATCATCGCTGCGGCCGGGCGGTTCTCCCCGGTCAAGCAGTACCCGCTGCTGGTGGAGGCGTTCTCGCACGTGGTGGCGGAGCACCCCGAATGGCGGCTGCACATCCACGGCGGCGGGGACCGGGACGAGGAGCTGCGCGAGACGGTGCGACGCCTCGGTCTGGAGGACAACGTGGACCTCAAGGGCCGGACCACGGACATGCTGGGTGAGCTGTCGAAGGCCTCACTGCTGGCGGTGAGCTCGCGGGTGGAGGGGTTCGGGATGACCATCATCGAGGCCTTCTCGGTGGGGGTTCCCGTGGTGAGCTTCGACTGCCCGCACGGCCCCAGGGAGATCATCGACCACGAACGCAACGGCCTGCTGGTACCGCCGCAGGACACCGAGGCCCTGGGTGCCGCGCTCAACCGCCTGGTCGCGGACCGGAAGGAGCGCCACCGCATGGGAGCGGAGGCACTGGCCTCGGCCGCCGACTACGGGTTGGCGGACGTCACCACGCAGTGGGAGTCCTTCCTGGAGCGGCGTCTGGCCGAGCGCCCGCGCAGAGGTCCGCTGGCCTCGCTGTTCGGCTGAGCCGGAGGCGCCGCCCCGGCCTCGCGCGACCGGGGCGGCGGGAGTTCACGGACACAGGCGGCGCCACTCGCCGGTGGCGAGGACGGCGGCCCAGGCTCCGGCGACGCGGGCCAGGCCACGGCGGACCTCGTCGACGACGGCGGGGGCCAGTGGGGACTCGGCCTCCTCGGAGGGCTCCAACCGTACGGTGACGCGCAGCCCGTCCAGGACCTTCTGCGCGCGGCCGAGGGCTTCGGGGTCCGGTGCGTTCTCGCGGTCGAGCAGGGCGCGGATACCGTCGCGCAGCGTGATGGCCTCGTCGAGGTCGGCGAGGGTGATGGGGATGGCGCCCTCGGTGACGAGTCGGTGCTCCCTCAGGAACCGGGCCAGGTCGGCGCGGTCGGTGAGTCGGCCGCCGGTCGAGACGAAGTCGGCGATGAGCTCAGCCGCCGCGCTGGGCCGGGTGGGGGTACTGGTCGTGGTCGTGGTCATGGGCGCCATCCCATCACGCCCCACTCCGCGTTGGTGGCGATTCCGCGATGTCATGGCCACAGGTGGTCACCATATTCACCACCGAACCGGACCTTGACGGACAAGTCTCCCATCGACGCCCGGTGCGCCCCGGTGATCAGGGGGTGGCGGCCAGAGCCGCCAGGGCCTCGCGAGCCGTGGGGAGGCCGAGGCTCCGCAGGAGGAGGGCGACGTTCGCGACACGCGTGTCCCAGAGCCGGTCGTTGTCGACCACGGCCCTGAGGTAGGCGCGCTGGAGCTCGGTGGGGGCCGCGACCTCGGGTGCGGGGGCACTCTCCGCGCCCCCCAGGGCCAGGCGGAGCAGCCCCCGCAGGTCGGCCTCGCAGCTGAACGGACCAGCCGTCGCCGCCAGCTCACGGAACACCGGGAGGAGGTCGGCGGCGTCCTCGGATCCCGAACGGCTCACCAGGGCGTCGACCAGCGAGAACCGGACGTGGCCGGGAAAGTACCCGGGACGGTCCCGGAACCAGGCGTCGGCCGCGGCCGGGTCGAGGAGTGCCGCGCGCAGCTCCCCGACCGCCACGGGGTCACCCGCCAGCCCCTCCGAGAGCGCGGCGCAGGCACGTATCGCCTGGTCAGGATGGGCGAGGAAAGAGGTGGTGTCCCCACCGCCCTCCACCAGGGCGAGGACGATCGCCGCCCCCTCGTCGCGGTTCTCGGCGAGGTCCGCCGCGCCCGACAGGTCCACCTCGGGCTCCTCGACCAGTCGGCACAGCGCGCCGGTGGTCGTCACCGCCCGCTGGCGTACCCGGCCGTCCGCGTGCGTGAGCAGCGGCCGCACCGCCCCGAGCAGCGTCGGCGCGGCCCGCCACAGGTCACGCAGGGCCGCGTGGAACACGGTGTCCAGGAGCGGGTCCTCCCAGATCTCCTCCTCACCCTCCGCGTCACCGTCGGCCATCCCGGTCAGGAGGGCGTCGAGCTCGCCCCGGCGCTCCCCCGGATCGGCCAGCCCCTCCAGTTCGGGGAGCGAACGACCGGCGGCCCGTTCCGCGACGGCACGGGCCACGTCGGCCAGGAAGTCGAGCAGGCCCAGACGCAGCGGTTCGACGGCGGAACCCGCGGCCTCCCGGAACGGGTCCCCCACCGGAAGGTCGACCGCCGGCTCCCCCAGCACACCGGCGACGAACAGAGCGACGGGCGGGGTGGCCGGGTACACCGTCCCCTGGTGCAGGATCGCGCTGTTCAGGTAGCCCAGCGCCCGCTCCCGGACCTCCTCCTGCTCGGACAGCAGCCCGGCGAGGAACTCCGGCGCGTCGGTGGCCGGACCATAGGCGTGGAAGGCCCTCGTCCAGTCGGTGGAGTGGAGGATGTCAGCTCTGGTGTCCATGGCGGCATGATGGCAGCGGGCACCGACCGTTGGCGTGGCGTCGCCTCCTCCGCACCGGGCGGCTCACTACACTCGGGCGCTGGAACCCAGCTCAGGAGGCCTCGATGACGTTCGCCCAACCCCCGCGCGACCCACTCGGGCGCGCACTGTACCGCGCTCCGATCTGGATCTACCGGCTGGGTCTGGGACCGCTCCTGGGCGGGCGCTTCGTGCTGCTCACCCACCGGGGGCGCTCCACCGGCGAGGCCCGCCAGGCGGTTCTGGAGGTCCTGGGCCGCAACGACGACACCGGGGCGGTGCTCGTGGCGTCCGGGTACGGGAACCGGTCCCAGTGGTTCCGCAACGTCCGCGCGGAACCCCGCGTGCTGTTCCAGATCGGCAACCGCCGCCTGCGGGGCGTGGCCGAGGCGCTCCCGGCGCGGGAGTCCGGGCAGGTGCTCGCCCACTACGCGCAGGAGCACCCGATGTCGGCGACCGAGCTGATGCGGGGCCTGGGCCACGACGTGGACGGCCTCGACGACTACGAGCGGATCGGGGCCGACCCCGTCAACGGGGTGCCGGTGGTGCGGCTGCGCCCCGAGGCGGAGACCGTTCACTTTCCCGACTTCACCGCCCCCACCGGGCCGGGGGTGCCCCAGCCCAGGTGAGACCGGGCTCCGTGCCCGTCCCTGACGAACCGGACGGGAACGGGCACGGAGGTGTGAGGGTACCGCGCGGGCCCCGGGCCTAGAGCCGGACTCCCAGCAGGGTGTCCACGGTGGTGCGCACCAGGCCGGGGGCGGACGTGTCGGTGCCGCCCTCGCCCAGCGCGGCGGTCGCCCAGGCGTCCACCGCCGCGAGCGCGGACGGGGAGTCCAGGTCCTCAGCGAGCGCGGCGCGCACCGCGGCCAGCACCGGGGCCGCGTCCGGACCCGCGCCCAGGGCCACCGCCGCGCGCCAGCGCTCGGCGCGCTCGGTGGCGGCGGGCAGCTCGGCGTCGGTCCACTCCCACGGCGTGCGGTAGTGGTGGCCGAGCATGGCCAGCCGGATGACGGCCGGGTCCACACCCTCCTGCCGCAGCTTGGACACGAAGACCAGGTTGCCCAGCGACTTGGACATCTTCTCGCCGTTCAGGCCGACCATGCCCACGTGCAGGTGGTTGTGGGCGTTGGGCCGACCGGTGGCACAACGGGTCTCGGCCGCGCCCATCTCGTGGTGCGGGAAGATGAGGTCGCTGCCGCCGCCGTTGATGTCGAACGAGGGGCCGAGCCGGTCCAGGGCGATGGCGCTGCACTCGATGTGCCAGCCGGGACGGCCGCGTCCGAGGGGGCTGTCCCACGCGGGCTCACCGGGACGCTCGGCGCGCCACAGCAGCCAGTCGAGGGGGTCCTTCTTTCCGGTGCGCTCGGGGTCGCCGCCCCGCTGACCGAAGAGGCCGAGCATCTCCTCGCGGCTGAGGTTGCTGATCTCGCCGAACCTCGTGGCGGCCTCGACCGAGAAGTAGAGGTCGCCGTCCACCTCGTACGCCGCGCCGCTCTCACGGATACGGACCGCGAGGTCGCTGATGAGGTCGACGGACTCCACGACGCCCACGTACGACGTGGGCGGGATGATCGACAGCGCGGCCATGTCGTCACGGAAGACGTCGATCTCCCGGTGGGCGAGGTCGCGCCAGTCGACACCGGTGGCCTCGGCCCGCTCCAGCAGGGGATCGTCGATGTCGGTGGTGTTCTGGACGTAGTTGACGTCGTGTCCGGCGTCCCGCCACACCCGGTTGACCAGATCGAAGGTCAGGTAGGTGAAGGCGTGCCCCAGATGGGCGGCGTCGTAGGGGGTGATGCCGCAGGCGTACACACCCGCGGTGGAGCCCGGCGTGGTCGTCCTTATCCGTCCGGTCGCGGTGTCGTGGATACGGAGAGGGCCGCCGGAACCCGGCAGGGGGACGATGTCAGGCGCAGACCATGAACGCATACCGGGAAGCCTATCCGCACGTGCACGCGACAAACGCACAGATAGCGGGTGGGGTCGAAGGTGATGATCCC
This sequence comes from Nocardiopsis sp. NPDC058789, assembly GCF_042745575.1. Lineage (NCBI taxonomy): Bacteria > Bacillati > Actinomycetota > Actinomycetes > Streptosporangiales > Nocardiopsidaceae > Nocardiopsis > Nocardiopsis sp. NPDC058789. The sequence goes on from NZ_JBHYOW010000003.1 coordinate 443,902, forward strand.
CCCAGGTGGGAAGGGAATACCGTCACCGCTCCTGCGGTGCGGCGAGGATCCGGACCCGTCCGATCAGAAGGACGCTGAACACGGCTGTCACGGCGCAGATCGCCGCCAGGAGTTCGTTCCCCAGACGCCAGTGCAGGAGGGCGCCACTGAAGGAGACGACGTAGAGCAGCCAGTACGCTCCGGATTCGATGAGGTTGCCGTGTCGGCCCATGGTGGTGCCCCCTGCTGTGTACGCGTGCGTTCCACGCGTGTCCGACGGCGAGTGCGCCGTCTCTCAGAGAGACGCCGCGATCACACAGGGGGTTTACGCATTCCTTAGGTCGTGGCTCACGCCGCGGTGTGCCCTCGACCTCGCTGTCCACCCTAGTCGGACGGGCTCGGGCCGAGGGCGCGCGACGCACCGGCGATCACGGGTGGGCGGCCAGCTGGAGGTCGAGGAGATCCAGGTCGGCGGCGCCAGGGAAGGCCGGGTCGTCCATGACCGCGCGCAGGCGTCGGCGGACCGGCCGGGCCTCGGTCCGCCGGGTGACCGGCTCGGCGGCCAGGCGTCCCCGTGCCGAGACGACCCCGGTCGGCGTGCGCAGGGTCCAGCCGGTGTGGTCGGCGGACGTCAGCAGCCCGACGGTGCCGTCCTCCCGCAGCCTGACCCACTGCCCCACCAGGTCGGCGGGGTCGAACAGGGGCGCGGGGACGGCGTGGGCGCTCAGCATGTGGATTCCTCGGTGGATCGTCGAACTCTTTCCTGGGATAGACGGTCCCCCACGACGCCTATGACGCGCTTTCGGAAAACTTCCGAGAAAGACCCGCTTGTGCATCCGACTTACTGAACGTAAAGTAACTTTTCAATACCAGCCGTCACAGGGTGGCCACTCTGGGTGTACCCTGTGGCGTTTCCCCCCGGAGTAGCCCATGCACCGCGCCCTGTTCATGGCGGTCATCACCGCCGCGGCCCTGCTCTCCCCCGCCACCGCCACAGCCACGACCACCGCCGCCCCGGAGTCCGACATGCGAGCCACACTCGTGTGGTCCGACGAGTTCGACGGTCCCGCCGGAAGCGCCCCCAACCCCGCGAACTGGAACCACGAGACCGGTGCCCACGGCTGGGGCAACAACGAGCTCCAGAACTACACGTCCAGCCGGGCCAACTCGGCCCTGGACGGCAACGGCCACCTCGTCATCACGGCCCGCAGGGAGGCGGACGGCGGCTACACCTCGGCCCGGATGACCACCCAGAACAAGGTGCAGCCCCAGTACGGACGGGTGGAGGCCCGCATCCAGATCCCGCGTGGCCAGGGCATCTGGCCCGCCTTCTGGATGCTGGGCTCGAACTTCCCGAACACGCCGTGGCCGGACTCGGGCGAGATCGACATCATGGAGAACATCGGCCGCGAACCCCACCTGGTGCACGGCAGCCTCCACGGCCCGGGCTACTTCGGCGGCAACCCGCTCACCGGCTCCTACATGCACCCGCAGGCCTGGTCGTTCGCGGACACCTTCCACACGTTCGCCGTCGACTGGAGGCCCGGTTCCATCACGTGGTCGGTGAACGGGATCGCCTACCAGACCTACACGGCCGCGGACACCCGTGGGAACCCGTGGGTGTTCGACCAGCCGTTCTTCATGATCCTCAACGTGGCCGTGGGCGGCGACTGGCCCGGCTACCCGGACGGTACGACCCAGCTGCCGCAGGAGATGCGCGTGGACTACGTCCGCGTCTACTCCCTGGACTAGACCCATGGGGGACACGGCAGAATGAGGGCATGAACCAGTCCGATCACGGCCCCTTCTCCCCCGATGACGCGGAGCGCTTCCGCGCCAACGCCCTCATCGCCCTGACCGCGTTCGCCTCGGTGACACTCCTCGCGGTACTGGCCTTCCTCCTGACGGCCTGACACCCCTCTCACGCGTCGAGGCCCCGCCCCCCTGAGGGCGGGGCCTCACGTCGTGTCAGTCGGACCCACCGCTACGGGAGGTCGATCATCTTCCAGGGTTCGGGGGCGGCGGGGGTGTCGGTGAAGGCGTAGCGGACCGTGTCGCGGTCCAGGGCGACGAGAGTCACGGAGCCGGTGGCCCACACCTGGCCGTCGCCCAGGTCCGCGTGCGCGATCAGGGCCGTGGGGTCGCCCCCGGGGGTGGTGCCCGCCGAGCGCGGCCGCTGGTGGGCCGCCCTGCCGATGAGGCCGGGCCACTCCCCCCAGACCTCCTCCGGGTCGTTCGCCTTCGACAGGTCCGGGTCCGGGCGGGTCCTGGCGAACTCCGGCGTGTGGCGGGCGGCCCGGGGATCGGCGGGATCCAGGCCCGTGTTGACCAGCGTGGTCACGCCCCGGGGCAGGGAGCGGATGTCCAGGCATCGCCCGTCCCAGCTGTACAGGGTCGCCCTGTGCGCGTCGGCGTCCAGCAGGTGGAAGGGGGCGTAGAGGGTGGGGTCCTCGCCCGCGAGGGGGTCACGGTTCTGCGTGGCCAGCGCCCTGAGGGGCAGGTCGCCCCGGCTGGCGGGGTAGGTGCCCTCCCACGGCATGGTGCCGTCCCACGGCCACCCGTTGAGCAGCGCGGCCATCCGTCGCCTGTGGGGGTCCACGGCCAGCCACGTCCCTCCGGCGAGCTGGTCGCGTCCGCCGACCAGGTGCGGCCGCTCGGGCCAGTGCGGCGCGGGCCACGCCCAGGGGCGTGACCTCATCTCGTCCCTCAGCGCGGCGACGACCAGCGGTGTCCTGGCGTCCGGATCGAAACCGACGATCACCGTGCACATCTCGTTGTCTCCCACGCGTTCGGATCCCTTGCCATGGACTCTACGACGCGAACCCCCCGAACACGATCCCTGGTCAGGGTGGTGCTGGCCCCAGGGTGAAGAGTCACCCGCACCCCACGGCGCCGACGGACGTGCGCGTCTACTCTGGGGGCTCCCTAGTCTTGTGTGCGTCGACGCCGGGGCCCGGCTGAGCGGGGGTTTCACCGCTCCCGTCCCCTTCGCCCTCCCGATCAGGAGTCCTTCGTGTCCGAAGAAACCGACCGGTCCCCGCGGGGCCCGATCCCGACCGAGCCCGTGTCGGCCCGGTCCGTGCTCCTGGGGCCGCCCCCGGAGCGGGGTCTGTCGAGTCAGGAGGTCGCGGAACGTGTCGCGGGCGGGCGGACCAACGACGTCCCCGTCCGGGCGAGCCGCAGCGTCGGGCAGATCATCCGGGGGAACGTCTTCACCCGTATCAACGCGATGATCGCGGTGCTCTTCTCGATCATCGCGGTCATCGGGCCGGTCCAGGACGGGTTGTTCGCGATGGTCATCGTGATCAACACACTGATCGGCATCGTCCAGGAACTGCGGGCCAAGCGCACCCTGGACCAGCTCGCGATCGTCAACGCCGCGCGTCCCCGGGTGGTACGCGACGGCGCCACGATCCGGGTCGCGACCCAGGAGATCGTCCTGGACGAGGTCCTGGAGGTCGGGGTCGGGGACCAGGTCGTGGTGGACGGCGTCGTGACCTGGGCCGGGGGGCTGGAGGTCGACGAGTCGCTGCTCACGGGTGAGGCCGACCCGGTGCTCAAGCAGGCCGGTGACACCGTGATGTCGGGCAGCTTCGTGGTGGCCGGGGCCGGGCGCTTCCGGGCGACCAAGGTGGGACGGCACGCGTACGCGGCGCGGGGGGGCGGGGGGGGCCCCCCCGTGTAACCGGGGGGGGGGGGGGGGTGGGGTGGTCTTATAAAAAAAAGAAACCGCCGGCGCCAAGTAGAGTGTATATAAAT
>NZ_JBHYOW010000004.1:0-14103 GCF_042745575.1 Nocardiopsis sp. NPDC058789
TGTTTCTCCTTGTTTTTTTTGGGGGGGGGGGGGGGGGTGGGCGCCCCCGCGGTCCGGGGGTTCGCCCCCCACCCCGCCGGGGGGGGGCGGGGGGGGGGGGGCCCCCCCCGGCCGGTGTCACTACGTACTTCTCCTCAGTCTGCCCGGTGTTCGGGGCCCTCGGCGCCGTCGGCCCGGTCCTTCGGGGTGTCGCCGCCCCGGCGACGTCCGCCGCGCGGTCCCGGCCGGCCCCGGTCGCCGCCGCCCGGTCCGCCCTGAGCGGCGTCGTAGCGGCCGTAGGCGTCGACGATCTGGCCCACCAGCCGGTGCCGGACGACGTCCTCACTGGTCAGTCGGCAGAAGGCGATGTCATCGATATCACGCAGGATGTTCTCGATCGTCCGGAGCCCGCTGGTCTGCCCCCCGGGCAGGTCCACCTGGGTGACGTCACCGGTGACCACGATCTTGGACCCGAAGCCGAGCCGCGTCAGGAACATCTTCATCTGCTCGGGCGAGGTGTTCTGCGCCTCGTCCAGGATGATGAAGGAGTCATTGAGCGTACGTCCACGCATGTACGCCAGGGGGGCGACCTCGATGGTTCCGGCGGCCATCAGCTTGGGGATGGAGTCCGGGTCGAGCATGTCGTGCAGGGCGTCGTAGAGCGGACGCAGGTAGGGGTCGATCTTGTCGTAGAGCGTGCCGGGCAGGAAGCCCAGGCGCTCACCCGCCTCGACGGCGGGCCGCGTCAGGATGATCCGGTTGACCTCCTTGTCCTGGAGGGCCTTCACCGCCTTGGCCATCGCCAGGTAGGTCTTGCCGGTGCCCGCCGGGCCGATGCCGAACACCACGGTGCGCTCGTCGATGATGTCGACGTACCGCTTCTGGTTCAGCGTCTTGGGGCGGATGGTCTTGCCCCGGTTGGACAGGATGTTGGTGGTCAGCACGTCCGCGGGACGTTCCTTGCCCGGTGAGCGCAGCATGTGGATCATGCGCTCGATGGTGTCCGGGGTGACGTGGGTGCCGCTCTTGGCGAGCTCGATCAGCTCCTCCACGAGGCGGACCACCACGGCCGTCTCCTCGGGGGTCCCGCTGATGGTGAACTCGTTGCCGCGGACGTGGATGTCGCTCTTGAAGGACCGCTCCAGCGCGCGGAGGAGCTCGTCCCCCGAGCCCAGCAGGCTGATCATCGTGTGTTCGTCCGGCACCACGACCTTGACCTGGGTCTCCTGGTCCTGGTGCGTGTGAGTTGACTCGGCCATGGTGTGGCCTTGCGGCCGCTGTCCTACCCTTCGGTCACGGCCCCGGGGCCTGGGTCGCCCGGGGTTCCTCGCGGACGGGCCGCACACCGGGTCGGTGTCGAGCACGGTCACCAGGGGTGTGTGGGACAACCGAAGTGGCCGGTGGGGCCCGTCCCCGAGTCTACCAACGAGGGCCCCGCGGGCTCGATGGGATATTTCCGCCCCTACCCGGGGGGCCAGTTCAGGCCGCGACCGCCGAGCACGTGGGCGTGCAGGTGGAAGACGGTCTGCCCGGCCCCGGCGCCGGTGTTGAAGACGATCCGGTAGCCGGAGTCCACCACGTCCTCGGCCTTGGCCACCTCGTGGGCGTCCCTGACCAGGGCGTCCAGCAGTCCGGTGTCGGTGGCGGCGGCCGTGGCCGCGTCCGCGACGTGTTCGCGCGGGACGACCAGGACGTGGGTGGGCGCCTGGGGGTTGATGTCGCGGAACGCGACCGTGCGCTCCCCCTCGCGGACGATGTCCGCAGGGACCTCGCCCTTCACGATCTTGCAGAAGAGGCAGTCGGGGTCGACCATCGCTCGCCTTCCGTCACGCGGCCCGCGCTCGGTGGCGGCGCCGCTTCTCGGGTCATCGGAATTGTCCGGTGCCCATGATGCCGCAGGTGCGCGGAACACCGCAGGTACACGGGGTATGAGGAGATGAACCCTCAACCTTTCCGCAACCCTTCCGATCCACGATCCCCTCCAGCGACCGATCGGGGCGCGGTAGTCTTTGGGCCCGTGCGCGTCAGGCTGTGGACACGCCCGCCGTTCTGCCACGTCCGACGTGTTCGGATCGGAACGCACGTCTACTGGAAATGAAGAGGTATGCCCTTTCGTAAACCCCGCGACAAGGGTGTGCGTCGAACTGATGTGACGACAGAAACCTTGGTGGCCAAAGCCACCACGGCGCCGCTCTCGGTCGAGTGGGACGCTGACCACGCCGTGACGGAGCTCTACCGGGAGCACTACCGTCCGCTCGTTCGGCTCGCCGCCCTGCTCGTGAGGGACCACGCGACCGCCGAGGAGGTCGTCCAGGACGCCTTCGTCGCCATGCACGGTGCCTGGCGGCGCCTCAGGGACCCGAACAAGGCCCTCTCCTACCTCCGCCAGGCAGTCGTGAACAAGGCGAGGTCGGTTCTGCGCCACAGGGCGGTCGTCGAGAAGCACGCCCCGAAGGCCCTGCCCGACGCACCCAGTGCCGAGCACGGGGCGATGAACCTGCTGGAACGCGAGGCGGTCATCACCGCGTTGCGCAAGCTACCCACCCGTCAGCGAGAGGCCATCGTGCTCCGGTACTACGGCGACCTGTCCGAGGCACAGATCGCGGACGCCATGGGCATCAGTCGAGGCGCGGTCAAGAGCCACACCTCGCGTGGCATCTCCTCCCTTCGCTCTGTACTGGAGCAGACGTCATGAGTAGCCCCAACGACAGGAACGAATCGGAGTTCGAGGACCAACTCCGTCAGATACTCCGCGCCGAGGCCGACGAGATGACCCCGTCGGCCGAAGGACTCAACCTCATCCGCGAGCGCACCGAGCACCAACGCGGCTCGGCGTGGTTCGGGCTGCCGTGGCTCCGACCGGTGGCCGCCGTCGCGGCGGCCGTCCTCATCGTCGCGTCGGTGATCATGTCGAGCCCCCAGGTCCGTGAACAGGTCCTGGACATCGTCCCGGCCGGCGCCGACCGCGAGGGCACCCCGCCCGAGGCCCACGCCGACGGCAACGGCGGCGTGGCGGCCCCCGATCCCTCGACCGACTCCACCTCCGGCACCAGCAAGCCGGCGGAGGAGACGGACCAGGACCCCGAGGGCCCGCCCAGCCCGGACAGCTCGCCCTCCTCCTCCGAGGACGACGGGTTCGAGTCCACCGCCTCGTGCCCGCCCGGCGAGGAGCTCACACCGGTCCCCACGGACGACACTCGTGCGCAGGACGGGAAGAGCAAGGACGAGGAGCGGGACGTCAGGGAGACCTGCGCCCCCACCGACGAACCCAAGGAAGAGCCCACCGACGAGCCCACCAGCCCCGGGAACGGTGGCGACCCCGACCCGGGTGAGGGCACCGAGGACCCCGGCAACGGATCCGGGAGCAACGGTGAGGAGGACGGGGCCAGCGCGAGCTGACCCCCGGCCCCACTCGGACGGACACGACGAAGGGCCCGTGGGATCTCCCACGGGCCCTTCGTCGTGCTCGCGTTCACGGTCGGTGGCGCCGCGCCACCCCGTACCCGCTCACCAGCGTCCCGTACGGGCCTGGAGGACCGACAGCGCGGCCACCCCGGCGGTGGAGGTGCGCAGCACCGAGGGCCCCAGCAGGGTCCGCACCGCCCCGGCCTCGTCGAAGGCGGCCAGTTCGGCCTCGGAGATCCCGCCCTCCGGGCCGACCACCAGGACGATCCCCGTACCGCGGGGCTCCTCCGGGAGGGGCAGCGAGGACAGCCGACGCGCCCCCTCCTCGTGCAGGACCGCGCCGAGGTCCGCCCCGGCCAGCAGGGCGGACACCCCCTTGCGGTCCAGCGGCTCGGTGACCTCGGGCGTCCGGGCGCGGCGGGCCTGCTTGGCCGCCTCCCGGGCGCTCGCCCGCCACTTGGCCAGGGCCTTGGCTCCGCGGTCGCCCTTCCACTGCGTGACACAGCGCTCGGCGGACCAGGGCACGACGACGTCGACCCCGGCCTCCGTCATCATCTCGACGGCGAGCTCGCCCCGGTCCCGTTTGGGCAGGGCCTGCACCACGGTGATCCGGGGTCGGGGCTCGGGTTCGCTCCGGCGCTCCACCACACGGCAGACGAGCGCGTCCTTGCCGACGACCTCGTCGACCTCACAGCGCACGCGCAGGCCGAGACCGTCGGACAGGTCGACGGTCTCGCCCTCGCGGATGCGCCGGACCGCCACGGCGTGGCGGCCCTCCGGACCGTCCAGTCGGATCCGGTCGCCCGCCAGCGCGGCGGTCCCGACCAGGAAGACCGGCGGGGTCACTTGGCTCCGAAGGCGTCGCGGATCTTGGAGAAGAAGCCGCCGTGGCCGGGGCTGAAGCGACCCGGGTTCTGGTCCTCCCCGCGCAGTTCGGCGAACTTGCGCAGCAGGGCCTCCTGCTCCTCGTCCAGCTTGCCCGGGGTCTCCACGTCCACACGGATGCGCAGGTCTCCCCGGCCGCCCCCGTCGAGGTGCGTGACACCCTTGCCCGGCAGGGTGATGACGTGGCCCGAGTTGGTGCCCGGACGCAGGTCGATGTTCTCGGTGCCGTCGAGGGTGTCGAACGCGCACGAGGCGCCCAGCGCCGCCGCCGTCATGGGGACGGTGATGGTGCAGTGCAGGTCGTCGCCGCGACGCTCGAAGGTCGGGTGGGGCTTCTGGACGATCTCCAGGATGATGTCGCCGCGCGGTCCGCCGTTGGGGCCGACCTCACCCTCACCCGCGAGCTGGATGCGGGTGCCGTCGTCGACACCGGCGGGGATCTTGACGGTGCGGGTGACCTTCTCCCGGACCCGGCCCTCGCCCGCGCAGTCGCCGCAGGGGTTGGTGATGACCGAACCCTGGCCGGAGCACTGCGGGCAGGGACGCGAGGTCATGACCTGCCCGAGGAAGGAGCGCGTGACCTGGGAGACCTCGCCCTGGCCGTGGCACATGTCGCAGGTGGTCCGGTGCGAACCGGCCGCGGTGCCCTCGCCCTGGCACGTCTCGCACAGGATCGCGGTCGGGAAGGTGATCTCCCGACTGACCCCGAACGCGGTCTCGACGAGGTCGAGCTCGATGCGGATCTTGATGCTGCGCCCGCGCCGGACCCGTTCCCGGGGGCCGCGCCCGCCGGGCTGTCCACCGCCGAAGAAGGCGTTCATGATGTCGTCGAAGGCGAACCCGCCCGCGTTGCCGAAACCTCCGGCACCGCCGCCGCCACCTGGGGCGAAGGGGTCCTGGCCCATGTCGAACATCCGACGCTTGTTCTCGTCGGAGAGGACCTCGTAGGCCTGGGTCACTTCCTTGAAGCGCTCCTGGGTGGCGGGGTCCGGGTTGATGTCCGGGTGGAGCTCGCGCGCGAGCCGCCGGTACGCCTTCTTGATCTCGTCCTTGGACGCGTCGCGACGCACCCCGAGAACCTGGTAATAGTCTCTGGCCACTGAGTTACTGTCCTGCCAAAATCTGTCCGACATACCGGGCCACCGCACGGACGGCGCCCATCGTCCCTGGGTAGTCCATACGGGTGGGGCCCACCACTCCGATCTTGGCCAGCGACTGGTTTCCCACGCCGTAGTCAGCCGACACGATGGAAGTGGATCGAAGGCCCTCGTGGAAGTTCTCCGCGCCGATGCGCACCGTGAGCATGGAGGGGTCCTTGGCCTCACCGAGGAGTCGTATGAGGACCATGTTCTCCTCCAGCGCCTCGAGCACCTCGCGCAGGCTGGCCGCGAAGTCGACCGCGGCCAGGTTGGCGGTGCCCGCCAGAACGATCTTCTCCTCGTGTCTCTCCACGAGGCTCTCCAGCAGGACGGAGAGGACCGCGACCGCGACGGGCCGGTCCTCCGGTGCGACCTGGGCGGGCAGGTCCTCCACCGCGTCCGGCACGTCACCGAGGTGTCTGCCCGCGATGGCGCGGTTGAGCATGGTGCGCAGGTCGTCCACCACGGTCTCACTGACCGATCCCAGCCCGTCGATGACGCGCTGTTCGACCCGTCCGGTGTCGGTGATGACGACCATCATGATGCGCTGACCGCCGAGCGGCACCAGTTCCACGTGCTGCACCGACGAGCGGGTCAGCGACGGGTACTGGACGATCGCGACCTGCCGGGTGAGCTGCGCGAGCAGACGCACCGTGCGGGCGACGATCTCGTCGAGGTCCACGGCACCACCGAGGAAGGACTCGATAGCGCGCCGTTCGGCCGCCGAGAGCGGCTTGACGGAGGAGAGCCGGTCCACGAAGAGCCGGTACCCCTTGTCGGTGGGCACCCGTCCCGCACTGGTGTGGGGTTGGGCGATGTAGCCGTCCTCCTCGAGGGCGACCATGTCGTTGCGAATGGTCGCCGGGGAGACACCAAGGGGGTGACGGTCCGCCAACGCCCGCGAACCCACGGGTTCGTTGGTGTTGACGAAGTCCTCGACGACCGCACGCAGGACCGCGAGCTTGCGCTCATCCAGCAACTCGCCACCTCCTGGCACTCCAAGGTCCTCAGTGCTAATTCTATGCCCGGCCGCAAACCGGCACGGCTACCCGCACGCGGTAACACGGAGACGGGGGGTGCTTCTTCCCTGACCGAGCCGCGACGTGCGCCACCCGCCAACGGGATTACCGAGTGTGTCACCAGTAGACTGCACCACCGTGGTTACCAAGGGAACCGGCCGTTACGGCCGCGACGTTCTGGCGGGAGACTGGCGACGACCGAGGAAGGGCGCGGTACGCGAGATACCCCTCAGTCGTGACCTGGTCGTGGAGGACGCCGACGAGACCTTCTGCGGCGCGGTGGTGTCCTGGGACAAGGCCGCCGTGACCCTGGAGGACCGGGACGGGCGCCGCAGGGTGTTCGAGCTGGGCCCGGCCGCCTTCCTCGTGGACGGTGCGCCGGTGACGCTGGTGCGTCCGGCGGCGGAGCCCAGGGGGCCGCTGCGCAGCGCCTCGGGATCGATCGCGGTGACCGACGCGCGGGCGCGCACGGCTCGGGAGAGCCGGATCTACGTGGAGGGCGCGCACGACGCCGAGCTGGTGGAGAAGGTCTGGGGCCACGACCTGCGCGTGGAGGGAGTGGCCGTCGAGTTCCTTGAGGGAGTCGACGACCTTCCCGCCGTGGTGGCGGAGTTCGCGCCGGGACCGGGGCGCCGTCTGGGGGTCCTGGTGGACCACCTGGTGCCGGGGTCCAAGGAGAGCCGGATCGCGGAGCGCGTCCGGGGCGCGGACGTCCTCGTGGTCGGCCATCCCTATGTGGACGTGTGGCAGGCGGTGCGCCCGGGCGCGGTGGGAATCGGGGCCTGGCCCGAGATCCCCCGGGGTCAGCCCTGGAAGGAGGGCGTGGTGGACGCCCTGGGGTGGCGGATGGAGACGGGTGAGGCCTGGCGTCGCATCCTCGGCTCGGTCCGTGGCTACGGGGACCTGGAACCCTCCCTGCTGGGGCGGGTGGAGGAGCTCATCGACTTCGTCACGGGCCCGCACGCTCCGTAACACTAGGATTGTCGCGATCACATGGTCTGATGGGACCCTCGGAACGTCGTTCCCCGTCTCCCTCAGGCCTCCCGGCCTCCGGCCCTCCGCGGTCGTCGGTACGGCCCGACTCGTTCGGGCACAGCAAGCGCCCCCAACAGCGGAGTCAAGGAAGAGCATGAGCGAGACCCCGTCCAGCCGTCCGTCGCCGGACGACGCGCAGGGACAGCAGCAGCCGCAGGACCCCGACCAGCAGAGCGGCGCGCGGCCCGCCGGGGAGCCGTCGACCGGCGGTCAGCCGCGGGTGCGCCCCGACGCCGAGACGCTGCGGATGAGCGGGGCGCAGCCCGGGTGGAGGCCGTCCGCGGAGCCCGCCCCGCAGCAGCAGGCCGGCGGAGACCAGCCCGCCGGGGAACAGGGCGCGGCGCAGACGCCTCCGTCGCCCGGATGGGGCCCGCCCGGGGTCCAGGCGGCTCCGCCCGCCCACTCCCAGCAGGCCCAGGCGTACGGCCAGCCCCAGGTCCAGGCACCGCAGCCCTCGGAGCAGCCGGGATGGGGGCAGCCGCACCAGCCGCACCAGACCCACACCCAGGCTCAGCAGCCCGGAGGGGTTACGCCCCACGACCAGGGACAGGTCCAGCCGGGTTGGCAGCAGGCCACCGGCGGCCAACCGCAGATCCATCCCCACGGGGCCCAGCAGGGCAGCGGCGCCCAGCCCGGGTGGGGGCAGCCGCAGGCCCAGGACCCGCAGGTCAGCGGAGCTCAGCCCGCGTGGGGACCACCGCACCAGCAGGCGCCGGCCCCGTACCCCCAGGCCCAGCCCGGCTGGGAACAGGCGACCGGCGGGCAACCCCAAACCCAGCAGGTCAACGGGGCCCAGGCCGGATGGGGACAACCACAGGCCCAACCCGCCCACCCGCAGGAGCCCCACCTCCAGCCCGGCTGGGAACAGGCGACCGGCGGGCAGCCGCAGGCCCAGCAAACCAGCGGAGCTCAGCCCGCGTGGGGGCAGCCGCAGGCCCAGCAAGCCCACCCCCAGCAGCCCCAGGCGTACGGCCAGCCCCCGCAGGCGCAGCAGCCCGGGTGGGGCCAGGCCCACGAGCAGGGGTCGGCGCAGGTGGGTTGGCAGCAGCACACCGGCGGGCAGCCGCAGGCCCAGCAGCCCGCGTGGGGGCAGCCCCAGGCCCAGACCGGCTGGGGGCAGGCCGCCGGAAGCCAGCCCGAGGCCCCGCAGCAACCCGCGTGGGGAGGACCCCACGAGCAGGCGCAGTCTGGATGGGCACAGCACACCGGCGGCCAGCCGCGGATCCAGCCCCACGACCAGCAGGTGAGCGGAGCCCAGCCCGCATGGGGGCAGCCGCCGGAACAGGCGTACGGACAGCCCCAGGCGCCCCAGCAGCCGCAGTTCCACCCCGAGGCCAGTTACGGGCAGCAGTTCCAGCAGCCGCAGCAGGCCGCCTACGGCCAGCCCCCGGGCGCGCAGCCCGCCGGTGGCGACAACGACGTCCTGGTCTCGATGCTCGCGCACCTGTCGGGGTTCGTCATCGCCTTCCTCGGCTGGATCCCGCCGCTGGCGATCTACTTCGCCAGGCGCGGGCGGTCACCGTTCATCCGCCACCACGCGTCGGAAGCGGCGAACTTCCAGATCACTATGCTGATCCCGTACGTCCTCGCTGGCGTCGCGTTCTTCGGGTTGGGTATCTTTTTCCCCAGCCTGTCCTGGATCGGCTACCTGCTCATCGCCCTCGTATGGATCGTCTCCATCGTCTTCGGCGTTCTGGGAGCCTCCGGAGCCAACAGGGGAGCCTGGTCCCGCTACCCCGTGAGCATCCGCCTCCTGAAGTAGTCACGCGCGCCCACACACCAAGGAACCACCATGTCGTATCCGAACAACCCGAACCCCCACGATCCCTACGGTCAGGGGGAGTCCGGGGGCTACCCGCCCCCTCCCGGCTACCCGCAGCAGGGTGGTGTCCCCGGTGGTCCTCCCGTTCCGTACAACGGCCCCCAGAGCGGTGGCTACCCGCCGCCGCCCCAGGGCGGCTACCAGCAGCCCGGCGGCTACCCCCAGGGCGGTTACCAGCAGTCGGGCGGCTACCCGCCGCCCCACGGCGGCCCGTACGGCGGCTACCAGCAGCCGGGTGCGCAGGGCTACGGCGCCTACGTGCCGACCCCGGAGGAGCGCAGCTCCGCGAAGCTCGCCCACATCGGCGGCGGCTTCCTCGGCTGGATCCTGCCGCTCATCGTCTACATCTCGAAGAAGGACGAGTCGCCCTACGTCCGTGACCAGGCCGCTCGGGCGCTCAGCTTCCAGCTGGTGATGCTGATCGGTTACATGATCTCGTGGGTCCTCACGATCGTCCTGATCGGCTTCCTCGGGCTGATCGGTCTGGTGATCTTCTCGATCGTCTCCGGTTTCCGCGCGGCGTCGGCGGTGGACCGGGGCGAGTGGTCCCGGTACCCGATGGATGTCACCTGGGTGAAGTAGCCCGTTGATCCACGCGTGAAGGAGGGGCCGGGCATCGTGCCGGGCCCCTCCTTCGTCCGAGTCTCAGGTGAGGTCGCGGACCACGGCGTCCGCGAGCAGGCGGCCCCGCCGGGTCAGCGCGGCCCGCCCCTCGGTGTGCGCTCGCGGGTCGAGGAGTCCTTCACCGACCAGGCGTTCGGCGGCGGCGAGCCCTGCGGTGTCCAGCAGTTCCAGCGGGCAGCCGCCGTCCACGCGCAGCTCCAGCAGGACGCGCTCGAACCGCCGCTCGGCCTCGGTGAGCACCTCGCGGGCCTGGGCGGGGCTGTCTCCGGCCGCCAGACGCGCGGCGTAGGCGGCCGGGTGCTTGACGTTCCACCAGCGGGTCCCGCCCACGTGGCTGTGCGCGCCGGGGCCGACGCCCCACCAGTGGCCGCCGGTCCAGTAGAGCATGTTGTGCGCGCTGCGCCCCTCGGTGGTGCGGGCCCAGTTGGACACCTCGTAAGGGCTGTACCCGGCACTGGCCAGGGCCTCGTCGGCCATGAGGTAGCGGTCGGCCATGGCGTCGTCGTCGGGTTCGGTGAGCTCGCCCCGGCGGACGCGGGCGGCCAGCCGGGTGCCGTCCTCCACGATCAGGGAGTAGGCGGAGACGTGGTCGGGCCCGGCGCCGATGGCGGCCTCCAGGGAGGCGGCCCAGTCCTCGTCGCTCTCCCCCGGCGTGCCGTAGATGAGGTCGAGGTTGACGTGCTCGAACCCGGCCTCGCGTGCCCAGGTCACGCACTGTTCGGGGCGGCCGGGGGTGTGGCCGCGCTCCAGGACGCGCAGCACGTGCGGTCGGGCGCTCTGCATGCCGAAGGAGACGCGGGTGAACCCGGCGGCCCTGAGGCGGACGAGGTAGTCGGGGTCGACCGTCTCGGGGTTGGCCTCGGTGGTGATCTCGGCGTCGGGGGTGAGCCCGAAGCGGTCGCGGATCTCACCCAGGACGAGCCCGAGGTCCTCGGGCGAGAGCAGGGTGGGCGTGCCACCGCCCACGAACACGGTGCTGACCGGGGGCCGGTCGCCGGTCAGCACCCGGTCCGCGAGGACGACCTCGGCGGCCGCCTGCCCGGCGTAGGTCTCACGCGAGGCCGTGGCGGTGCCGTCCCGGGAGACGAGCTCGTCGGCGGTGTAGGTGTTGAAGTCGCAGTAGCCGCAGCGGGTGACGCAGAAGGGCACGTGGACGTAGAACCCGAGCGGGCGCCCGCCGAGCTCGCTGAGTGAGGCGTCGGGGAGCTCCCCGGTTCGGGGCACGGGTTCGCCGTCGAGGGCTACGGATGGCATGTCTCCAGTGTCACCGACCGGACGACGTGCCCTGACACTCCCCGGTCAGACCCCGGGGGTCACGTCCTGGGGGTCGCGGCGCAGCGCGGAGGGGACGTCCAGGCGGCTCCCCGACGCGGGCGGGCCGGGCACCGTGGCGGGGGCCGCCGCCGTGGAGCCGCGCACGACCAGCTCGGGGTCGAAGACGTACTCGGCGTGGGAGACGGAGTGGCCGGCGATCTCGTCGCACAGGGCCCGCACGGCGGCCATGGCCATCGCGTTGACGGGCTGGCGCACGGTGGTCAGCGGGGGGTCCGTGAAGGCGATGAGCTGGGAGTCGTCGTAGCCGACCACGGAGAAGTCCTGGGGGACGCGCAGGCCGTGCTGGCGGGCCGCTCGGATGGCGCCCAGGGCCATGATGTCGGATCCGCAGACCATGGCGGTGACACCGCGTTCGATGAGGCGGCCCGCCGCCGCGTGGCCGCCCTCCACGCCGAAGAGGGAGAGCTGGACGAGGTCGTCGCCGTCCAGGCCGTGCTCGGCCAGGGCCCGGTGGTAGCCCTCCAGCTTGCGGCGGACCGGGACGTAGCGCTCGGGTCCGCTGGTGAAGCCGATGCGGGTGTGGCCGAGGGCGACGAGGTGGTTGACGGCCAGGCGCCCGGCCTCGCGGTCGTCGGCGGAGATGAAGGCCGCCGGGATGGACTCGGTGTAGCCGTTGACCAGCACGATCGGTAGCCGCCGGGAGACCAGGGCCTGGTAGCGCTCGTGTGAGGCGGTGGTGTCGGCGTGCTTGCCGGAGACGAAAAGGATCCCGGAGACGTTGCGCTCCAGGAGGAGTTCCACGTACTCGTCCTCCGATATCCCGCCGGGGGTCTGGGTGCACAGGACCGGGGTGTACCCGCGCTGGGCGAGGGCGCCCTCGGCCGCCTGGGCGAACATCGGGAAGACCGGGTTCTCCAGCTCGGGGATGACCATGCCGACCAGTCCGGCGGAGCGCTGTCGCAGCCGGGCGGGGCGTTCGTATCCCAGCACGTCGAGCGCGGTGAGTACGGCCTTGCGCGTGTCACTGCCGACGCCGGGCTTGTCGTTGAGCACCCGCGAGACGGTGGCCTCGCTGACGCCTGCGTGCCGTGCGATGTCGGCAAGTCGTGGACCCATGCGGGCAACTCTAGTCGAGATTGCCGTCACAAGGACGAAAGTAAACGGTAATCTTGCGCAAGAACTTGCAGCCATGATCCGGAAGGACCCCCACAGATGAAGGACCAGTCGCACTGGTGGCGCGAGGCGGCCATCTACCAGATCTACGTGCGCAGCTTCGCCGACTCCAACGGTGACGGCGAAGGCGACCTCACCGGCATCCGCGAGCGACTCCCCCACCTGGCCGAGCTCGGTGTGGACGCGATCTGGCTGACCCCCTTCTACGTCTCCCCCCTGGCCGACGGGGGCTACGACGTCGCGGACTACCGCGACGTCGACCCCCGGTTCGGCACCCTGGAGGACTTCGACGCGCTCCTGACGGCCGCCCACGACCTGGGCATCCGGATGATCATCGACGTGGTCCCCAACCACTCCTCCTCAGCGCACCGCTGGTTCCGCGAGGCCGTGGCCGCCGAACCCGGCAGTGCCGCGCGCTCCCGGTACGTCTTCCGTGAGGGCCGCGGCCCCGACGGCGCGGAGCCGCCCAACAACTGGAAGTCGATCTTCGGCGGCCCGGCCTGGACCCGTCTCAAGACCGCCGACGGCACCCCCGAGCAGTGGTACCTGCACCTGTTCGACTCCGAGCAGCCCGACTTCGACTGGAACAACCAGGAGGTGCACGACGAGTTCGACGACGTCCTGCGCTTCTGGCTGGACCGCGGGGTGGACGGGTTCCGGATCGACGTCGCGCACGGCATGGTCAAGGACCCCGCGCTGCCCGACATCGACCCGGACGCCAAGGCCGACCTGCTCGACGGCAGCACCTCGCTGCCCTACTTCGACCAGGAGGGCGTCCACGACATCTACCGCCGGTGGTCGCGCATCGCCGCCGAGTACCCGGGCGACCGGACCCTGGTGGCCGAGGCCTGGGTGGAGGACGCCCAGCGGGTGGCCCGCTACCTGCGCCCGGACGAGCTGCACCAGGCGTTCAACTTCGAGTACCTCACCGCGCCGTGGGACGCCGCGCGCCTGCGTGAGGTGATCGACGGTTCCCTGGCGGCCAACGGCGCCGTGGGCGCGACGACCACGTGGGTGCTGTCCAACCACGACGTCAACCGGCACGTGACCCGCTTCGGCGGTGGCGAGCAGGGCCTGCGTCGCGCGCGGGCGGCCACCCTGCTGATGCTGGGCCTGCCCGGTTCGGTCTACCTCTACCAGGGCGAGGAGCTGGGCCTGCCCGAGGTCACCGACCTGCCGGAGGAGTCCCTCCAGGACCCCACCTGGGAGCGCTCGGGCCGGACCGAGCGGGGCCGCGACGGGTGTCGCGTGCCCCTGCCCTGGGAGGGCGACACCGCCCCGTTCGGCTTCGGCCCCGAGGGCAGCACGCCGTGGCTGCCGGTGCCCGAGGCGTGGGCGGGGCTGACCCGCGCGGCTCAGCGCGGCGTGGCGGGCTCGACCCTGGAGCTGTACACCACCGCTCTTCGCCTGCGCCGTGAGCTGGAGGCCCTGGGCGACGGCTCGATGAGCTGGCTGGACGCGCCCGAGGGTGTCCTGTACTTCGAGCGCGAGCCCGGTGTTCGGGTGGCGGTGAACCTGACCGGGGACGTGGTCGAGCTGCCCGCCTCCGGTGAGGTCCTGGTGTCCAGTGGACCCGGCGCCGCGCTGACCGAGGGCACGCTGACCCTGGCCGCCGAGACCTCGGCGTGGCTGCGCGTCTGATCGGGCCGTAGGCCCCGGGGGGGGGGGGGGGGGGGGCCCCCCGGCCCCCCCCCCCCCCCCCCCACCGGGGGGGACCCCCCCCCCCCCCCCCCCCCCCCCCCCCCCC